>JANRLN010000281.1:0-4472 GCA_033762515.1 Planctomycetaceae bacterium
CCTCGCGGTCGGCGGGGTGGAGCGAGTTCTGCCATTTCCAGCCGGTCAGATCGCTCACATCCAGGCCTGTAAACTCGGCGGCCCTGGCATTCATGTGAGTCATTGCGCCGTCGGCGTTGCAGATCCATACGATGTGCGGAATCGCGTCGGCCAGTTGCCGGAAGTTGTGCTCGCTCTCCTGCAATTGCTCCAGCGCCCGCAGCCGCACGGTGATGTCTTCGATCGTGCCGACGATCTGCGTGATTTGTCCGGCGGCATTTCGTTGAAACGGGGTGTCGCGGCTGACGAACCATCTCCATGATCCATCGGCGTGCTGCAGACGATACGACGTCTCGAAAATCTGGCCGTCCTGGGCGGTGTCCCAGACGTCGAACAGCGGCAGGAGCCGGTCGAGGTCCTCCGGGTGCAGGAGACTGCTGATCCAGGACCAGTCCCGCGCCGATACGCCGGCGCCGGAGTAACCCAGCTCGTGCAACACATGGTCGTTGCAGTAGGTCAATTCGCGGCGCTCGAGGTCGAACACGTAAATGGTGAGCGGCGAAGCCGCCGCGATGCTGCTGATGAGTCGCTGCTGTTCGCGGGCTTCGTTCTCCGCCTGTTTCCGGTCGGTGATGTCGCGCGCGATGCCGATCACTCCCATCACGCGGCCGCTGCCGTCGCGATGAGGCGTCTTTGTCGACAGATAGATGCGCGTCACCTGGGATGCCGTGAGACTTTCTTCATGCGTGAGAGTCTCGCCCGTGGCGATGACTTCCTGATCGCTGACGCGGATCAGGCGTGTGCTCTCGAGATCGAAGACGGCAGCATCGTCCCGCCCGAGAATCTCGTCCGCTGGTTTTCCCATGAACCTGACGGCGGCCGCGTTCACGAATTGATATCGCCCCTGCAGATCTTTGGCGAAGATTGCGTCTGTGGTGCTGTCCGCCAGGGCCCGCAACAGATCCCCCACCTCGCGTTCGCGGGCTTCGGCAGCCGCGGCGCGACGGGCGGCGGCATAGACCAACCCGTAAACACCGGAAACGAGTCCCGCGGCGACGGTCATCACGAAGGCGAAGAGGAAATCTTGCTCGCGTCTCAAGGCCATCACGCTGTCCCGCATCTCCTCCGCCAAACGATAGGCCTGCGTCTCCGCCTGATGGATGCTCAGCCGGAGCTCCACGGTTTCGTCCGGCTCGAGTCGCGGCCGCCGGGACCATTGGGACAAACGCAGGTACAGTTCGTGGAGCAACGCGCGAAACGGGGCGACGCCCGCCAGCGGCTGCGTCCAAGACCCCGTCGACAATTCCTCTTCAAACTCGCGAGTCGCCTGCAACATTAAGGCGAAGCCGGAATTGCGATCAAACGGCGAGTCTTCGGCGTCGGAGGCCACCACGTGGGCGAATCCGCGCGCGAGGTCGAGCCGCGCCTGCCGAAAGCGACTGGTGCCGGCGGCAATCCGCTCCAGGGCGGAACGCTGCTGCAGGTTCAGCAGCACCAGCGCGAGGCAAACTGCCGCCGCGACCGCAGAGATCAGCATCGCCTGCACGCGCGGCTCCCGCCACGATGTGTGGAGTTTATGCCGCCGCTGCGGGTTCGCATCGATCATCAGCGCAACAGCTCCTCGACGCTCACGGAACCCGGTAGATTGTCGACATCGAAGCCAAAATCGGCGACCAGCTCCCGATGCGGCGGAGACCCGATGTATTCCTCGAGAACGCGATTGCAGGCGTCCAGCAGATCCTGATCGGATTGCCGCAGGGCGAAGGCGCCGTAGCAGCAGAGCGCCGGGGTGGTGGGGTTCGATGCAAACGGAACGACGATTTCCAGATCATCCTGCGGGTTGTTTTTGACCATCCAGCGGATGGTGGTCTCCGTCAGCGCCAGGCCGTCTGCGAGATGCGATTCCACCGCAGCCAGCCCGGTAATCGCATCGGGCACGATCAGGAGTTGCCGCGAGGGAATGCCGCAGGTGTGCAGATCGTCCACCTCGACCGCCCCCGCGAGGGCGGCGAGCTGGACTTCGGGGTGGGAATTCACGTCTTGGCACGAATGCAGTCCGTGCGGGTTGCCGCGCAGAACCAGGAGCGCGGCTCGTCCTCGAAACGTGGGGCGAGTAAATGCAATCCGCGCCGCCCGCGGCTTAGTAATGTGCATCCCCGCCGCAATCAGATCAAAACGCCCCTGTTCCAATCCGGGAATCAGCGCGTCGAATGTCGTTTGCACCCACACGATCCGCGGAATCCCCAGGCGCGTCGCGATCACTTTCACAATTTCCGGCGACTCGCCCGTCACGGTGGCTCCCTGCGTGACATAGGCGTAAGGGGGTTCCACGGCGTAACCAACGCGGATCTCACCCGTCCGCCGCGCTTTGTCCAGACTGGTCTCCTCATCGCGCTGGCTCCAGAGCGTCCAGGCGCCGACGCAGGAGGCTCCGACGATCACCGCCGCCAGTTGCAGCGGAATCACGAATCGATGTCGACGGACAACGCCGAGCGGAGCGCTGGTCATGGACGATGCCCTACGGCTGGCGAATCTCGCGTTCGCTTCGGTCCGCGAAGACGCGAAGATCCGAATGACAAATCGAGACATTGGATGATTAACAAATCCAAACGACGTGCTGACGAAACCTACCTTTCAACACTCGGGGTGTCGGGAGGCGACTCGGACGGGGACGGGAGGCACAAGGCCGGGACGGGAGTTCGAATGCCATCGGGACGAACGTGATGGGGCCTCACCTTAACATTGATGGATTAAAAACGGCAAGGACCAATTTCGTGGACTGGGAGGAATTTTCCCGGATGTCGACAAGATGCGAATCCATTCGTCCCTTCACCGTTGGAAAAGCCGCGGTTCAGCGTGAGTTCTCCTGCGAAATCACGCGGGCTGCGGAACTCATGGAAGGGCGTCGGTGATCCGCTTCTCCAGTCATTTGATCGTGGTTCTACGCGGTTCAACAAGGGTTGTTACTGCATCGGCGGCCGACTCACTGGTTTGTAATTGCACACCATTCTCAAGTACGAGTTTCCAGCGGGACTACATCCGTATTATCCGAAGTATGTGATCGCGTTCGCGAACAGCCGCATGCCGTCTCCCTCTCCCGTCAGACCGCGACGGGTCCATTGGGGATGCTGGGTGGCGAACAGGAAACGCTCCGGGTGCGGCATCAGGCCCAGGATGCGTCCGCTGGGATCTCCCAGGCCGGCGAGATCGGCCAGAGATCCGTTGGGATTGGCCGACCATGCGGGGCCCGGAGCATCGTCGGTGTTCCGCCACGGCACATAGGTGAGCGCCGCCTGTCCGGCCGCCTGCCAGCGTTCGAGTGTTTGAGCGTCGCCGGTCACCAGTCGCCCTTCCGCGTGAGCGATCGGCAGATCCAGTTCTTCGATCCCCCGCAGAAAGACGTTATTCGTCGACTGGACGCGCAGCCGGACCCAACGGGCGGTGTATTTGCCGTTGTGGTTCCATGTCAGTGTCGCCCGCGGACGTTCGTGCCCGGCGCGCTGCCAGCTTGCCGCACCGTCGGGGAGTACGCCGGCCTTCAGCAGCGTCTGAAAGCCGTTGCAGATTCCCAGCACCAATTTGTCGGCCTGCAGGAATCGGGCGAGGGCGTCGTGCAGATGAGCCCGCAACTGGCTGGCGAAGACCACTCCCGCGCCGATGTCGTCGCCGTAGCTGAATCCGCCGGGGACGCAGAGGATCTGGAAGTCATCGAGGGCCTGGGGCTGTTCCAGCAGCCGAAACAGGTGCAGCGTTTCCGGTCGGCCGCCGCAGCACTCGAAGGCGTAGGCGGTCTCGATTTCACAGTTGGTGCCGGGAGCACGCAGCACGCAAATACGGGGGCTGGGCATGGGTTCGCGATCAGGCGTACGAGACAGTTGGTTCCGTCGACGGACAGACGTTCTCTCCGCGACGACTGCAGCATAACGAGATGCGTTCGGCGATCCCAACCGAAGCCGCCGGTCGCCATTCCGATCGGCGGCGACTACACTCTGGCGGCATCAGGAGATTCTCAATGATCACACGCGTATTTCTTGCCGTCGTGGGGGCGGCATATCTGGCCCTGGCGGGCTGGTGCGTCGCGCAACCAACCAGGACGGCCAATTCCGTCGGCTTCGAACTGCTGGGGGGCTCCGGCCGCTCGGAGTATTTTGTGGTCTACGGCGGGCTGCAACACGGCCTGGGGCTGATCTTCCTTTGGCCGCTGGCGCAGCCGCATGTCGAACGTTTCTCCCTGACGTCGTGCCTCGTGATCCATCTTTGCCTGGTGATCATGCGGTGCATCAGCTTCGGCGTCTTCAGCGGCATCGGCACGACGACCTACTTCCTCGCGGCCACCGAATGGTTGATCCTGCTCGCTTCCGTCTGGCGTTACTTCGCCGCGAAACCGTAAGCGCCGTTGCGTAAGGCGCGTCGTCGCTGAAATAGCCAGAATTGAGTCGATGAATCACCCCCACAGAATTGGTGCGGAATAAGCGAAACGAGGTAGGGTAGCC
>JANRLN010000282.1:0-3581 GCA_033762515.1 Planctomycetaceae bacterium
CGCCATCGCTCCGGCGGCGATGCTCCACACGATGTCGGCAGCTTCGGAATATCTCGGGTTCATGGGACTGAAGGTGTACAGCACCACTCCGCAGGGCGCGCGGTTTCACGTCTGGTTGTATGACATCAACTCCGGCGCTCCGGTCGCCGTGATCGAAGCCAACCGTCTGGGCCAGATGCGCACCGGGGCCGCCACGGGTGTGGCGACGCGGATGATGGCGCGGCCCGATGCCGCCGTTGTGGGATGCTTCGGCACCGGCTTTCAGGCGCGCACCCAATTGCAGGCGGTCTGCACGGTCCGCAAGATTGAACGCGTCGAAGTTTACGGCCGCGACGAAGATCGCCGCAACCAGTTCGCCGCCGAGATGACCGAACTGTGCGATGTCCCCGTCAAGGCCATCCATCAGCCGGATGCAGTGGCCGCGGAAAAAGACATTGTGATCACCGCCACGACGTCAAAGGTCCCGCTGTTCGACGGCCGGGTCCTCGACGAGGGGACGCACCTGAACATCGTCGGCAGCAACTGGTTGACGAAGACGGAGATTGATGTGGCCACAATCTGCCGCGCCGACCACATCGTCTGCGACAGCATCGACGCCTGCCGCTTGGAAGCAGGCGATTTCGTCGCGGCTCTCGATGCCGGCTCGCTGGAGTGGGATCGGGTTCGCAATCTGGCGGATGTGTTGACGGGTGAAGAGACCGGACGGGCGACGCCGGAAGACATCACACTCTTCAAGTCGGTGGGCTTGGCGTTGGAAGATGTCGCCGTCGCGGTGCGGGTCTACCACCGTGCGCTGACGGAATCTGTCGGACAGAAGCTTCCGTTTTGATCGGCGCCAGCCCGCGGCGCGAGCAGGCGGGCGATTGAGGGAGTCCGGGCGTTGCTCGCGCTGAGAGCCGGTGGGTGGTCCTCTCAAATGCCGCCGAGCTTCGTGGCGTTGGCCACGCGACCGATGCCGAGCACGTAGGCAGCCGTGCGCAGCGGAATCTTCTTGTCTTCGGCGATCTGCCACACGCGGTCGAAACTGTGAAGCATGATCTTTTCCAGTTCGGCGCGAACGTGAGCCAGATCCCACTTGAAGTGCTGACGATTCTGCACCCATTCAAAGTAGCTCACGGTCACTCCCCCCGCGTTGGCCAGGATATCGGGGACAACCAGAACCCCGTTGCGGTGCAGAATCTCATCGGCCTGCGGCAGCGTGGGACTGTTCGCCGCCTCAATGACGTACTTTGCGCGAACATGCGGCGCATTCTCGGAGGTCAATACGCCCCCCAGAGCGGCCGGGATGAGCACATCCACAGGGGCGGCGAACAGCTGTTCGTTGGTCAGCGGATCAGTTCCCGGGAATCCCGCCACTCCCCCTGTGGACTTGGCGTATTCGGCGAGCGCCGGGACATCGAGCCCCTCGGGATTCCAGATGCCGCCGGTCATATCGGTGATCCCGAGGACCTTGGCCCCCTTGTCGAAAAGGAGTCGGGTGGCGAAGCTGCCGACGTTGCCGAAGCCCTGTACGACCGCCGTAGCGCCGGCCAGTGGTTTCCCCCGTCGCTTCAGCGTGGCCTCGGCAATGGTGACCACACCTCGTCCTGTCGCCTCTTCGCGCCCTTCGGAACCGTGCAGGTCGACGGGCTTGCCCGTCACGCAGGCGGGTTGAAAGCCGTGGAACTTCTCGTACTGATTGGCGAACCAGGCCATCACCTGGGCGTTAGTCCCCATATCCGGGGCGGGAATGTCTTTGTCGGGACCGACCATATCGTGGATTTCATCCACGAACTTGCGGGTGATTCGTTCCATTTCTCCCGGTGACAATGTCCTCGGATCGACCGAGATGCCCCCCTTGGCGCCGCCGTACGGGAGATTGACCACTGCCGTCTTCCAAGTCATCAGCGACGCCAGCGTGAGGACTTCTTCAGCGTCCACGGCAGGATGGAATCGCAGACCGCCCTTCATCGGCCCGCGCGACTTGTCATGCTGGATGCGGTAGCCGATGTAGGTCGCGATCTCGCCGTTGTCGCGTTCGATCGCCACCTGGCACTTGATCTCGCGCAGCGGCGTCAACAGCAGCGTCCGCATGTTCGGGGTCAGGCTCAGGATGTCGGCCGCCTGATTGAAGTAGAACCGTTCTGCGCTCAAGGAGTCATGCATGGTGGACAGGCCCTTTTCTCAATCCAATCGCAGCTGAGACAATGTCGTCGCCATCACGCTCCGCGTGATGAGCGGCGTCAGGCAGGGCGCCCCTGCCGGCGAAGCGCTGGAAAGTCTAATCGGCCCGCTGCTCGCAACCCTAACGCAATTGCGGGCTCCTCAACGGATCGCGCGGCGGATTTCGGGAATCCCCCCCGCGGCCGGCGCCATGTAACTCGCGGGGACGGCGACGGGGACGGACGTGGGACTCGACCACGGTCCAGGGAGGTTCTGGATGAGCTGGCCGGCCAGAACCTCCGCAGCGCGGCGATGACCCGCCGAAGTCCAGCGATTCTTCGCCGCGTACATCCCCTCGGCAAAACTGCCGCCGACGTCGACCGCCGGCAGGCGCTGCTCGGCAAAGTAGGCTCCCGCGAGAGAGATGAACTCTCGATGTTGCACCAGCCCTTCCGGCGTTCCGACCTGCGGGCTGAACCAGACAACCAGTCGGCTGTACGCGGCCTCGCAGTGTGCCGCCAGTTGCATCGTCGGCAACAGGCACTCGCGCACCCGTTCCTGATTGAGTGTTCCCAGTCGATCAACCGAACCGGCGCCGGTCCCCGTGCGCTTTCCGGCCTTGACCAACTGCTCGAAACACAGGTCGACCAACGCAAATTCGCTTCGGCAGACCGCGACAAGGTTTTCGGTCTTCGGGCCGCGGAGATCGGGATGCACACAAGCCAGCGGCAACCCGGCGGCATCGCGAATCGTCCAACGACGCAGGGTGCGATCGTCTTCCACGTCCCCGGCGGACGTTTGGAGCAACACCAGATCGGGCTGCAGTGAGGTCAAATGCAGGCGATGGTGAATCGCCAGCGACAACGGGCAACCGCAGGGCAGGGGAGCCGCAATGACTTCGATTCGGTACTGGGTTCGCTGTTGCAGCAACGCCTGCAGCTGTTGAGCAAAGAGCGCGTCATCACCCAGTTCCGGCCCAAGTAGCGTCTCATCTCCGAGGCAGAGGATGCGATACACTCCCCCCGGTTTGGGGACAGCCACCTCCGGTCCACGGATTCCAAAAGAATTGGTCGACCACGAGCCGCCCCCCGATCTTGCCGGGAGATCGAATTTCGCCGCGCGAGGAAGCTCCCAACCCGTCGATCCCGACGGCAGCATCCAGCCGGGGAGATCGCTCACGGTTTCCCGTTTGTTCTCCACAGCGTCGTAAATCCGGGACGCCTTGAGCCAGACCTCCGCGGTCGACACGAGCCCGATGAGCGCAACGACAGCGCCTACGAGGTTTCGGACGTGGCGGTAGATCCACAATACCATGATCGCAGCAGCCCCCCGGCTGCCCTCCTGGGCGGACGACAAGGGGCGGGATGGTATCGGCAAGCGGGAAAATGGGCAAGATGAGGTTGAAGCAGGATCAAAGTAATCAACGCGGGATCAGCACG
>JANRLN010000283.1:0-14413 GCA_033762515.1 Planctomycetaceae bacterium
TGCTGCGCGATCGTCCCGACGATTGGGAAGCGCTCTACCGATCGGGAGTGGCGCTGTGGAAGACCAATCAGCAGGAAGCGGCCATTGAACGGTTCGATCGACTGCGTTCGTTGAAGATTCCCGAAGACCAGTTGAGCGCGAAAGCGGAGTTTCAGAAGTCTCAGGCACAAAAGCGGCCCACTGGCGCCGGCTCACCGCTGACGGCGTCGAACAACGCCGCCGCTCGGCTCGCGAATCTGCCGCCGTTTCTCCGTCGAACGTCCTCCTGGTACGAGATGATGCAGACCTTCGACGAAAGCATGTCGCGCCGCTATGGCATTCAGGGATTCCAGATGTGGGCGCCCTCGGAATTCCAACTGGTCCAGTCATTGGCGTCGGGAGTGAGATTTATGCAGCGAGCTGCGGCCGGCGAAGCAAAACAGGCCGTGGCCGAAATTCAAGCCACCGTTGACAAGCCGGACGTCAGTCCCCAGGAACTCTGGGAGGCCCTCGGGATTTCCGGGCTCGCGCAACAGTATCTGAATCAGTCCGGAGACTCCGATGCCGCGCAGGACTTTTCCGGCAAGATTGCACTGAAGCTGGCGGAGTCCGGAGATATCAACGGCAAGCTGCTGTATCTGACGACCATGCGGGGTTTGCAGCAGCGGCAGACGGTTCGCAACGGCCGAGTTGTGATGCAGGAGCCGATTCCGCTGACCGACGCCGAACTGGATCGGATGCTGGCCTATTACCGAGATGCGCTGGCGGCCTATCCTGAAGTCATGGAGATGTTCGGCCTCACGCCGGTCATCATCAATCTGCTCAAGAACGGCAAGCGGGAAGCCCTGGCGGAAGAGATGTATCGCGAGCTGAAGGCCAAGTCCGACAGCGGTGACGCGCTTCAGCAGGCCTTCCAAGTCGCTGCGGCACTCAACAAAACCGACGACATGATCGAGCTCGCGGAGCAGTTGGAACGCAATCCTCCGGGGAGGCGGATGCAGTATCCCGGTTATGCGTTCAGTCTGTGGTCCCAGATCGGGAATTTATTGGCGCAGGCCCGGGATTGGTCCAAATTGCACTCCGCCGTGGGACGTGCACTGTCCATGCGAGCCCGACAGTTGGCCGAGAATCCGGCATTGCACACAGCGAATCCTCGGCAGTCGTCCTCCAGGTCTTCTTCTCGTCAATATTACGTCCAGGTGGGGAGTCTGACCACGGGCTACCGGTCGATACAACTCGATTATCCCCAGCCGAACGTGTATTTCGACGAAGCAGCGATTCAATTTCTGTATTCGGTCTTTGATGCCCACAAGCAGTCGCTTCAGGTCGATTCCCTGCTCACCTACCTGGAGTTGCGCGGTCGGGAAACGGAGGGTCAAGAGCGGCTTCTGCACCATCTCGCCGCCACGTACGTTGCCTGGTGGAATGGGGATCAGAATTCGGCTGCGGCCAGATTGGCGGCAGCTGTGGAACAATCTCCGGACGACATCCCCCTGCGAATGGAACTAGCGGGCATGTTGCTGCGACAAAAACAGGCCGCGGCAGCTCTGGAGACATTGGACGGTTTTGAGCCGGCGGATCACATCGCGCTGCGCGAACGGGAGTTGCTTGCGGTGCAGGCGGCAGTCGCCCTGGGCCGTATCGAGCGTGCCCGCACCGGAGCCGAGCGCCTCTACGGACTGCAGCTGGACGCCGGTGTGCAGTTCAGTCTGGCGCAATTGATGCACCAGTTGGGAATGCATGAACCCGCAGAGAATCTGCTGGCGAGAATGCGCCGCCGCTCAGGAAATCAGACTGGCATGTTGGTGCAGGTGATGCAGCAATACGCCAACCAGGGCAACAGCGACATCGCCGCACAGATGGCGCACCAGTTGCTCCGCCGCAGCCAGCCGAATCCCGGTCAAGGTCGCAATCGAGGCGTCACCGAAGAAATGGCGGCGCGCCAGCAGGCCCTTCAGGTGCTGCAGCGCACTGGTCAACTGGCGAAGTCGATCGCACGGGTCGAAGGCCAACTCGAACGCTCGCCGAATTCGGTCATCCTGCTGCAGACGCTTGCGGAATACCTCCAGGCGGCGGGACATGCCGAAAGGGCGAACGAAGTCCTCGGCCGGTTGACGAAGGAACAGCCCAATGACGGCAAGGCACTGTACAAAGTCGCCGATCAACTGGCGGCCGCCGGCAAACATACGGAGGCGTGCGACGCCTACTTGAAAGCGATCGCCAAAGACCCCGCGCAACTGGAAGACCGTTACTACGACATCCGCAACACATTCCAGAGTGCCAAGCGAATCCCGGATCTGGCCAAAGCCTTCGAAACAATCGATCTGAAGCCGCTCCGCCAGATTTCCTATCGGCTCACCGACATTGTCAGTGAGATGGTGCGCAATGACAACACCCGCGACGCTGGCATGTCGTTGTTTCGCCGTGCGTGGAAGGAATTGCCGGACCAGCGAATGCAACTCATGTCTCGGATTTACGACGACAAGCTCTGGGCCACCGACGAAATGTACAACTATGCCCGCGAGGCGGTGATTCCCCAGAACGGTCGCGTGACCAACCCCTGGGGAGGAGTTGCCGAAACGATGAGTTGGAATTCCGACGGCAAGGTGACAAGTCTCGTTACCCGTCTGGTTCAGGCCACCAAACAACCGGAACGCCGCGGGCAGTTGAGCCAAGAGATCGCCGCTGTTCTGGAAAAGATCGAGAACGGCAACGAAAAATGGCCTGCAGGCGTCGCCATTCTGGCGGTGCTCGACGCCCACAGCGGCAAGACGGAATCGGCGGGGAAGCGAATTCAACTGTTGCTGGACAACGCGACGTTGCCGAGCGACGTCGCCATGGTGGTCGGGCAGGAGATCGGCGAATCCGGGGCGCTGCGTCCCCAGGTGATTCAACTTTTGGAACGGTCCGTCCATCATCCCGATGGGCGCAGCATGAATGAATTTTCCTATCACCCCGGCCGCTATCTCGTCCGGATGTATGGGCTGGCTGGCGAGCGCGCCAAGGCACGCCAGACGATCCTGGAACTCCTTTCCCAGCAGGATTTCTCACGTTACGGCACATCCAATCCGGGCTATGCCGAGTATCAAGAGATTCAGTCGCTGCACGCCGCCGGACAAGACTTTCTGAAGATGAAAATGCCGCTCGATGCGCTGCGGATGTACGAGCGCGCCGGCGATCCCGCCAAATTCCAGGCAGCGTCGCGCTGGGGTGGGACGTATCTTGAGCGCGAGGTCGAGCGCGGTCGCAAGTCGGCGACGGATGCGCTGACTCCCGACGTCCTCTCCGAGTCTCTTCGGGACTGGGTGCGGATCCCCACGGTCGCCCCCGCCCCGGACTCATCGAAGTCGGCGGTGGCGACGGCGACCGTCGATTTTTCGCTATCGGTTCAACCCCGGTCAGCCGACTCTGCGACCGTGATGAGTCTCTTTGAGACGGCGCTGGCCGGTGCCGCCGGGAAGCCCGTGGTGATGCCAATGGCGGCAACGCCGGTCAATCTGCGAAATCAGTCTCCGGTCCAGCAGGCATTTTCTGCATTTACCAGGGCGGTGGAACGTCGCGCATCGCAATCGCCTGCATCTCCGGCCGCTGCCAGACCCAATGATGTGCTGCAGCAACTTCGCGACCAACTGTCGGAAGCCCGCAAGTTGAGTGCAGATTCCTCGATCGTGACTGCAGAACTGCTCGTGCAAATGATTTCGAGTCCGGATTCTGAAACCGCCGGTCTCGTCGACGCGTTGACGTTGCTGTCGACAAGACTTGAAGAGCGGACGACGAGTGCCCCTGTTTCCGCGGAGGATCCTGCCGTCTCCGCCTGGATAGTTGCTCGGCGTGCGCTCAGGCATCCGGAACGCAATGTCCAACTCGCCGGCGACGCGCTGGGCGTGCGCTGCCTTGCGGCGGCTCGCGAAATGAACGACTCGATGTGGCTGCTGGCCATGTTGCGCGAGCGGGGACAGATCGCGGCGGATGCCGGAGATCTCGCGACCGCTGAGCGTCACTGGAGCGGAATGCTCGAGGCGATTCTGAAATCAGGTCAATCGGACGAACGTCCTGCTGCCAAGCGTCCTGCGGGCGCGATTGCACCGGCTCGAGCGGTCAAGTGAGAGCCGTGGAGCATTGCCGAGTCTTGGCTGACAGACCCCGACAGACGACGTGACCCATAGAGAGAGCCGCAGATGCCTTTCGCCAATCGATGGATCGTGCCCGCCTTGTGGTTCGCGATGGGGGCGCCCTTGGCAGTTTCGGTCTGGTCGGCGGAAGCCCGCCCGCTTCCTGTCGCCGATCTGCGGGATGCGCTGGCAGTCTCAAAACTGGCGGCACAAAACAAGCTACCCGAACTCAGCTTTCGCGCAGCCCGTTCGGCTCTCGCCGGGGGGCCGCCGATCATGACCCTGCAGTTCCAGCCGGGCCAACTCTCGGCCTTTCAGAGCCGAAGCTCGGAAGAAGAGACCTATCAGCAGTATGTCAACGAGGTCGAGGGCGCTCTCACCGAAATTTCCGGACTGTGGGGGAGCCATAATTTCCCGGCGGAAGAGGCGTATGCCGCTCTGGCGTCGATCGTGTTTCCGGAAGGACGCAGCGAAGAGGTCTTTCTCTATTCACGATCGGCGGTCGGCCAGAGCTCCACTGTCGCCCGCGCCTCCTCCGGCAGCGTTGCGGCGCTGCTGGTTGACTGGGCCAAGCGCGCTGATCGGCTGGAGGATCTGGAACGCCGGATCCGTGAGCGCGCTGAGCATCCCAGAGCCAAGATCGAAGGGCAACTGCTGCTGATCCAGTTGGCGCTGTTGCGCGATCATCCGGAAGGGGTTGCGGACAACCTCGCTGCGCTCAAGCAGGCGGTGTTGACGCTGGGTTCGCGTGGGCAGGCCGAAGCGGTCGGACAGATCGCCGCGCAGGCGCTGGAACATCCGGTGCTGCAGACGCAGGCGGTCGAACTCCTGGAAGCTGTCGCACAAAAGCTCGTCCCGCGGATCAATACCAACGATCCGCTGGAACCCCTGACGGGCTGGCTCAAAGCGGCGGCAGCGACGCGCTTCAAGCTCGGACAGGCTGAACTGGCTCTACAGGATTACCAGAGCATCCTGGCCGCCTCCGACTCCTTCTATGCACGCTACGACGGAAACTACTCCGCACAGATGCGACAGCGCCTGCGGAACGACATTACCGCAGAGTTACTGCGGCAGAATCAGCTCATTGCGGCCTTCCGCTGGCTGGGGGACGAAACCGATCTGAGTTCCATGCAGCAACTGTCCACACTGCCGCTGGCCGCCTACCTGTCGCGCCAACTCCTGCCCCTCTCGGCGGAAGAGCGTTACGACTTCTTGTTCAAGTTTACGTTCCCGAAATCGGGCGGGGTGCGAACGCTGACCGGCTTCGTACCGACCGAGAGTCCGCCGGCGGAATTCGTCCCCTTGTTGGCTCCTCAGATGCGGGTCCACGAATTTCGAACTCTCAGGACGACTCCGGACCCTGCGACCTTTCACAGTGGTGCGGCACTGTTGGACGCCGCGCGTGCCTGCGGCAGACTCCCTGAGCTGCTGGACCGTCTCCGTCAGCAAGGCTCCGCCGCTAACGCGGCAGCCGCCCCCCTGATGCTGCTGATCGAACAGCTTCGCGGCCCCGACGCCGCCGCGGCGCTGCCTCTGCTCGAAGATCGCGTCGCCTTCCTCGAAGACGCCAACCTGGCTCAACCGAAACGAGGGCCGCAGTTGACTACCGTTCCTCTCGACGATCTGGTCGTCGCTTTGTACGCGATGGATCATCCCGCACTGCAGACCGTCAGTGAACGTCTGCTGGACGCGTGTCTGCTGCATTCCAAACGACTGCAACAGCCGATTCCGCGGATTCACATCTGGGCCGCCTACGTAGAGGCCCTGCGGCGGCGGGGCGAATCTGCAGCCGGCGGCTTGCAGGCCCCTGCGGCGCTGCGAGACTGGCGTCCTGTGAGTTTTGCACCCGCGTCGACGCTGAACAACGGCAGCGGCCGCAACTGGTGGTTTGCGGCCGACGGAGTCGTACGCAACATCGTGTCGGAGAGTGAATCGGCGCTCATCTACCGTTATCCACTCGAGGGCGAGTTCGCAGTGAGTGTCCGCATTCCCGAAGGAGGCTGGAGCGAGGGGGGCCTGCTCTACGGCGGATTGCTGTTCACGAACTTTCGCAACAACAACCAGATCAACCTCGCAGTCCCCGGTCGTGAAGGAACTCGCCGGGTTCCGGGACTGCTGTTGCGTGACAGCGAGTCGGAGAATATCAGCACTCTCGCCGTGCGCAACGGCGAGGTGCGGTACCTCGTCAATGGACACGCCGTCTTCCGCGAATCACCGGGAGCCGGGAGCCCCTGGTTGGGGTTGCGTTCGACCGCCGGTTGGACACCGACGTTCCGTTCGCTGCACATCACGGGAAAACCGCAGATTCCCCGCGAAGTCCGGTTGCTGGACGACCCCCGCATGCTTGGTTGGTCGACCAACTTTTATGCCGAGCGCGCCAGAAATGCGCTGGTGGTGCAGACGCAAGGCTCCACGCTGGCGCAGCCGGAACTCGACTGGTCCTTCGAGAGTCACGAGCTGCGCGGCCTACGCCGCCCAGCGCAGACAGCGTCGACGGGCGGCGGCGTCGTTGACAGCCTGCTGGCCTGTCAGCGACCTATGTGGGACGGAGAACAGATCCGTTATCGCTTCTTCTACGAGGCTGGACGCACGCACGTCCATCCGGCGCTGGATCGCCTCGTGTTCCTGCTGCAGCCCGAAGGCGTCCGGCTGCATTGGCTCACCGAGGGGTCTGGATCCTGGATCGGGCTGGCCCGAGACAATGTCGTCGACGACCCGGCGGGTCAGCAGCATCAGGGCCGGCTGCCTCTTAAGGAATCGGCGTGGAACGGCGTGACATTCGCCATCGTTGGCGACGAATTATCACTGACGCTCAATGATGAGGTGGTCTATCGACGCCAACTCTCCCCCGACGCTCCCCGGCGGTTCGGCTTTTACCACCATCGCGAGCAGGAGGCCGTGCGGGTTCGTGACGTGGTCCTCAGCGGAGATTGGCCCCACACCTTGCCCGCAGACTTCCGCCACGACCCGTTCGCGCGCGCGAGTCTTCCCTCGTCCGCGGAGCGCGAGGCGGCGCGTGTGCTCATCTCTGAACCCGCTTTCGCTCGCGACGCTCTGCCGCTGGTGCGCCGCGCCGCAGTCATTGCCGCGGAAGATCGCTGGGAAGTGCTCTTGAACTGGGTGTTTCCCGGAAGCGGCGACATCCTGGTGCGAATGCATGCCGATTTCGTCGCCTCCGACGATCCCCTGGCCCAACAACGATTCTCGCCGGTCGTCGCTCCCGCATTGCAACTGGTGCAGACTGCGGTCGAACTGGGGCGCCTTCCGGAACTTGAGAACCGGCTGAAGTCGCTCCGGACGTCTTCGAACTCCTATAACGAGCGCTCGCGCTTGGCGCTGCTGTCACTTGTGTCTCTGGCACGGGAGCGTCCGGCGGACGCCCGAGAAACGCTCCTGTCGCTCGCGAAGCTGTTGCCAACCGTCACCACCAAAGTCGAGTGGGAACGCTGGCCCGAGGTGGTCGCCGCCAGCGATGCGATTCTGCACGCCGAAACGCGCGATCTCGGAGTGCGGCTGCTCGACCACCTCGTGGTGCAGCAACTTCAGAAGTCGCAGTCGAGCGGTTGGCGCTTCGACGGCCGTATTCGCAGCCTGCGGGGGACCGCAAACGCTCTGGCGATGGCCTCCACAGAGATTCGCCTCGCCGGCGGCGCGAATTCCCATTGGCGACCGGTGACTCATGCCAAGGCGGAGACCATCGCCCTGGGGATCTCCCAACCGCTGTGGATCAAGACTCCGGCGGGATTCGCGAAACTTTCCGGGCATGAAGACGACTGCCTGTACTTCGGCATCCCGCTGCAGGGAGACTTCACCGTGGATGCGGAACTCAGCGGGTTCGGCTACCGCGAAGCGTCTTTGATGTACGGCGGTCGGCGGTTGATGTTGAACTACACCCGGAAAGAGGTCGCGATCGGTGATTTTCTCACGCCATTGCCGACGATCAAGCTTCCGCAGGAGATCAAGACGGTTTCCTCATGGATTCCTTATCGATTGGTTGTCCGCAACCAGCGGATGACGGTCTCCATCGCCGGGCAGACGATTTATGATGAACCCCTGCCGCCCGCCCACGATCCGTGGCTGGCAATTCATTCGCACGTCAGCACTCTGCCGGAGATTCGGCACGTCGCCATCACCGGAAATCCGCGAATTCCCGACGAACTGAATCTCGTCGGCGGCGAGTCGCTGCACGGTTGGATCGCCACCTACTATCGCGACAACGCCGCCCGCGGCAACAACCCAGAATGGCAGCAGGTCGGCGCGGAGATCCACGGGCGTCAACGCTCGGAGTTGTCGGGGACGGGTCGCGAGGCGCTGCTGCAATATCACCGCCCCCTCTGCGAAGACGGCCTGCTCAAATACCGATTCCGCTATGTTCCCGGCGAACTTCACGTCCATCCGGCGCTGGGGCGCACCGTTTTTCTGCTGAAGCCGGAAGGGGTGCAAATCCACCGCCTGACCGGGGGAGTCTGGGAGAACTCGGGACTCAGCCCGTTCAACGCTGAGCCGCTTGCCGATTCTTCCCCCGTGCCACTGAAGCCAAATGAGGAGAATGAAGTCGGTTTAACCCTCGCCGGGGACGAACTGACGATCGCACTCAACGGCGTGCCGGTCTACCAGGGGCGTCTACCGGACGATCGTCAGCGATTGTTCGGACTCTTCCATTATCCGGGAGAAACGGGAGTGGTGGTCAAGGATGTGGTCTATCGCGGCCAGTGGCCGCGGGAGCTCCCGCCCCCGGGCGAGCAGGAAGGGGCGGAAGTCGATCCGGAGATCCTTGCGATTGACAAGACGCGGTATCCGCAGTCTCTGGACCACGATTTCGGCAGGGACGGTTGGGGCCAGAACGTCTTCCGCATTAACGGGACGCCGCCGGCCGACCGGGCGGTCCTCACTCCGGCGGGACTGGTTCTGCGCTCTGTCGGCGCGGCTGGCTGGTCCGACACCCAGGTCGGACTGCGCCGCCAGATCCTGGGTGACTTCGACTTCCAGGCGGAATTCGACGAACTGGTGCTCGAAGAACCGCCGGCGGGAGGATCTGTGGGGATGGGGATCGCTCTTACGGTCAAGTCCCCGTACGTCGAGGGAACCCGTTTCGGCCTGCGGCTGCTGGCTCCCGGCGTGCGATTCCTGGAACTGTCAAACTCCGCTGACGACCTCAGCGGCAAGCGGAGCTATCTCAGCCGCGAAGCGGCCGCCGCGCCGGCTGCAGGCGTGCTTCGCGTCGTTCGTCGCGGCGGAGTGCTGTATTATTTTGTGCAAACCGCGGGAGAGAATCGCTGGCGGTACTTCGACAGCGCCTGGATTGGTTCCCAGGATCAGCCGATTGCCTCCATCGCGCTGCAGTCCAGCGTCAACGTCGCGTCCGAAAAAGCAGTCTCGGTGCGCTGGAAGGCCGTGCGAATCCATGCGGCCTCCATTCTCGCGCCTTGATGACATCTGGCTGCCTGACCGGCGACTGCATACGCGCTAAAAATGAAGACTCTGCGCATGCGTCGAAGACTTGCGATTGGTAGCATCTTGCACGACCGTCGACGCTCTTCCCCAACGTAAAGTCCAAGAGGCGGATCCATGGCGCTGCTCGATCTCAGTACGTTTCTCATCAAGGAACATGCCGGCGTTTTCAAACTGACCGACCGCTACGATATCTTCGACCCCCAGACCAACGAAAAGGTTGGTTTCGCGGAGGAACAGCCGGGAGCCGTCGTCACCTATCTGCGGCTGCTGGTGAACAAGCAGCTGATGCCGACGAAAGTCGTAGTGACCGACGCTGAAGGGGATGAGATCCTTTTTACGATCCGCCGGGGGGTGGGATTCCTGAGGACGAAAGTGACCGTCCACAACGGGGACGGCGAGCCGCTGGGCTATTTCAAGAGCAAGGTCCTTTCACTCGGCGGCGGCTTCCTGCTGTATGACAACAGCGACAAGCAGGTGGGAGAGGTGAAAGGGGATTGGAAGGGCTGGAATTTCAAGTTGCTCAGCGCTTCGGGAGAAGAACTGGGGACCGTGGCGAAGAAGTGGGCGGGAGTCGCCAAAGAACTCTTCACCTCGGCGGACAATTACATCGTCTCTTTCGCCCCCCAGGTGAGCTCCAACGCCGCCTTGGCCACGCTGTTGCTCGCTGCGGGCCTGGCGATTGACACTGTATTCAAAGAGGCGGAATAGCGACTCGGCGCGGCGAATGACGCGAACGAGACGGCCTCGGGCGGCGGATTCTAGGGGACGATGACCCGTCCCAGCCCAAACTGGTCTGCCGCCTCCAGAGGACGGTCCATCAAGAATCGGACTTCCAGCATCTTTTCGCTGTGCACTGCCGCGCCGCGTTCGTCGGTCAACCGGGCGACGATGGTTTTCGTTGCCACGTCGATGACGTCACCCGTCGAAGGGTAGGCGAATCTTCCGTCACTGCTGAACGTGATCCAGCCTGGTTGATCGCGGACTGCGATGCTGGTGAGCTGGCGTGGGGGCATTGCCGCGGCGTCGAAGATGTGGAGGCGACTGTTGGCGGCGTCGCAGACCCAGAGTTCCTTCTCATTGGGCGTCAGTCCAATGCCGTGGCTGGGGCAGCCGTGCCGTTTTGTCGGGCCTTTGACGAACCCTTGCACTTCGATGCGATGCAATACCTTGCCGGCAGCCATGTCGCCAACTTCAAACCCGAGCAGATCATTCACATTGACAAAGCACAGGCTTTGCCGTCCATTGATGGTGAACGGACGGATGCTGTCCGAAAACGGCCCGACTTCGCCCGTCACCTGATGGGTTTTCGCATCCACGATCTTGAGGACCCGCGAGCGCAATCCGGCAAGGTATACCTTGGTCCCATCCTGACCGAAGACGGTATTGTGCGCTCCCGGCTGGGGTTCGATTCGTGCGAGGATGTCTCCAGTGACTGCATTGACCACATGCCAGTGGTCCTTCTCCAGCGACGGGAGATAAATCACTTGTCCGTCCGGGGAGATCGCCATCCGATCGCAGCCGCCGTCGTAGGGCCGCTCCCAAATGATGTCGCCATTCGCGAGATCCAACGCCTGGAGCGTCTTGAGCGTGCTGATGTAAATCCGTCCCGTCGAGGCGTTGGCGCAGATTCCCTTCACGTTGAGGGGTTTGCCGTTCTCGTCGAGTCCCGCAGTCGGGATCCGCTTGAGGAAGCGATGGCCGGCGTCAATGCTGAAAACCAGCAGACCATGACCGCCATATTCCAGAGAGTTGCGAATCCCCGGGCAGGCGACATACAGGTAGCGCTGCACTCCTGGATTCGGCGGAGCACCCTGGGCGGAGACGGCAAGAATCAGCAGAATGACAGCGCCGGCGAGGGAGGCGAGGCCGCGAGCTTGCATGACAATCCTCCGGGTGGTGAATGGTTCTCCGGCAGGAAGCTCGGGTCACGTGTGAAGGGCCGCCCGCGCCGCGCGGATGCGCTGCTCAGCCTCTGCGGCGGTGTCCGCAAGGACGGTCATGTGCCCCATTTTACGCCCCTTCCGAGCCTCACGTTTGCCGTACAAGTGCAGCTTCACGTCCTGCAGCGCGCATGCCGCCGACCAATTCGGCGGGTGAGGTTCCCAGAGATCCCCGAGCAGGTTCGCCATCGCAGCCGGTCGATGCTGGCGTGCGGACCCCAGGGGAAGACCGCAGACGGCGCGCACCTGTTGTTCGAACTGGCAGGTGACGTGGGCGTCAATTGTGAGATGGCCCGAGTTGTGTGGTCGCGGCGCGGTCTCGTTGATGAGCAGCCGTCCCGACTTCGTGAGAAAAAACTCAATGCACATCACGCCGACGACATCCATTTTCTCCAGAACGGTCCGGGCGACCTCGCGGGCCTCTCGGAGAATCGCTCCATCGAGCGGAGCCGGGGCGATCGAGATATCGAGAATGTGATGTGAGTGCGCGTTGAGCATTGGCCCATAAGTGACCACTTCGCGGTTCATCCCCCGTGCCGCCACCACCGACAATTCACATTCGAAGTCAATAAAGGCTTCGAGGATCGCGCGATCCGACGCCAGTTGCGCCCAGGCGCTTGCCGCATCGTCCAACTGACGGATCAACACCTGGCCCTTGCCGTCATAGCCCCAATCGGCGGTCTTCAGGACGGCGGGAACCCCGAACTCGGCCAGCCCGGCGTGCAGCGTCGCCAGGTCGCGCACTTCGACAAACGGCGTGACGGGGAGACCGGCGTCGCGGAGATAGCCCTTCTCGCGCAGGCGATTTTGCGAAAGGAAGAGGACCTGACCGGCCGGACGAACCGGAACGTACTTCTCGCATTCCGTGGTGGTTGCGGCCGGAACGTTTTCGAACTCGAAGCTCACCACGTCCACCTGCCGCGCAAAGTCGGCGATGCGGTCGAGATCAAGATAGTCTGCCCGGAGTTCTTCGTCGGCGACCTGTCCCGTTGGAGTGTCGTCGTCGGGAGACAGCACGACGACGCGATAACCGAGCCGGCGGGCCGCAATGGCGAACATGCGTCCCAATTGCCCGCTGCCGAGAATTCCCAGCGTTGCGCCGGGGAGGATGGGTTGCGCACGGCTCACGGCAACACCTCGCCCAACACCCGGTCGCGCTGCAGTTCGTGAAACGCCTTCAACTTGGTTCGCAAATCGGGATGCTGATTCGCCAGCATCCGCACGGCGAGCAGTCCGGCGTTCTTGGCTCCGGCTTCCCCGATCGCCAGCGTGCCTACAGGGACGCCGCCCGGCATCTGCACAATCGACAGCAGCGAATCGAGGCCCTGCAACGCTTTGCTCTGCACCGGAACTCCGAGCACTGGCAACGTGGTCAGGGACGCCGCCATTCCCGGCAGATGGGCCGCTCCGCCGGCGCCCGCGATCAGGATCTGCAGTCCGCGCTCTTCGGCAGTCCGGGCGTATTCCACCATCCATTCCGGTGTCCGGTGGGCCGAGACCACACGGCACTCATGCGGAACGCCGAACTGTTGCAGCATCTCCGCGGCATGCCGCATCGTCTCCCAGTCGGATTTGCTCCCCATGATAATGCCCACCCAGACGGCGGCGGCCGATTCATTCACAACGATGATCTCATTTGAAATGGAAGGCACAGTCACGCTTCGATGATCATACCCGGCGCAGCGGCGAGAGTCGCGGGAGCGACGCGCGAAACCGACGGCGATCGGCGCCTGAAGTTTCGCGGTTCGAGACCCGCGTCGAGCGAGATGATTATGCGCCGACGAGCAGGGGTACCAGCGTCAACTTCAGCGATTGGACGGTGAAATAGCCGAAGAAAGCACACGCCCAGACGAGAGCCAGAAACCGTATCGGACTGATCGCGAGCGACCGGGGCAGAATCTTGGCGTTCATGTAGAGCAGCAGAAGCGAGTAAAGAAACATGACGCCGCCGTTGAGAGCCGCCGCGGTCTGAATCAAAACCGTCGGCTCCTTCGTACCGGCCAGGAGGATGGCGATTCCCAGGGCGATCTCGGCCCAGAGGAATAGAAAGTAGAGGCGGCCGACGGTCCATGGGGAGTCCTGCCGGACGAAGTTGACGGCGATGATGTCTGACGAGATGCGGGCCACGCAGTCGAGGACGCCCAATTCCGTCGTCAGGAGCAATGCCACGCCCGCCAGCAGATAGCAGATGCGCAAGGCCCTGCCGGCGGGATAGGTCTTGAGCATCTGCGCCTGCGCCCAGACGAAGTCGAATCCGCCCCCCATGTTGCGTGCTTGTTCGCGCAGTTGGCCCTGTTCATCGTACAGCAGCGAGTAGACGATCAGTGCCAGGAGAAACAGCGTGACGCAGCAAGTCATGAGAAAACTGAAGAGGTGTTCGATATTGGCCGCCAACCACCATTCCCGCCAGCGGGCCATGTTGGCGGGCGTGTGATGGAAGTGATACCCCGTCTCTTCCACGGTCTCTTCCTGACCGGTCAAGGGACTGGTGATGCGGCCGATGTACAGTCCCATGCCATAGCCTTTATCCTTGACGTAGTTGCTCTGTCCCAGATTCAAGCTGCCGCCAACGCCGGCGAACGCCAATGCGCCCAAAAGCTGCATCATCGACAGGCCGGTCACCGCGGCATCCGGCATGCTGCCGAAGCTGACCAGGCCGGCCCCCAAACCCGCGATGGCGTCCCAGCGGACGACCATGCAGGCAATCAAGACGACCAGGCCCAGAATCAGGCCGACCAGCCAAGTCTGGATCTGTTCGACCGTGTTGTAGACGACGGGCCCGGCCGTCAGCACCACCCCGCATATCACCAGACCGACGATCGCGAATTCGCGGACGTAGAATGCTTCATAGCTGATTTTTCCGGCCGTGGTGACCTCGTGTGGTCCAAACATCAGCCAACTGCCGATGTGCGCGGCGCCGGTCGACCA
>JANRLN010000284.1:0-1956 GCA_033762515.1 Planctomycetaceae bacterium
GTTAGCGCCACCCGCACTCGCCAAGGCCCTCCTGCCCTCCGTCCTCCCGAACAGCCCTGCTATTAGGATGATCGATCGATGGCTGACGAAGCAGTCGCCCTGATTCGCGACGTCGAACTGTATGAGCATGTCGAACGCCAGTTCGCCAGCACATTTCACTGCCGATTGCGCTTCGCGAGTTGCGCCGAATCGGCGCTGGCTCTGCTGCGTGAGCAGCGCGTGCCGACGCTGCTAGTCGACAGCCGCGCCAGTCAGTGTGATGCGGCGACTCAGTCGCTTGTGGAACAGTTGCTGGCTGGCGACGCCGGGGTGCCGGCCATCGATGTGTTAACGGTGGGTGACAATGACTATCCCCGGGCGATCGCAGCCCCGCTGTGGCTGTTGGCGCTCGAACACTTGCCGATGGTGGGAAACGCTGTCCGCTGGGAGACCGTCGCCGAACGCTTGTCGATGGTCCTGGCCGCTCGCCGCGCACGACCACTGCCGGCGCGGAAGCACATCGAGGCGGGGGGGATTCATCTCACCACCTATTGCCAGGATTTTTTTCCCACGATTGATGATTTGCTGCGCGTCGCTCACCGGGATGTCACGTTGCTGCTGATCGGCGAGACCGGGACCGGCAAGACCACTTTGGCCCGTCTGGTCCACAATCGATCCCCCAGGAGGGAGCGAACCTTTCAGCACCTCGCCTGCGGCGCCTTGCCGGCCGACCTGATTGAAAGCGAACTCTTTGGCCACACCCGCGGGGCATTCACCGGCGCGGAGCGCAACAAGATCGGCCGCTTCCAGGCTGCAGGACAGGGAACGCTCCTGCTGGACGAAATCGACGTCCTCGATCTCAAACAGCAGGTCAAACTGTTGCGCGTCATCGAAACCGGCGAGTACGAACTCGTCGGGTCGACCGAAACACGCGTCTCCGAAGCCCGACTCATTGTCGCCTCCAACGTCGAACTGGAAGACATGACCGAGCGGGCCGAGTTCCGCAGCGACCTCTATTACCGCCTGAATGTGCTTGAATTCCGCCTCCCGGCGCTGCGCGATCGGCAACTCGACATCGCACCGCTGGCCTTGCAATTTGTCGACGAATGCAGCCGCGAACACGGGGTCGCCGTGGAGTCGGTGAGTCGCGACTTTCTGGCGGCGCTGGGGCAATATCGGTGGCCGGGAAATCTCCGCGAACTCAAGAACCACATGCGGCGGGCGGTTCTGTTCTCGCAGGATCATCGCCTTTCCCGCGAGGACCTGTCTCCCAAGGTGCTGAATCCCGCCGTCAGCACCGAACGTGTTGCGTTTGGTGGTCCGTTGCGACCGGCTGGAGCAACGATTGCCGAACAGATCGCCCAGAGCGAGCGCGACGTACTCCAGAACGCCCTGGCCGCTCACGGTCAGAACCGCACCCGGACCGCGGAAGCTCTGGGACTCAGTCGCGTCGGCCTGTACAAGAAACTTAAGCGACTGGGGCTGATGAGTTCAGTGTCGTCCATGGACGGCTGACACTCCGCGCGTCGCGTCGGTGAACGCCGGAGCGATGGGGCCGTCGACCTGGTGAATTAAATAGGTCCCGGTCCGAAAGACGACCGGCAAGGTCCACGGATAAACATCGTGCGGGGCGGTGGCATAAGCGGGCGGAGGGGCGTGAGGACCATCCGGTCCGACTTCTTCCGCAAGTCGCCTCGGGAGACCGCAACTGACGAGGTCGGTCACAACAAACCGATGCGGAGATTGTGCGACTTCGCCGAGAATCTGTTCGCGCCGTTGTGGAAAGAACTGAAGAGTCTCGAAAAGGTAGGCATACCGCACCGGCGGACGCAGTCCCAGCCGTCGGTAGAGCGAGACGAAGTCGCTGTTGTAGCAGCAGACTTCCTGCTCCTGCACACCGGCCGCAGCCAGAAACTCGGCCACGCGCGCCAGATCCTGCTGCGAGGGATTCTGGAAGTGCATCAGGTCGTCTCGAAT
>JANRLN010000285.1:0-6664 GCA_033762515.1 Planctomycetaceae bacterium
GCCAGCAGCACACACCCGGCGGCAAGACCATTCCACAACCACGGTCGGCGGCGTTCACTCCCCCAGGCGTAACACCACAGCGCCAACACCGTCCAACAGGCCGCAAGTTGTTCGTATCGCTGGACAATGTACGTCACTCCCTGAGTTGTCAGGGGATGCACCGTCCACAGGGCTGCGATCGCGAAAGCCAGGGCCACGCACCAGCGGGAACGGTGTTCAGCGGCAACGTTCCACGGGGGTGCACTCCACGCGAACTGTCCCCGCAACAACGTCCAGCGCACCAGAGCAAAGAGCGCCAGTCCGGTGACGAGATGGATCGCCAGATTCACGGCATGGAACCCGACGGGATCTCGCCCGAACCACTGCACGTTCGCCAGGAATGTCAGGTCGCCCAGCCACCGGGAACTGGACTTTGCCGCGGCGATTCCCGTTGACCAGGCATTCAGCGAAGAATTGCTGACGATGGTCAGATGATCGTCGAACACGAACTGACCGGCGAATGAGGGCGCGTAAGCAACACAGCCGAGCAACACCAATCCGATGCCCGCCCAGACGGAAGCCCAGCGGTCGCGAGGTTTCCCATCGCCGTGTTGTTGACCCACCCCGGCACCCGACGGCATCTCATCATCCAGTTCTGGCTCGGCGATCGCCGCAATCGGCGCTCATCAGCCGGGCAAGTCTGCGGGAACCCAACCCGCCAACGCAACCGTAAGCCCCGCACTGGTTCGAGTTTAAGCGAGAATTCACACACGCTCGCAGCCCGGCGTCGCTGCATTTCCGCAGTGTCGCCGACCGCGAATGTGTGGCAGCGGCACGTCCAAGGCTGACCCCGCAACTTGAGCCGATCCTCAGGCGCGCGAAGATTTTCCGCCGTTTGTCGTCTGTCCGGGCGCGCCGGCCGTCATCGTCCGGGAAAACCGTTGATTCGTTCCAGCCGTCATCCGATACACCATCGATAGGCGTCGAAGGTAACGATCTGCCGAGTTTTTGCGCTTGCGCATGGGGTGCAGGCCGGTTCGGACGAAGATCCTGCCTCGACGTGCGTCCACGGAACGGAGTCCATGGCGCGACCCTTTGTCTATTCCAGCCTGGTTGCCGGCCTGTTGTGCGGCTGCCAGTCGGCACAGCACCAGGCGTGCTGCGACGACTGTCTGCCCAAGCAGACGCCGAGTTGCGGCTACATGCCCAAACACGACAGTCTGCTCACCCAGTGGACGGCCAAGTCGTGCGCCCACGAAGACCTGAAGCAAGTCCGCAAGAACTGCGGCAAGGTGTCTAAGCACTTCGCCGACGGATTCGAACAGGCGTACGTTGATCAGGCCATGGGACGTCCTGCCGCGACCCCTCCGGTTCCTGCCAGCAAATACTGGAACGCCTACTACCGCTCCTGCGCCGGCGCGGACGACGTCGCCGAGTGGTTTGAGGGTTACCGTCTGGGGCTTGAGATCGGCGGCCAAGGGGGCGTATCGCGGTTCAACCGCGTCGCCAGCTCGTGGCAGACAGGCGGCGGATGTCCCGACGGCGCTTGCCATTCCGAGGCGGCGACGTCCCCGCAACCTCAAACCGTCGCCCCGGCCTATCCCTGGCAGGCTCAGGCCGGGGGAACTCCTTCGCCGGACGCCGCGAGCGGACGTTACAGCCCTGTGGCCCCGGCGGTCCATGCGTCCGCCTTTCGACCGAACGGTTCTTGAGGCTGGGCTGGAACCGGCGCCCCGGCATCTCGTTTACAGGACTTGCGGAATCGATCAGTCATGACGACAAACTCTGCACACCGCTGGATTCTCGCCGCCGGCCTGCTGCTGCCCGTCGTCACCGGCTGCGCCGCCTTTCGGCCGATCAGCGGTGTGCCCGCGCGTTACATGCCCGACGACTTCCGCGGTCCGACCCGTTCGGGAAAACAGACGATTGACTTGTCGCTTCTGCGACAGTCGCCTCCGGCCGCTCACCTCGTCGACACCGGGGATGTGCTGAGCGTGTACATCGAAGGGGAATTGGGAAAACGGGACCAGCCGCCACCCTCGTTCTTCCCTCAGAACAGCGACATTCCTCCCACTGTGGGATTTCCGATTCCAGTCCGTGACGACGGCACCATCTCGCTGCCGCTGATCGGGGCTCTGCCGGTGCGCGGATTGAATATCCGCCAGGTGGAAGACGCCATTCGCCAGGGGATGACCGTCAAGCGGCAGTTTCTGAATCCCGACGTCCGGATCTTTGTCGCTCTTCAGCAACCGAGGTCGCATCGCATTCTGGTGATTCGGCAGGAAGCCAGCAGCGACGTCTCGGTGGGCGCTCAAGGTCAACTCAACATCGGGGCGCTCAAGCGGGGGACCGGCAAGGTCGTGAATCTCCCTGTCTACAAGAACGACGTGTTGAACGCCCTGGCGGAGACCGGCGGTCTTCCCGGTCTCGACGCCGAGAACGCCATCTATGTGATTCGCAGCGGTCGACGTGCCACCGGCGTGGCGAGTCCGGCTCCTCAATTCGCGCCCGCTCTGCCCCCCACTTCGGCTCATCGAACCGACGCCGTCATCCGCAGTCAGTCTCCTGAAGGGAGCTTCAATCCGCACGCCGACTATCGCACGGCGTCGCCCGCTGGTTGGAGCCAGCCGCAACACGCGAATCCCTATGCGCAGCCGGTGCAATACGTGCCGCCGCCGATGCCGGTCCCGTCAGCACCCCCGGCGATGTGGCCGGCACAGCCCCCGCAGCCGATGTTGCCGCCGACGCCGCTGCCGCAACAACCGCCGCTGCCGCATTCCTCGATGGCTCCGCCGCCGGCGAACTGGACGTCGCCGGAATTGATGTCGCCGAATTCCCAGGCCGCTCCACCACCGCCGGGTTGGACCGGGCCTCCCCAAACGCCGACGTCTCCCGGCGACGCCTGGGCGCCCCCAGTGACGCCGATTCCCGAGCCGATGTGGGGCGGCCAGCCGTCGATGCCGTCGCACACTGTCGGGGACTGGCCGATCGATCTGGGAACCGATTTAAGTGATCGCCGCATCATCCGTATTCCCGTCCGCCTGGGTCCCGGAGAGTACACCGACATTCGCGAGGAAGACATCATTCTCGGCGACGGCGACATCGTCTTCATCGAGTCTCGCGAAACCGAAGTCTTTTACACCGGCGGACTCCTCGGGGGCGGACAATACACGTTGCCGCGCGACTATGATCTCGACGTTCTCGGTGCGATCGCGGTCGCCCAGGGACAGGGTTCCGGCGGCGGCGGCAGCCGGGCGACGCAGTCCCAGGGGGGACAATCGGCCCTCAACGCCGACGTGTCGATTTCCGCCAGCCAACTCATCGTGCTGCGACCGCTGCCCGACGGCACTCAGTTGACGATCCAGGTGGATCTGTACGAGGCGGTTCGAAATCGCAATGAACGGATCATCGTTCAGCCGGGCGATTATCTGATTCTCCAGTACACCCGTGGAGAGGCGGTCATGGCCTTCATCGAGCGACACCTGCTCGAAGGAGCGCTCTTCGGCGTCGCCGCCGCGCAGCTCAATCAAGGCGGCAACTAACGTTCCCGGCGAACGCGATGTGGCCGTTCGGCAACACGTCGCGTCGCTGTTCGGCTGCGCCCGGATACGACCGACGCACGCGGCGCGTTCGAGCCGCACGCGCGGAATCCGTTCTTCGTCTCCGTGCGAAAGGCGCCCGGCGGTGGTGATCGCGGCCTAGATTTCCCGAAACAGTCCTTGCGAAGACTTCGGGAGTTTGTCGATGGCATTGAGCATTGCCAACAACGTCACCTTGGCCAATCAGTATGCGAAGCTGGAACTCGCCCGCGGAGCCGACGGCCCGGCGGCTCGCGGCGCGTCGGGGAAAGAAGCCTATGGCGCAGACGGTCCCGCCGCCGCACCCACTGTTGACACCACCGCCTACGGTGCGGACGGCCCTGCCGCCACGTACGGCGACGGCGGCGCGGCCTATGGCGCCGACGGACCGGCCGCCGTCTTGAACAAGCTGGTATGACCCGCGATTTCTCGCCGAGAACGCTCCAGAGAATCCGCTGCGCGAGCCATGAAAACCGCGCGACCCGTCAGCTACCGACGTCTTCCTGCCACAGGGGGCGCCAACCAGGGTTCGGCGCTGAACGAAAGGCGGAGCGTGGCCGCGATGTTCGCGGCGAGCAGCATATCGTCGGCAGGAATCGACGCTTCATCCTGAAAGCAGCCGTTCTGCAGCGCCGTGGCGAGCGGCAGCAAGTCGCTGTAGACAAGGCGTCGAAACTCACCCAACTCGCTGGAGGTGAGGTCGGACCGCAACAGCTCCGTCGTCGCCGGCGTTCGTTCGCGGCGCAAACGGGCGAGCGTCGTCCCTTGGGTTCGATACAATAGTCCATCACGAAAGGCGCGGCGCAGCCGCCCGAATTCATCGAACTGGTACATCGGATCGGGCCCCAGGTAGACCGACAACCAGCCGTTTTCACGATATCCCGCGACGATGAGGGGTCCTGTTTCCGACACGCGACCGGCGAGCCGGCGCGTCAGCGCGACCACTTCGGCAAACAGATCCTCGCGGTCAGCTTCGTGGCGGGCCATGGCGGCGATCCCCTCCGGCGGATGAAGCGGATTTCCCCGCATTCTGGTCGGATTCCTTGGCCGATTTCTATGGACGCCGCAAGACGGGTGATATACTTCGCTGCTCGCTCGTCTCGCATATTCCGCGCTCATCTCTCGAATCGTTCGCTCGTCTGTCCCCCCTGTTGGAGCAGATTCCGGCGCACTCACCGGTGAACAGCGGCTGATTTTTGCGTCGTGTCGCGACCAAATCTCAGCCCCGACTTCTTCATCGCCGCGGGTTGCGTTAACGTGATTTCCAGGCCATGACAGCCGGTCTCCTCGCGGGACGCGGCTGCAAGGAAGGCTCGATGTCGCTTGCCACGTTGGAACAGTCGGCTCCCTTGTCGTCGGCAGAATTCGCCACCATCGATCTCGACCGCGTCACCGAAGTGGCCCGCCGACATCGCGTCCTCAGTGAGTTCCTGCGAGCCGAAGGCTACAACGCGGCGCTGCTGCAACTCCCCTGCAATTTCGCCTGGATGACCGCCGGGAGTTCCAGCGTGCGGTGTTCCACCGCTGCGTGCGCTCCCTCTTTGTTCATCACTCCCGAAGCCCGCGTGGTAGTTTGCAACAATGTCGACACCCCGCTGCTGTTCGAGCATGAAGTCGGCGGCCTCGGTTTCCAACTGAAGGAACGCCCCTGGTCGGAACCGCGGGCGATCATGCTCACCGACCTCTGCCGCGGTCGCCGGGTCGCCGGGGATGTGGCGCACAAACACATCATCGACGTCAACGTCCACCTGCAGGGAATGCGGGTCCCGCTGCCGGACTACGACGTGCAGCGTCTGCGAGCGGGGGGCCGCCTCGTCGCCCACGCCGTCGAAGCCACCGCCCGCAGTCTGACCCCCGGTCGACAGGAATCTGAAATCGCCGGGGAACTCGCCCACCGCTTGATGAAGCATGGCGTGCACCCCCACCGCATTCAGGTGATCGGAGACGGCCGCGGAGCGCGCTTCCGCCATTGGATGCACTCCGAATCGCCGGTCTTGAAGTTCTGCACCATCTCCGCCGTCGGCCGCTATCAGGGTCTCCACGTAGCGGCGGCCCGCACGATCTGCTTCGGCGATCCCTCCAGCGAGTTGCTCAAGTGCTATGAACAGGCGGCCCTCGTTCTGGCCACCGGGATGTACTTCTCGCAGGCGGGTTGGGAACTCTTCGAAGTCTGGAACCGCGTGAAGCGCATCTACGAGAAGTCGGGCGCCGCGGATGAATGGCGTCTTGCCGATCAGGCCGATGTCGTGGAATACGAATTCGGCGGCCTGCCGCTCATGCCCACTAGTGAGTTCAAACTCGCCGCCGGCACGCCGATCTACTGGCATCCCTCGGTGGGACCGGTCCTCACCGGCGAGACAATCCTGGTGACCGACCGCGGAGCGGAACTCCTCACACCCACCGCCGAATGGCCCGTGGTCCCCATCAGCGTCAAGGGCGTCGGCGTCGACGTCCCGGGCATCTTGGCGATCCACGCAGCCAATGGGGCTGCTCCGCGGTAGCCGCGTTCGCAAGCAAAGAGTCACCGCGGCGATCCGTCGGAATTCTTGCGAATCCCGCTACGCGGCTGCGTCACCATTCGAGGCGGCAGCGATCACGTGGGCGATGCCTTCGATCGTGTACAACCTCGGCACATCGAGGCCGTTCAATCGATCTGGTCCGCCATTTCTTTGGCGATCTGTTTGCGGGTTTCCTTGGAGTCGGCCATGTTGAGTCTTTGGAAATCGGCCAACAACTGTTTCCCCTTGGCAGGGTCGGACTTCATAAGTTCGTCGATGCTCTCGGGGATTCCTCCAAGGGAACTCCCCCCGTCGCCGTACTGTGAAACCTCCAGCAGACGCGACTTGAGGGCCGACATCGTCTTGTACCGCGTCGGCTCGTTGATCGGGGAATTGCTCGACCCGCAACCGGCGAGAAGCCCGAAGAGCAGGAGCACGCACGTGGCCAGACCAGGGCGCAGGACAGACGCAGACGCGGGTCGACGAGTGGTGTTAATGGCGGAGCTCCTCCAGCGCGCGTACGGTGGGTTTTACGGGAATCTTCCTGGCAGAATTCGCAACTAATACTCGCCGATCGAGTTGCCGTCGGCGATCGCCCCCAGCCGCTGC
>JANRLN010000286.1:0-20584 GCA_033762515.1 Planctomycetaceae bacterium
TTGCTTGAGATTGTTTTTGCACTGGGTGCGGCGTGCCGCTTCGCGGGCCTGCTGGACCGCGGGAAGCAGCAGAGCAATCAGGATGGCGATGATGGCGATCACCACCAGGAGTTCGATGAGGGTGAAGCCGACGCGGAGACGATTGCGAATGGGTGCCATGTGGGTACCTGTTCGGTGGAAGTTGCTCGATCCGGAAGAGGACCAGCGACCAAAACCATTTTGGTCGCCGAGCAACCGACGGACATGGCTGGCGGGGGCGCTGGCTGGTCGTACGGTGGCGGCCGAGGCTCAGTCGTTGACACTGAGTCTCAATGTCAGTATCCTAGCTGCAGCCAGCTTGACACGCAAGCCAACCCGGCCTCCTTTGCCGCGCCCGCCTTCCTCACTCGGCAATCGTCCGCAACAGGCTTTATGGCAATGACTTGCGATCAACAACCTTCGTCACTCGACATGCCGGATCCCCAATCCGCCTCCGCCACCCCTGCGGCCAACACGCTTCCTTCGCGGGCGGTCTCCTCGGAAGACCTGTTTCAGGGAGGTCGCGAAGTCCTCATCGTTCACGCGGGGGAAACCTATCGCCTTCGCCTGACGCGCAACGGAAAGCTGATCCTCAACAAGTAGGCCCCACAAGTAGCCCCGACAGCGACAGACACCCGGATTTCACAAGTTCCGGGCGGAAATTGGCCGCAAACAACCCAACGGGCGCCGGGGGACAGCGACGTGCCGGCAAGAGCCCATCGCCGAAGAACGTGTTGATGACCCAACACTTGGTTCAGCCTCATCCTGGGAACTTGCGCCCCTTGGCCGTTCTCGAGGCCATCTTCCGAAATTGACCGACCGCTGCTGACCGGCGATGGGTGGGGGCGCGGTGGCGCCCATCGATTCCGCAACGCCGCGGCAAGGTCCTCCCCGTTATTCTCGGGAGAACAGCAGCCCGGCATGGTGGATGGACTCCGCGGCAACGAACTCGCTCACCGACAGTGGACATCGTCCCTGGCTTCGCGGACGATATCCACTCGGGCTCCCGCGGCCGTTGGTCAGCGGCGGTCGCTCGTCACTGTCGCCAGTCTCTGCTGTCATCGGGTGCTGAATGTCTGCCGCTGTCGAAGCTGCCGCGGGAGAGAATGCGGCGGGGGATCGCGAAGTCCAGGCCCTTAAGGGGCTGTCATCGGCTTACGGCCGGCTGCGGGGTGAAATCGGCAAGGCGATCATTGGTCAGCACGACGTCGTCGAACAGCTCCTGATCGCCCTCTTTTGCCGTGGACATTGCCTCCTCGTCGGCGTACCCGGGCTGGCCAAGACGATGCTGGTGAGCACGATCGGCAAGATCCTGCAACTGGCCTATCGCCGGATTCAATTCACCCCCGACCTGATGCCCGCTGACATCACCGGCACCGATGTGCTGCAGGACGACCCCGAAACGGGGCGGCGCCTGTTTCAGTTTCTGCCTGGGCCGATCTTCACCAACATTCTGCTGGCCGATGAAATCAACCGCACGCCGCCAAAGACTCAGGCCGCGCTGCTGGAGGCGATGCAGGAACGGCATGTGACGGTGGGTTCCAACACCTATCGCTTGCCCATCCCCTTCTTCGTGCTGGCCACGCAGAACCCCATCGAGCAGGAAGGGACCTATCCTCTTCCCGAGGCGCAGCTCGACCGCTTCATGTTCCAGGTGGTGGTGGAGTACCCCACGGCGGCCGAAGAATTGCGCATCCTGAAGCAAACGACCGGCGGCGAGCAACCCGATTTGCATGTCGTGCTGACCGGGAGGCAAATTCTGGCGCTGCAGGAAGTGGTGCGTAAAGTGCCGGTCGCCGAGCACGTATTCGTCTATGCCCGCGATCTGGTGCGGTGGACGCGGCCCAAAGAGAGCGACTCCCCCGATTTCGTCCGCGAATGGGTGTCGTGGGGTGCGGGTCCGCGTGCGGGTCAATTCCTGATTCTCGGCGCGAAGGCCCGGGCCCTGCTGGAAGGCCGGTTTCATGTCACGACCGAAGATGTGCGAGCCGTGGCGATCCCCGTCTTGAGACACCGCATCGTGACGAACTTCGCCGCAGCCAGCCAGGGAATCCGCTCAGACCAGGTCGTGACGAAACTGGTGGCCCATCTGGATCAGAAGCTGAGTCGACAAGCGGCGGCACAGCGCCCCTAGGCGCCGCGTCGACAGAACCTGCCGTAGTTTTTTGGAGAAGACGCATCAAGTCTCAAGCACCAAATCTCAAGCAAATTCTCAGTTCCCAATTTCAAAAAACGGGCTTCCGCCGAGTTCTGGATTGGAAATTGGATCTGGTTTGAGATGGGGAATTTGCGATTGGGAGCTTGCCCAGCCCAACACCGTGCCACAGATTCAGCCACACGCCCGCAGCTTCGCAGCCGGTGTCGCAGCCGCGCCGGAACCCTGAGAATTCCATGACTCACCAAGTGCTCCTCGAATCGCAGATCCCCGGCCTTCCCGTGAAGCGCGGAAAAGTGCGCGACGTCTACGACTTCGGCGACCGCCTGTTGTTCGTCGCCACTGACCGGATCAGCGCCTTCGACTGGATCTTGCCGACCGGAATCCCCGACAAGGGAAAGATCCTCACCCAGATCAGCCGGTTCTGGTTCGACCGTCTCGGTGTGGCGAACCATCTGCTCGATCAGGAGTTGGAAGACTTGCCGCTGCCTGCCGGGACCGACCTCGCGTCGCTGCGGGGACGCAGTCAGGTGGTCCGCAAGACGCGTGTGTTCCCCATCGAATGCGTCGTCCGCGGCTACCTTGTGGGTTCCGGATGGAAGGAATATCGCCGCGCCCAGACCGTGTGCGGCTTGAAGCTCAAGCCGGGGCTGGTCGAGGCCGATCGCCTCGAGGAACCGATCTTTACGCCGGCGACGAAGGCGGAAACGGGACACGACGAGAATATCTCGTATGAGCAGGCGGCCGCCGTGGTGGGGGACGGTGTCGCCGCGCGACTGCGCGCCCTGAGCCTGCAGATTTATCAACAGGCGGCCGAATATGCAGGCACTCGGGGAATTCTCATCGCCGACACCAAGTTCGAGTTTGGCGAAGTCGACGGCGAGATTCTGCTGATCGACGAGGTGTTGACGCCGGACAGTTCGCGGTTTTGGCCGGCCGATCACTACGCGCCCGGTCGGAATCCTCCGTCGTATGACAAGCAGTTCGTCCGTGACTGGCTGGAAACCACCGGGTGGGACAAGAACAGCCCCCCTCCGGAACTCCCGGCGGAGGTGGTGCAGCGGACGCGCGAGAAATACCTCGAAGCCTACGCCCAATTGACGGGCCAGCCGCTGGTGTAGCCCGGCGGCGGGACGGGCGGGGGTGATACTCGACGGAGATTCCCCGGCGTCTGAGGGAAAATCCGCAGCACAGCAGCGTCAGATGCGCAACACTCGGCACCTGCAGTCGTTGTTGCAAGACAACGACAACATGAAAACCTCCGCATTTGCTCTCGCGGACCAGTCAGCCCACGGATGACCTTTAATCAGAGTGTGAAGTGCGGGCATTGCCTGCGAGCGTTCCATCTGAGGAGTCGTCCATGTGCCCGCGCCTGCGGATGCGCACCCTTTGCGCCGTGATGTGGTTTGCGTGCAGCGGGGTCGCCATCTGGGCCTTGACGGCCTACAGCTTTACGCCGGCTGCACCGAGCCCGGTTCTCAAGACCTGGCCGGTCGAGACAGCTCTGGTGCGGAATTCGAATCGGTACACCGCCCTGCTCTTTCTGCAGCCGCACTGCCCCTGCAGCCGCGCATCGCTGATGGAGGCCACCCACTTGATCGAAGAACTGGGCGTCAACGTCCAGTGGGTGGCGGTGCTGCAGCAGCCGTCCGCAGCAACCGGTGATCGGATCACCACTTCGATCACGGCACTCGCGGGAGCCGTTCCCGGATTGTCGACGTATTCCGACGCGGGCAGCGTCGAGGCGCACCGGTTCGGAGCCACCATCTCCGGCGAATTGCTCCTCTTTGACCCGCAAGGAAAGCTCTGCTTCCACGGCGGCCTGACCGGAGGTCGCGGGCATGAGGGAGTGAGCGTTGGTTCGCTGGCGGTGCGTGATTGGATTCGCCGCGGTTCGGCGACAAAGGTGACCTGCAACGTCTATGGCTGCCGGTTGTATTCCACCGGGGAGGGGCCGCAATGAACGAACTTCTGGAGAACCGGTTCCGAACACCGGGCAATGCCGAGCGGCAAAGCCGTCTGGAAACCCGCGCCCGCAGATTCCTGGAGGCACAGAATCAGCAACTCTACCGGCGGACGGATCGTGCGCTGGTCGGCCTGATGATTCTGCAATGGCTGTTCGCCATCGGCCTGGCCTGGGTGCTGACGCCGACGACCTGGGATGGGGATCGCGCGGCCTGGAGTCCCCATTGGGTCTCGGCGGTGGGTCTGGGGGCCTGGCTGGTGGCGCTGCCCCTGTATCTCGGCTGGAAACACGCCGGAGAACCGTTGACGCGGCACTCCCTCGCAATCGCACAGATGCTCTGGGCCTCGCTGTTGATTCACATCACCGGCGGACGGATCGAGACCCATTTCCACGTGTTCGGCTCGCTGGCGTTTCTGTCGGTCTATCGGGACTGGCGCGTGCTGCTGACAGCCTCCGCCGTGGTGATCGCCGACCATGGAATGCGCAGCGTCATGAATCCGGAATCGGTGTACGGCGAATCGGCCTTCGCCTTCTGGCGGACGCTGGAACATGCCGGGTGGATCGTGTTCGAGGACGTGTTCCTGATGTGGTCGTGCGTCTCCAAGACGGCTCAGGTGCGGATGTGCGCCCGCCAGCACGCGGAGCTGGAGGAGAGCCACGCCATCATCCTTGAAGAGGTGCGCTCGCAAACGGAGCAGCTCCGGTACAGCGAGTCCGAAGCCCGCCGCTTCGCGTTGGCCGCCGATGCCGCCACCAAGGCCAAGACGGCGTTCCTCGCCAACATGAGTCACGAGATCCGCACGCCGATGACCGCCATCGTGGGCTTCGCCGAGCTGCTGGTTGAGGATGGAGACATCACGCGGGCGCCCCAGACGCGCATCGAGGCCATCAGCACCATCCGTCGCAACGGCGAACACCTGCTGAACGTCATCAACGACATTCTCGACGTCTCCAAAATCGAGGCCGATCAGCTCAGCGTGGAATCGCTCCCCTGCGATCTGTACCGGCTGCTGGCGGACGTGCAGTCGACGCTGCAGTCCCGTACGGCGGAAAAGGGCCTGGAACTGCGCCTGGACTTCGCCGGTCTGCTGCCGCGACAGATCCAGACCGACCCGACGCGGCTGCGGCAGATTCTGCTCAACGTCATCGGCAATGCGATCAAGTTCACCAGTCAGGGGGGCGTGCGGGTGCTCGTGCATCTCAATCCCACTCCCCGCGGCGAACTGGTGTTCGACGTCATCGATTCCGGAATCGGCATGACGCGGGAGCAGCAGGAACGGATCTTCCAGCCGTTCGGACAGGCCGACGACTCGATGTCGCGGCGCTTCGGGGGAACCGGACTGGGACTGGTCATCAGCCGGCGGCTGGCGCAGTTGCTCGGGGGGGATCTGCTCCTCGTCAGTTCGATTCCCGAGGTGGGAACGACCATGCGAATCGTCGTCGCGACCGGCGACCTCTCGGGGACGGAATTGATCGTCATGTCCTCTCTGGAACTGGGATATGTGGGCTCCTCGCTCGACCTGCCGGCGGAAATCCGGGCCGATCGACTGGCGGGCTGCCGGGTGCTGCTGGCCGAGGATCACGCGGAAAATCAGCGATTGATCGAATATGTGGCGCGCAAGGCGGGGGCCGAAGTCACCACCGTGTCGAACGGGCGGCTGGCGGTCGAGGCCGCGCTGGCGCAAGGGGTCGCCGGAGCACCGTACGACGTGATTCTGATGGACATGCAGATGCCGGTGATGGATGGCTATGACGCGACGGCGACGTTGCGCGCCGAAGGCTACTCGGGCTCGATTCTCGCTCTGACCGCCAGCGCCATGTCGGGGGATCGGGATCGCTGCCTGAATGTGGGGTGCAACGACTACGTCCGCAAACCGATTGATCGACAATTGATGGTCGAAGCCATCCATCGACAGTGGCGGCCCACGCCGAGCGAAGTCTTGGTCGAAGCTGCCCCTTCGTGAATTCCCAGGGAACCCGACCCCGCGGACTGGACGTCTGACGGCCGACACCCTGTAATTGGGTGTCTCGACCGTTCGGCGACGTCCAGAGATTGAAATCGCGGCATGTCTGACAGTCCGTCCCCTCCGCCCCCGCCCCGCCGGCTCTCGCTGGCTGGATTCTCGGCGCTGGCCGCCGCCGGCGGGCTGGCGATGGCCTACTGGCGGCTGCCCTTCATGCATGAGGATTGGCCCGACTGGTTTCACCCGGTTTTCTGGGTCTTTGTCGCCGGGCTGGTCCTGGCCAGCGCCAGTCTGCTGGCTTCCCCCTTCGTCCCCCGGCAGTGGCTGCGGCGGATCCCTACGCTGGGACGCAATCGCGTCTACATCCCCCGCGAGGGGATCGGCTACCTGCTGATCATGGCGGTGCTGTTCGTGGGGTCGACGCTGACCCAGGAAAACCGGCTGCTGCTCGTCTTCGCCGCCATGGCGGGACCGTTCATCGTCAACGGCTCGATCACCTACACCATGCTGAAAAACGTGCAGATTCGCCGCCGCCCGCCGCCGCGGGCGATGGCCAGCGAACTGTTCAGCGTGGAGGTCGACCTGACCAATCAATCCGCGATGCTGCCGCTGTGGATGATGGTGGTGCAGGACGTCGTGGCCTTCGGCCATGCCAGTTGGGCGCCCACCATTCTGTTTACGCGCGTGCCCCCCCGGACGGTGCGGACCAGTCACTATCAGATTCGTCTGATGCAGCGCGGGCGGTATCGCTTTGGTCCGGTGCAGGTGACCTCGCGATTTCCCCTCGGGCTGGTGGAGCGCGGCTGCCTCTTCCGGGATTCCGGCGAAACGCTGATCTACCCCCGCGTCGGCCGCTTGTCGCCGCGGTGGAAACGCCGCCTGATCGGCGCCAGCGAACTGATCGAGACTCCGCAGCCGCGCTCGGGCGTCTTCGACGACGAGTATCACCACCTGCGCGAGTATCGCGCGGGGGACAATACGCGGGCGATTCACTGGCGCAGTTCCGCCCGCCGCAACATGCTGATCGTGCGCGAATATCAGCAGAACCGCGAGCATCATCTGCTGGTCCTCGTCGACCTGTGGGCCGGCCCCGGACCCCGCGAAGCGTCCCAGCGTCGCACCGAACAGGTGCTGTCGCTCGCCACCACGCTGGCCTGCGAACACCGCCGGGAGTGTCGCGGCGCGACATTGACGGTCGTCGCCTGCGGCACGGAAACCTGGCGCTGGGAGGCCCGGGCCAATTCCCTGGGGTTGGAAACACTGCTCGATCGACTGGCAGTGATCGAGCCCGGCCGCGATAACGGCTTCGCCAAGGCGCTGGTCGATTCCGCCGCGCTGATGGCGGCCAACACCCGCGTGGTGGTCGTCAGCCCGCGTCGCGAAGCCGACGCCGTCGCGAACGGCAACGGACATGGTGCGGCCCGCGTCGCCCTGTCGCCGGTGCACTGGTTGACGGTGGACGACGCGAGCTTCGAAGAATTGGTGCTCTTCGCCGACGATCGTCAGCCCGGCCGCGGGCAGGGGACGCCTGGGCAGGGGACGGCGGAGCACGGGGCCGGACGGACGCCGACCCTCGCGGAGACGCCGACATGGAGCTGATCAGCGCCTTCAAACTCAGCCTGTATGCCCTGACCGCGTTGGCCGCCTGGATGCTGGGACGAGCGGAAGGGGGCTGGATTCCCTATGCCACGTTTCCAGTCTTGGCGGCCGCGTTCGCCATCACCGAGCCGCGCGGCGGCCGTTCGCTGCCAGTCTGGCTGGCCAATTTCTTCGGGGCTCTGGCGGTCTCGGCGGCCGGATGGGAATTCTCGCTCCCCGGCCAGGAAGCCAAGCTCCTCTCCGGCGCCCACCTGCTCGTGTACGCCACCTGGATTGTGATGTTTCAGGAGAAGACCTACCGACTCTACTGGTGGGTGATGGCGCTCGGCGTGCTGCAGGTCGCCGTCGCCTCGGTGTTGCAACCTGAGGCGTGGTACGGCGGATTCCTGGTCGTCTACATTTGCGCCGCACTGGCGACGATGACCATCGCCGCCCTCTACCAGGTCCAGCAGCAATTCTCGGAAGGGGACAACAGCTGGAAATGGGAGGCCCCGCGGGAAACCGGGGGAACGGCGGCAGTCCTCGTGAGGCCGACCGTGCAGTTCGACGACACCCACGGCTGGCTGACGCGCCAGTTCTTCGGCGGTCTGGCGGTCCTGATCGCCATGTCGCTGTCGGTCAGCGTCGCCTTCTTCGTTCTGACCCCCCGCATCTGGGTGGGTCCGAGGAATCTCCTCGGAGACGAAGGGATCGACGCCGCCGACCGGCGGAAATCGCGGACGGGCTTTGCCAGCGAGGTGCGGTTGGGGGAAATGGGAGAAATTCTTGAGAGCGTCAAGCCGGTCTTCTCGGTTCAGTGCCGCGACGCCAAGACGGGGGAATCGGTGACGTTGATCGACGTCGCGGAGAAACTGGGCATGGATGAGCCGCTGTTTCGCGGCGCGGTGATGACGGAATACAAGGACGGCCGCTGGTATCCCGAACGCCAGGACCACCTCAGCAAGATCAGCCGCATCTTCAACCGCTCCGGGTATGTCGAGGAGTTCACGCTGGAGGCGACGACCGAAGAACTGCTGTATTGCATGGGGAGTCCCGAGGCCATCGAAATTGCCGGCCTGCGGGAAGACGCCAACGTCCAGATGTCGACCATGATCGCGTCGCGCGAGTTGAGGCCCGACGCCAAGCAGCGGCTCTCGTATTCCATCTATGTGGCGCCCCTCTCCGACGAATTGCGGGAGTTGCGCGCCACTCCGCTCCCCAGTTGGCTGCGGTTTCAACGGGCCGACCTCTCCTATCTGCGGCGCACGCAGTTCATGGACGACACCCAGTTGCCCCGGCTGGCCGCGCTCGCGCGCCGCCGCCTGGCCGAACTGAAAACCCGCCTGGGACCCAACCCGAAAGTCATCGACGTCTGCCGCGACTTCGAAGACTATTTCACGCGGTCGGGCGAATTCGGCTACACCCTGAATCTCACCATCAAAGACCAGACCATCGATCCGGTGGAAGACTTCCTGTTCAACCGCAAAGAGGGGCACTGCGAGTACTTCGCCTCGGCCTTGACCCTGATGCTCCGCGCCGTCGGCATTCCGGCGCGCCTGGTGAGCGGATTCAAGGGGGCGGACCTCAACACGCTGCGCAGCGCCTGGGAAGTGCAGGAACGTCATTCCCATGCCTGGGTCGAGGCCTGGACCGATGACGATTTGTGGGTCACCCTTGACCCGACCCCCAGCCTGGAACGCAACGAAGTCGTCGAAGACGTCTCGGCAAAAATCGGCCTGTGGGGGCGACTGCGTTCCTCGACGACCATGCTCTGGCAAGACTATGTGGTGAATGTCAATCTGCGGCAGCAGCAGGCCGGCATCTATGGACCCATCCGCGAGTTCTTCGCCAAGCTCCTGGTGATCGGTCGCCGCTGGACCAGTTCCTGGTCGGAACTCTGGACGCAGTTCGTCTACATCCTCACGCACCCCTCGGAATGGCTGAGCGTCACCGGTGGTCTGGTGACCTTTGCATTCCTCTTGACGCTCGCCCTCTCCCTCACAGGACTCTGGAAATTCGCCCGCTGGCTGCGCGGCGGCGGCTGGCGGCGGTGGTGGTCGGGAGACCTGCAAACGCGGATGGTGGTGCTCTTCTACGAGCGATTCCTCCACATCACCCGGCAGGTCGGCCTGCGTCGCGAGCCGTCGCAGACCCCGCTTGAATTCGCCGATTCCATCGGTCTCCGCCTGCCCGGTCTGGCGCAGAACCCCGCGCTGGCGGAACTGCCCCAGCGCGTCAGCTCCGCCTTCTATCGCGTCCGCTTCGGCGGCGAGACCCTGCCCGCGTCAGAACTCGAATGGCTCGATGCGCAATTGTCGGCACTGGAAACGACGGTCAGCCCCAAGTCGCACTGAAGCCTGAGGGATCGCTATCCCTCGGCTGGCTCCGGTTCGTCATCCGGCCCCCAGCCGAAATAGATCGCCGCCACTGCCAGCAGCGGGAGCAACCCGGCGACGGCCAGCACCCAGCCGTACCTGTCGCTCGCGACGATCGTCTTGCCGCGGTCAATCCACGCGCCCAATTGCGGATGCAGGATCGAAATCGAAACCCACGCGCAGACCCCCAGCAGCCCCGTCACCTTTCCCTGGTGCTTCTGCGTCAGTTCCTGACTGAACGCGTAATAGCAGGGAAACATCCCCAATAGCCCCATCGACACCAGCAGCATCAGCCACAATAGCGGCCAGCCCGCCGGAAGATACGGAATCGTCAGGCTCAGCGCCGTCAACAGCGTGCACCCCGTAAACACCAGCAGCCGGGCGCTGTGCACCCGCCAGCCAATCCGCGGCAGCAGCGCGCTCAGCGCCCCCGCCCCCAGGCAGCCCACGTCGTTCGCCACATAAAACGCCGCCTGATACAGCAGCATCTGCTCTTTCGAGTACTGCCGTCCATTCACGAGAAACTGCGGCAGCCACACCCGAAAGATGTGATACGCGGCGTTGATCAGCACCACGACCACCATCAACGTCAGGAATCGACGATGGCAGATCGCCGACCAGAGGTCCCCCGCCGACGACTTCTGCGGGTCCTCCGGCAGCGGCGCCAACTCTGAGCCGCGGATCAGGAGCAACCACAGCACGACCCAGCCGGCTCCCACCAGCCCGATGGCCTGAAATGCCGGCCGCCAGCTTCCTGGCTCGTCGGTGAGCATCCACCACAGCACAATCGGGGTGATGATCGCCCCGATCGCCGTCCCGCTTTGCAGCACACTGTTCCCCAGTGTTCGCTGCGCCGGCGGGAGCAGCCGCTGCGTCGTCTTGAGTGCGCAGGGCCAGTGCCCCGCCTCAAACAGTCCCAACAGCGTCCGACAGATCAGCAGGCCCCAGAAACTGGTGGCCCAACCCGTCAGAAACCCCATCGACGACCATAACAGCAGCATCACCGGGTAGAACCAGCGGATGTTCACCCGATCGGCGATCGCGCCGAACAGGAGCGCCCCAAAGGCAAATCCGAAGCCGAACGAGCCTTCAATCTGACCGTACTGTTCGTTCGACAGGCCAAACTCGGTCCGAATCTGAGGACCGACGCCGGAAAGCGTCTGGCGGTCCATGTAGTTGATCGTACTGGCCAGCAGCAGCAGCCCGCACACCCCGTAAACCCACGTCAGCGACAGCGGCGCGGCCGAAGCCCCCTCGACCTCCGCTCCCGTCACAACGTCTTCAGTGGTACTCGCCATGCTCTCCGGCTGCTCCCGCGATCAATGCCCCGAACCGATCAACGCTTGTTGAAGCGTTGTCGCACATGCGACGCCGGCTCGCAATGGTTCGACCCGCCGAAACGGGGCCGAGGAGCTGCCCGTACCGCCTGGCAACGACCAAGAATCACGGCATCTCGGAGTCCCAATCTCGTTCCTGACACCGTGAGCAAATGCCGGGCTTCTGAACTCCGGGGACATCGGGCACACCCGCGACCGATACTCCGCGGATGGGGCGATTTCGAGCGCGCGGCGAGGAGTTTCGCCCGAACGACGTGCCGCCCCCAGATCGCAGGTGCGAATTTTCCCGACCCGCACGACGAAGGGGCCTCGCGAGCCGCTGCCGGCTCATGACGGGCAGCCTGTTGAACTGCGTGGAATGGGCGTCTTGCCCACTCCGCGGGAGCGACGATGTCAGCGGTGCGAGTGGTCCGTCACGGGCGGGACTCCCGTACTTCGAGGACCTGGACGGACGGCTGGGGCTTCCCTGAGGCCCCCGACGACGCGGGCCCCCGGTATTTCTCCCTGCACTCTTCCAGAACTCGATCCGATTGCTGGTGTTCCGTGACGAACTGTCTTGAAAAAGTCTTGACTTCTAAAAAATGCCTCTGTAGGGTGACGGAACAGGGAGCGATGATCTGTCGCATTCATCCCTGAAAGGCCTTCCCGCCGCTGTTGCGCAATCGCAATTCATTGGAATTCCGCAGAATGTGAATACACATTTTGCGGCTGCTTCACGTTCTTTAAGTTCGTCAGACGATTCAGGCGCTCCCCACTCGCCCAGGGATCTCCTGGGCGAGTGGATCTCTCGTAGTCATTTCTTCTTCGAAATGGGGATCTGCTCATGCCTCAACGTGTGCATCGCGGGAAACGTCGGCCCTCGGCCTTCACGCTGATTGAATTGTTGGTGGTGATCGCGATCATCGCCGTGCTCATCGCCCTGCTGCTGCCCGCCGTGCAGCAGGCGCGGGAATCCGCACGCCGCACGCAGTGCAAAAACAACCTGAAGCAAATGGGGTTGGCATTTCACAATTACCACGACATTCACAACCAATTTCCGCCAGGGCAGATCCGCGGCGCCACCGGGGGCTTGGAATACGGCAACGGGGCCTCGTGGGGAGCCATGATCCTGCCGATGATGGATCAGACAGCGATCTACAACCAATTGAACTTCAGTCAAGGAATCACTCAGGCTCAAAACGGCAGTCAAAACAATGCCGTCGTGCGTTCGTTGGGGGCTATTCCTGGCACATTGTGCCCCAGCGACGCTGAACGGCCGCGAACCCGAAATGCTCATGGGGCGGCAACGGTGAACTACATTGCTTCCGCACCAGCGACGAGCTACTTCGGTACTATTGGTGCCTTCGCAACGTGGGGTGATAGCACCAGTGCGCGGGTATCTGGCGGATTCTTCACAATTGATCCCGGCCCCCGATCCACCATCGCCACTTTTTCCGACGGCTTGTCGAACACGATCGCTGTCGGCGAGCAGACCTATCGTGTCTGGACCGGTGGAATGTGGTTGGGGCTGACTGAAGACGATACGTCCCCGTCCGTTCCAGGCGGCGACAGCGCCTGCTGCCAAGACTGGTTTCTGCATTGGGGGCTGTATCCGATCACGAATCAATTCGTCACGGGCATTCAGAACCCTCAATTGCGGTTCGGCAGCGATCACTCTGGAGGCAGCCAGTTCCTGCTGGCTGACGGATCTGTCCGATTTGTCTCGGAAAACATCGAACACCTTCGCGATCGAACTGCCAACACCACATACTCCGCAGCGCAGGGTGCCGGCTGTTTGTTTACAAACCTGGCCAATGGCTGCGGTGATGGAGCCCCCGGTGTTTTCCTCGATAAAGCGCAGCTGAATACGGTGATGGGGCTTTACCAACGTTTGCATCACAAGAATGACGGTTTGACCATCGGCGATTTCTGAGTTCCGCCGCCGGACATCGTCTGAGAATTCGGCTAGGTTGAGTTCTGATTTGGTTGAACGTACTAGGCCCCAACCACCTGAAGGCTTCTGTTGCGTAAAGCCGATACACCGACAGCTTGTCGATACGGCTCCTGAGACTTATCCGGGGTCGATCATTCCTTCCCGTTCTCATTCTTTAACAAGTTCTGCATTTCAAGAGGCACTCATGCCTCTATCCGTTTTCATCTTCAGCAAAGGAGCTCGTGCGCATGGTCCGACATCGTACTCACCGGAGTGGATTTACCCTCATCGAACTCTTGGTGGTGATCGCGATCATCGCCATTCTAATCGCTCTCCTGCTGCCCGCGGTGCAGCAGGCTCGCGAAGCGGCTCGTCGCACACAGTGCAAGAACAATCTGAAGCAAATCGGTCTTGCGCTTCACAATTACCACGATTCACACAACCAGTTCCCGCCGGGACACATCCGCGGTTATGTACCGGCCCCTGTTGATCGGGAGTACGGCAACGCTTTTTCCTGGGGGGCGATGCTTTTGCCGTATATGGATCAGTCCGCCCTCTACAACCAACTCAATCCCAGCATCGGCATCGCGGAGGGTAGCAACCTCACGGTGGTCACGAGCGTGAATAGCATTCCAGGCGTCTTGTGTCCAAGTGACGCCGAACGCCCCAAGAAGCGGAACGCGAACACACAGACCAACTCACCCGCAACCAGCTACTTTGGGACCATCGGCGCGTTCAACACCTGGGGAGACAGTACGAACGCCCGGCTCTCTGGCGGGTTTTTCACTTTCGATCCAGGTCCGCGATCGACGATCGCGACCTTCTCCGACGGTCTCTCCAACACCATCGCCGTCGGGGAGCAGACCTATCGTGTTTGGACTGGGGGGCTGTGGCTCGGCGTGCAGCACGGAACCTTTACAACATCCAACCCGGGCAACGATACGGCCTGCTGCCAAGACTGGATCCTCCACTGGGGACTTTATCCAATTACCAACACATTCACCGTGGGGATGCAGAATCCGCAACTCCGGTTCGGCAGCGACCACTCCGGAGGGGCTCAGTTCCTGATGGGAGATGGATCAGTCCGTTTCGTCTCAGAAAACATCGAACACCTTCGTGACCGAACCGCCAACACCACATACACCGCTGCCCAGGGCGCCGGTTGTATTTGGACAGGTGCCGCGATGGGGTGCGCCGACAGCAATCCGGCAGTCGGTGCCGGCTACTTCCTTGACAAGTCGCTGCTGAATACGGTGATGGGGCTGTACCAGCGGCTCCATCACAAGAATGACGGCTTGACCATCGGTGATTTCTAGCCGAAACAAGGCGGACTGAGCCAATCGTGCTCATGATCGCAGGGCCCGCGGGAAAGTATCCCGCGGGCATCTGTACGTTGGCAGGATTCGGCTCGCAATCGGCCTTCTTTACCTTGACGAATCGGTTGTGGCTTCTCGCCAGAGTCAGCTCAGCCCGTTCGTTTCAATACATCCCTGACAGTACCGCTCGAAACGAGGGAACAAGAGCGTTTCGCGCATTCCGAAATCTCAAACATCCCGCTCGTAAAGGTCATGGTGCAGATGAAGATTCTCTCGCATTGGTTGTGTTGCGGCATGCTGCTCGCAGTTGTCGCCGTATGTTGCGGCGGCTGTGGTCCTGGGGGCGAGCGTGCGAAAGATAAGGCTCCCGATCCAGGTGCCGACGCTACGGCAGGTACCGCCGTGCCGACCGGCGACCTGAGCAAACAGGGAAAAAAGTAACACGCCCCAATAGCCCAGCATTGCGCCGTCCCCAATGATGCGGCCCCCGAGAATCATCCCAGTCTCGGGGGTCGCATCATTGGGTTTTCGATACACTGACGAATGTCGCGACTCAGTCGATTCCGGCCATTCTCAAGTTTTCCTTGTGCCCGCCTCTCTTGAGCGCTCACAAAGTAGTCCACGGAGAAGGCAACACGCTCCCCCCGGTTGCCTCAGCCAAGGACGATCGCGAGTCAGCCCAAGAACCCCGCCGAACTCCGGGAAGGCTTCACCGAAGCAACGAACACCGATCCTCGGGCTGAGACCCCACTGCTGCAGCGTAGGGAATCTCGGCCCGCGTGCAACGTTGCTGCGTGCGCGGTCTCGATCCTGCGCGCGTTGACCGTGGACGCAGTCTACAACGGTCGTCGTTCCAATCGTAGAAACTCGAGCGCCCCCATGAGTTCCGAGACGTGGTGACGCACGAGGCAGCGACAAACTTGACGCCGACATCCAGCTCAAGTATTTTTGCGGTGTCGACAGATTGTTTTTCCCATCACCGCGGTAACGCCGGTTCGGCACATTCTTGACGGCTCGAAATTTCCCCGAGTCGCTCATCGATAAATCCATTTGGAATTCGTTCCCGGCTCAGGAAGCTGTGGCAGACATTTCTCATTCCTCGAGGATCCCCTCGTCGGATGGTTTGCTTGTTTTCGTTCCTTCTTCGAACTGGAGATCTCCTCATGCCTCATTTTCTGATTCGTCGGCGATCACGGCTTTCAGCATTCACGCTGATCGAATTGCTGGTGGTGATCGCCATCATCGCGGTGCTGATTGCGCTGCTCCTCCCGGCGGTGCAACAAGCGCGAGAAGCGGCGCGTCGTACTCAGTGCCGGAACCATCTGAAGCAACTCGGTCTGGCCATTCACAACTACCACGACGTCTTCGGCATTTACCCGCAGGGCGTTCGCGGCGCCATGCGCGACGCCGCGACTCCGACGGCCTTTAACGGGGGTTGGGGTTCGGAATGGCGCGGCCACAGCGTGCACATGGGCTTGCTGCCCTATGTCGATCAGGCCCCCCTCTTCGCCAAGCTGGATCAGGACGCCATCTGGGACGCCGACGTGGCTCCGTCGGCGAACCGGACGAACAGCCGCGTCAAACTTTCGTTCTTCCAATGCCCCAGCGATGTGAATACGCCCGTCAATGAGGGAACCAACAATTACGTGTTCAGCACCGGGCCGAACCTCGGCTGGACCGGGACGGCCATCGAGAGCGTGGGGATGTTCTCGCGACGCTTTTCGAAGCGGATTGGCGATATCACCGATGGGACCTCAAACACCATTTGCGCGAGCGAGATCATCAAGGGCGACAATGCCGACACGGTTTACACGTTCGGCACAGACTTCGTACGCAATATCCCGACGACCGGGCTGACAGCCGTCAAGCCGACCGTCGCCCAGTTGCAGGCCTATGCCACCTCGTGTGCCGCGGGCACAGCTGACCATCGCAGCAATGCGGGGCTCAACTGGATTTCGCCGATGATGTACGACACGCTCTTCAACACTGTGCTGCCCCCGAATACTCCCAACCCGACCTGCCACTCGTGCGCAACCTGCGGCGACGGTGATGCGAATGGGGTCTGGCCGGCACGTTCGAAGCACGCCGGAGGAGCGCACACGCTGATGGCGGATGGTTCGGTGCGGTTTATCAACAACAACGTCGATACCGTCACCTACCAGAACGCGGGTTCGATCGCCGGCAACGATCCAGCCAGCGATTTTTAGACCGGCGGCAACCGGCCGCGCGGATTGCTCACGCCCGCGGAGCAGACTGCCGTCAACTGCAGGTGCGCCCGAGGCATGTGACGTCTCGGGCGTCCCTGCTTCGCGTTGAACTTCCCACGGGCTCTCACCACACCTTGAGAGGCTTCTTCAGAGGAAAAATCTGATGTTTTACCGCATGGCCCTCTGGCTGCTGGCCGTCTCGTTCGTCACGATCGGTTGCGACAGCGGCACCTACACCCCGGAATCTCAATCCGTCACCCCTAAGAATTCTGATCTCAAGGCCTTGATCGACGGCATCGCTGCCTCGGGTTCGATCGGCAGCACAGCGATGGACCTAAGGACCCAGCACGACGCATTGAAGACAGCGGATGCGGGCAAGGCCGACTCGATCCAGGCAGATCTCGACGCGTTGATTGCAGCCGACGGAGATCCGACGAAAGTGAAGAAGCTGGCCGCAGAGCTGTCGAAGAAGTTGTAGCAAGCGTCCGCACGCAGGGTCTCCACGTGCGTCATGCCCGTGGCGAAGCTGCTGCGGGGGATGAGAATTCGCCGGCAAATCCGGCCCTGAAATGCAGCGTCCCTCTCCATGAGGGCTTCACCGCCGGGGAACTCCCCACTACGGTCACCAAGACGATGGACCACGTTCGATGGGTGCGCGGTGCGATGCGGCCGCGGGCGAGTTGGAAACCGGTCGTCGTGTTGGTGGAGCTTGCGTCCTCCTGGGGCTGCTCTCAGCAGCCCCAGGACGCCCCCGTCGTTCCGCAGTCGAAACCTGCCGTCGTCCGGGTGGACGACGCGGCCGTTGAACGCTTCTGCAGCGGCTGCCACCCGCTCCCTCGACCAGACAGCTTTGCGAAGGAGCAATGGCGCGAAGAAGTCACCTTCGCCTACGGGTTTCACTTGGAGTCTGGACGGCTCGACCTGATTCCTCCTCCCCGTGAAGCCGCGGTGGCGTACTTCGAATCACGAGCTCCGGCGACGCTGCAACTCGATCCACCCCTTCAGACGGCGGATCGACATCAGCCCAGTCCCGTCGAGTTCATCCCGAAATCCATCGTACTTCCCCGGGGCGAATCGCCCGCGGTGGCGCGCATCGAACCACGCCACCACAGTGAATCGGGCTGGGTTGCCACCGACATGCGCGGCGGCGGGGTCTGGGAACTGACCCCCGGCAAATGGCAGCCTCGGCTATCGGCGCGGCTGCCGCATCCGGCAGGCGTCGCCCAATTGTTGTTCGGCGACCCGCCCCAACCGGGGTGCTTGTACGCGGATCTCGGAAGTTTTCTTCCGGCCGATCACACACGCGGCAAGGTCTGGTGGCGGCCGTTCGGCGGCGACACCCTTCAACCGCTGATCACCGACTTGGGCCGCGTCTCCCATCTGGCGGTAGGAGATCTGGACGCCGACGGGGACGATGACCTGGTCGTGTCGGAATTCGGGTGGCGCACCACCGGCCGCCTGCGTGCCTATTGGAACAACGCTCCCCATCTGGCCCAGCCGCAGCTGACCGAGACTTTGATTGATCCGCGTCACGGCGCCGTACGGGCGGAAGTGGTCGACCTCGATGGCGACGGACGCCTGGAAGTCGTCGCGGCATTCGCTCAAGAACACGAGTCGGTCGACATTTATCGGCCGACGCAGCAGCGGACGTTTGTCCGCGAACGCGTCTATCAGGGGGTCGATCCCGCCGTCGGAACAAGCTCCCTCCTCGTCGTCGATCTTGATCAGGACGGGCGACGCGACATTCTTGTCGCGCACGGGGATAGTTTCGACGGCGGTCCGTTGCGTCCGCAACACGGCGTAATCTGGCTGCAGCAGTCGCTTGGGGGAGCATGGATCCCGCGCGATCTGGGACGGCTGCCCGGCGTGCATGCGGTCGCCGCCGGAGATCTGGACGGGGACAGGGATCTCGATCTGCTGGCTGTGTGTCTTCTTCCCAAGCTGATTTTACAACAGGCAGAACACCGTCGGCTGGCGGCAGTAGTATGGCTGGAGCAGCGTGACGGCGCGGAGTTCGTGCCGCACGTCCTCGAATGGGACACCTGCCAACATGCCGCCGCGGCGCTCGCCGATTGGGACGACGACGGTGATTTGGATGGCCTGGTGGGGAACTACGCCTGGGAACCCGGGAACCCGGAGTTGCTGAAAGTCTGGCTCAATTGCGGCCCGCGCGCTCGTCCCGTAGATCAAGGCGGGCTCGATCGACGGGATTAGCGAATCAGTCGCCGCTCGCCAGAGACGACTGAACGCGGTGATGCTCCGCAGCCGCCTCGTAGTCGGGATCGGTTTTCGCCCGCAGCGCATAATACTCCGCCAGCCGGGCATGCGCCGCCGCATGTTGCGGATCGTGCTGCAGGACTCCTTTGTACCAGTATTCGGCGCGTCGCTTCGAATCGTGCAGATAGAAACACTCGGCGATCTGAAAGCGAGTCTCGATCTGCGGTTCGTCGGGAGACTTCGCAATCTCATCCACCAGACGATCGGCAATCTGCATGGCTTCCCGATCCTTTGCGATGGCCGTGAACAGCGCCTTCGCAGCCTCCGTGTCACCGGTCGACCGCAGCGCCTGAGCTTTCAAATACCGCAATGCGGGTTGGTGCGGCTCCACCTCCAAGGCTCGCTCGAGGTGCGGCAGGGCTCGTTCATAGTCGCCCTGATTGGCCAGGGCTTCACCCAGATAACGACTGATCGGGCGAGTCGGATCGGGGTCCTGAACCAGAGCGAAACTCCGGCGGACGTCATCGTCCGAAAGTCGATTCAAGTCCTCCAAAATTACAAGCGCCTGGTCCAGCGATCCCGTCGACATCAGGCATCGTGCGATGCCCAGCCGCGGAGCCGCATTTGCCAGCAACGACTCCGCAGCATCCGAGTAACGCCGCCGCGCCGCTTCATGTTCATTTCGGTTCAGCAGGATCCGCCCCAGGGCGTACGCGGCGACGGCATTCCGCGGCTGGACGGCGAGCGCCGCCAGATACTGCTGTTCCGCCTCCCGCTCCTGCAACTGGGCTTCCAGCCAGCGTCCGAGCATCACCTTCGGCTGCGGGTCCCGGGGATGCTGCAGTTGCCACGCCTCAATCAACACGAAGGCGTCAGCCGCCCGTCCACTGACAAAAAGTCCATTCGCGTAGGCTTCGCACAGATCGGGGCCTTCCTCGGGCTCGACTTCCATCAACCAGCGCCGCAATGCCGGTTCGACCTCAGAGAGCCGCCCCGCTTGCGCCTGGATCAGCCAACGCTCCTTGCGGATCCGGAGATCATCCACGCCGTGTGCGGCGGCGAGGTCGACCTGTCGATTGGCCTCGCGCAGGACAAGTTCTTTGCGCGCCAGTTTGGCACGCAACAGGCTCAATTCTCCTCGCCGCCCCAGCAGCACCGCGCCCGCCAGCGCGGACTCAGCGGCTTCGTAATCACGCCGTTCAAGATGCTGCCGCGCGCGGCGGACGCAGTATTCGTTCCAGCCAAAGCAGGTGGTCATCAAACCCGCGGCTGCTGCCAACAGCATCCCGCCCCGGTGCGGCGACCAGCGTCGTCGCACCGGGTGCGTCGTCGCCGTCGGGCTGCTGTCACGCACGCGAGACATTTTGTGCTGGTTCCCGAACATGGGCCGCGCTTCGAACAATTCGTCGAAAAACCGGGTTCCGACGACCGGACGACTCAGAACACGTCGCCGATCCAGGCTCAATTGTGCGGCATCTGTGACCCACGCTCAAGTTGAAGGCTGTCGAGAACTCTCGACCTTTCGGCAACCACATTGCC
>JANRLN010000287.1:0-2585 GCA_033762515.1 Planctomycetaceae bacterium
ACCGGCCGAAGAACAACCGATGTTCGAAGAAGTCGAGGTACAGCACCAGCATCATCAGACCCAAGAGGAACGCCATGCCCGCGTAGGTCGCGCCGATCATCACCTGCTCGCTGGGACGGCGGCGTGTGATCGCCTCCCACAGGAGGAAGACCATGTGCCCGCCGTCGAGAACCGGAATAGGCAGGAAATTGAGAACGGCCAGGTTGAGGCTCAGAAAACCCAGAAAGAGCAGCAGAGGCACCAATCCGGTTTTTGCCGAAACAAAGGCCGCCTGGGCGATTCCGAGGGGTCCGTGCAACTCCTTGTACGACAACCGCTGCGTGATCAGACTGCGAAGCGTCAGGTAGATGTTGAGGATCGTGTTCTGAGAGTAGTTCACCGCCATCGCGAAGGCCTGCGGAACACTATTGGCCTGTTCCTTATGGAACAGATTCTGCATCCGCAGCCCGACCGCGGGAGAGGGCCAGGACGGGTCGGGTTGCGGAGTCACCTTCACGGTTTTGAGCTCCGCAGAGTCCTTCTCCTTCAATGTCAATTGCACCTCACGTCCCGGCAGCCGCTGCATCATCCAGAACGCAAACGCCCAGTTGTTGGCTTTCTCGGGCTTGTTCTCGTCGGAGAGGGGAATGGATAAAACGCTTTCCTTGACGCCGTCCGGCTTGGCTCCGGGGGGCAGAATCAGCTCGACTTTCTGAATGGCGGAGTTCGCTTGAATTCCCGCGGCTGCCGCCGGACTCTCCGGTGCGACCTGAAGCACAAAGGGGAAGATGTGCATGGCGATCCCGATGGCGGGAACCGCCAGCGGCTCCCCTTCGAGTTCCAGTTGCTCCAGCCAGCCTGGGCGGTTCTCCGGCACGACGAAGACGGTCTGCTCTTCGCGGCCGCCCGTGGGATTTTGGCGAATGTAAACCAGTTCCACCCGCTGTCCCTGCAGCTTCACGAATTCATTCGGCAACTGCATGGGATCGATGTCGAGGCCGATGCTCCGACCATTGATCTTGGCCAGCTTGTCGCCAACCTTGATCCCGGCCGCCTCTGCAGGGGAGCCCTTTTGAATGGAGGCGATCTGCCCGGCATCCAGCTTCATGCCGAGAGTTCGAAAGAACTCCACGCCGACGGTGATGTCGACCGTCTTGGTCTCGAAGACCTCAGGATCCTTGGTGGCCTGCCGGCGAGAAACGGTGATGGTCGTCGGCTCGCTGCCGCGCGCGGCCAACTGATCCTGGAACTCCGCAAACGACTTGGTCTCGACGCCGCCCACCTTGACGATTTCGTCGCCGAGTTCAAAGGGGGGTTCGGCCTTGGCGGCGATGGTCCCCGCCACCACCGGGGAATCGACTCCTTGATCCTTGTCGGCCAGCTTCAGAGATGCCGAGGGATAGATGCCGATCTGCGGACGAGTGCCCGTCGTATCCGGAGTGATGACCGCCTCGAAAGGCGTGCCGTCGCGATGGACCCCTTTCAGATCAATTTCCCCGGTGGAGACCGCCACATTGAGGGCCAGGTCGCGGAAGTTGGTGACTCCGCGGCCGTTGAATTCCGTAATCCTGTCTCCGCGACGAATGCCCGCCTGCCACGCCGGCTTGCCGGGACGGACCTCGCCGATGACCGGGGGCTGCGATTCGCTGCCGAGACCGAACGCGAGAGCGTAAAACAGGATCGCCGTGAGGACGTTCATCGTTACGCCGGCAGAGATGATGGCCATCCGCTGCCAGACGTTTTTCGAGACGTAGGAGCGCGGATCGGCGGCAATCTCTTCGCTGGTCATCTGCGAGGGATCGGCGTCGTCCTGACCGAGCATCTTGACATAGCCGCCGAACGGGATCGCCGAGAGTGCGTACTCAGTCTCGCCCCATCTCCACCCGAGCAGGATCGGTCCGAAGCCGATGCTGAACCGTTCGACGTAGACATTGCACCACTTGGCGACCGCGAAGTGGCCCAGTTCGTGCAGGAAGATCACCAGTCCCAGCCCCAACATGGCGCCGACGATGCCGATGACATTGGATGAGAGTCCATCAAAACTCAAGGCAGCGAGGATTTCCACTGCAGCATCTCCTGGCGCGCCCGGCGGTCCTGTTGCATCAGGTCCGCCAGCGTGGGGCGCGCATCGAATGTATGGTGACTCAACACATCGCGGCACGCCTCGGCGATTTCCGTGAATCGCAGCGTGCCGCGCAAAAATCGCTCGACGGCAACTTCATTGGCCGCATTGAGGACGGCTCCCGCAGTCCCTCCCTGACGGGCCACATCGAACCCCAACTTGAGCGCCGGAAAGGCGTCGAAGTCGGGGGGTTGAAAGGTCAATCCCTGCGCCCGGGTCCAATCCATCCGTGGACTCACCCCTGGCCAGCGCTCCGGGAAGCTGAAAGCATACTGAATCGGCAGCTTCATGTCTGGAGGAGACATCTGCGCCATCGTGGACCCGTCGAGAAACTCCACGAGGGAGTGGACGACCGACTGCGGATGCACGACCACTTCAATCTGTTCCGCGGAAACTCCAAACAGCCACCGCGCTTCGATGATTTCCAGGGCCTTGTTCATCATCGTCGCGGAGTCGATCGTAATCTTGGGACCCATCTTCCAGG
>JANRLN010000288.1:0-2930 GCA_033762515.1 Planctomycetaceae bacterium
GCCGCTCTATAGTTCCTTGTCGGTCGGCAATCTGATGGACATCACCACCCCCGCCTCGCTCGAATTGCTGCGGACCGTCATTCCCACCTATCTGTGCCCCTCGGACTCGAATCGCAACCCGTCGCAGAACACCGCCGCCGCCATCAGGATCAGAAACCTCCCTGCGACCCCCGTTCCCATCGGCTCGTCCAACTACATCGCTGTTTCGGGAGCCTCGGACATCAACTGTTTCTTCGGCGAACGGGAGGGGATGTTCTTCGTGAACAGCAACATCCGGATTCGCGACCTGATCGACGGCACCACCAACACCTGGATGGTGTTCGAACGCGACACCAACCTGATGCCCCCGCGCCCGGGAGTGGCCATCGAACAGCATATGGGGGCCAATTGGGCGGGAACTTCCGCGCCGAACTGCTTCGATCCCAACTACGACATGTACAAGGTGCTCGGCTACGTGGTGCCGCTGTATGGGGAAATCAACGGTTCTCCGACGCGGATCGATCGCCGTGAGGCCGCCAGCCAGCATGTGGGCGGGATTCAGGTGGCGCTGGCGGATGGTTCCGTCCGGTTCGTCAGTGAGAACATCAATCTCTCACTGGCTCAGAGCCTGTGCCGCCGCAAAGACGGCGTCGTCCCCGGCGAGTGGTAGCGCGGGTCGTCCCATGGCCGCCGAATTGCCGCATCGCACGGCGATTCGGCGGCCCGGGTTTCGCTGGAATTTTCCGTTTTCCTGCAAGGATCGCGTTCTACGATGAGTGCCAAGACATTGCCGATCTGCCTGAGCCTGATGGTCGCCGCGATGGCCGGCTGCGGCGGATCGCCGGAAAAGCTCCCGCACCTGGTGCCGGTTCACGGCAAGGTCACGCTCGACGGACAGCCGCTGGCCAATGCCAACATCTCGTTCCTCCCGCCGACGGGACCGTCTTCCGCAGCGCTGACGAATGACGCGGGAGTCTACGTGCTGATGAACAAGTCGGGCGCGCCCGGAGCCGTTGCCGGACTCCACACGGTGATCATCACCACAGACCTGCTGGGGGCGCGGACCAAAGAGGCCGAGAAAGTTCCCGCCAAATACAACTCGGCGAGCACCCTCACGGCGTCCGTCAGCGAGTCTACCGCCGAGCACAACTTCGACCTGACGTCGAAATAGGGCGTCGATCCTCGGGCGGACGGGCGATGCGGCTCCCATGCTCAGCTTGGGAACGGGGCGAAGGACCGCAGACTGCAGTCGGGAACTTCCGAGCCCACCGCGAATCCCGGCTGGCATCCCCGACGACGACGGACCCGGAAATCGTGATTCGACCTTGGTCGGCCGCATGCGTCGGTCTAGATCAATTTCGACCGTTTGGCTGACCGTTGATTCAAGTCGACGACGATCCGACGTTTGCCTTCGCCCCCTGCCACGATCTTCACTCCGTGGAACTTCACCGTTCGGACGCCGACGACTTCGCAAACTGCATCCGGACGCAAACTGAAGACGTGAATCATTCGACGCGACGCCATCGACGGCACTCGCACGCCCTGCTCCCAGCTTTGGACCGTCTTGGGCGACACATTGAGCACCCGAGCGAACACGGCCTGAGACATCTGGGCGATTTCGCGCAGGGCTGTCAGGTTGGCCGCATCGATTTCCGGCGGTTCTTCGGGGAGTTCCGTCGTCTTGAGGGTCAGTTCGCCGCGAGCCTGAGCGATCCCCTCTTTGAGGCTTCCCTGCAGTCGCGCGAACAGTGGCTGGCGGGGATGGGTGGGTTTCATGATCGTACTCAGCTCGTGCGTTTCGCGGCGGCCCTGGCTTCACGTTGCAGTTCGTTCGCCAGCAGCTTCAATTGATGTTTCTCATCCGCCGTTAGGTCGTCTTTCTCGTCCTTGCCGTAGATGTCGAGCAGGTAGAACCAGCGGGCTTCGGGAATATAGAGGTAGATCAGCCGCACGCCCCCGCGTTTTCCCTTGCCCCGTCGCGGATCGGCAGCGCGGAGCTTTCGCAAACCTCCGCATCCCGGCATCACTGCGCCGAAATGCGGGTTCTGCAGCAACTGTTGCTGAATGGACGAGTAAACGCCGTCCGGCAGGTACTCCGCGACCCATTCCGTGAACTCGGATGTCTCGATGAAGCTCGCCTGCACGATATCCTACCCAGTAGGATGCGGCCATGAAAATGCCATCGATCCAAGGATGCGTTGAACAACTGGTCCCCGACTCCGTATCCGTCGTCGACCCAAGGTCTGAACTCGGAGACGAGCCTTACGCCGCACGGGCGCGGAACGCGGATTGAGCCCCCAGCGCCGTTTCCAGCACCTCCCGTGCGATGCCGCCGATCGTGTGCATGTCGGCCGGCGACAGCGTCGGATGGACCTGGAACATGAGGCTGGTTTCGTGCAGTTCGTGGGCGATGGGGAGCGGTTCGGCGGGGCCGACGCCGGCGTTGGCGAACGCCAGTTCGCGGTAGATCTCGCCGCAACTCCCGCAGCCGCAGAACGGCCCGCGGGCCTGGATTTCGGCGGCGATGCGGTCGCGCGTCCAGCCGGGCTGCAGCCGCGAGCGATCGAGGAACGCGTAGAACTTGTAGTAACTGTGGTCGAAGTCGGGCCCCGGTTCCGGCATCCGCAGGCCCGGCAGGCCGCTCAGGGATTCGCGCAGCATCGCGGCGTTCCGTCGTCGCAGGGCCACCCATTCCGGCAGCCGCCGCAACTGAATCCGGCCGATCGCCCCCTGCACTTCCGTCAGTCGCCAATTGGTTCCAAAGGACTCATGCAGGTACTTGAATGACCCGGTGTGCGGACGGTTGTAGGCGGCGTCCCAACTCTTCCCGTGGTCTTTGAAGCTCCACATCCGCTCCCAGAGTCCCGAATCGTTCGTCGTGACAAGCCCCCCTTCCCCGGCGGTGGTGAGGATCTTGTCCTGGCAGAACGAGAAGGCGTTGATGTGCCCGA
>JANRLN010000289.1:0-17323 GCA_033762515.1 Planctomycetaceae bacterium
CCGCTGCAGACGCTGGAGCAACAGGCGCGTGCGCTGGCCAGCGGGGAACGCACGGCGATCGCCCTGGTGGGCGGACCCGATGAGATTGCAAAACTTTCGCAGACGCTTAACCACATGGCCCAGACGCTGCAGCAACGCCAGCGCAGCGTCGAACAGGTCAACGAAATGCTGCTCATCAGCAGCGAACGACTGCGACGTCACTTCAACCAAACCCCCGTCGGCGCGCTGGAACTGGATCCTCAAGGGAAGATCGTCGACTGGAATCCCTCCGCCGAACGCATCTTCGGCTGGACGTTTGACGAAGTCCGCAATCGCCGTTTCGACATGATCGTGCCCCCGGAAATCCGGCCCAGGATTGAACTGATTGTCGAGCAGGTGTTCCGTCAGCAGAGTGGATTTCGCAACGACAATCAAAACATCACCAAGGACGGCCGCACCATCGAGTGTGAGTGGTACAACACGCCGCTGGTCGACCAGAACGGTCACACATTCGGCATCGCCTGCCTGGTCCTCGATGTGACGGAACGGAAGCGGGCCGAAGGGGCGATTCGGGAATTGAACGAACAATTGGAAACACGCGTGCGCCTGCGCACGGCAGAACTGCAGGCGGCGATGCAGGACCTCGAAAGTTTTTCCTACTCGGTGGCGCACGACCTGCGCGCGCCGCTCCGCACGATCGACGGCTTCTCGCTGGCCCTGGCCGAAGACTGCGGCGAGACGTTGACGCCCGACTGTGCCGACCACCTGCAGCGGATTCGGTCCGCCACGCAGCGCATGGGCTCCCTCATTGACGCCCTGTTGCGGCTGGCCCGGGTGGCTCGCAGCGACGTCCATCATGAGGTCGTCGACCTCACCGAACTTGCCCAGCAGGCCTTCGCGCAACGTCAGGCGGCCGAACCGCAGCGACAGGTCGCGATTCAACTCGCCCCGGCGTTGATGGTGGTGGGCGACCGTCCGTTGCTCCGAGTGCTGGTGGATAATGTGTGCGACAACGCCTGGAAGTACACCCGCCGACGGGATCCTGCCGTGATCGAGCTAATCGTGGAGGAACGACCGGACGGCCGCTGGTTCGGCATCCGCGACAACGGCGTCGGCTTCGACGGCGAATACGCTCACAAGGCGATTGAGCCGTTCCAGCGTCTCCATCGCGTCGAGGACTACGAGGGGCATGGCATCGGCCTGGCGACGGCGGCCCGCATTGCTCGGAAACACGGTGGCGACGTCTGCCTGGTGGCTCGACCGGAAGGGGGCGCCATCTGCTGGTTCCGCCTGGAACCGGCGCGGGCCGAAACCACGCTTCCCGCGGATGTCCCCCATCTGCAGCGCGGGGCAATCGCGATCCCCGATAGAGTCGTCACGGTCTCCCCGCAGTCTTGATGAACGAGGTTTGAGCAATCCTCAGAAGCTGTTTTCCAAAGGGAGGATGAGGCTCCTGCCGAACCGCGGGCGCTTCGATGGATCCCCGTCTTCTCCCGAAAAAATCGGCTCGGCCGGAACCGCGCTCTCCCGGAATCTCCTGGATCCCAACATTTAAAGACTGTCTCTCAATAGTGCGGGGGGCGTTCCTCTTCGGGCGAGCGGGTCTCCGGTTCCTGGGCCAGGTGCTCCAGACGAGCCGAGAGCTTTTGGATCGCCAGTTGCAGCATCCGCACGTCGGTTTGCAGCGCCAGCGTTGCCTGATGAAGCTGATCGAAGTCGTGCTGCAAGTGGGCGACGGTCGACTCAATTGCGGTCAAACGGGCGTCAACAGGAACCGAGGACATCCGGGCATTGCTCCATGGTTATGATTTCCGCCGGCGATCAGCATTGGGGGTTTCGCGTCTACAAACGCGCGACGAAACCGCCGGGCAGGCGTCTGACAAGTCGCCGCATTTCGAGCATCGTCAGGGTCGTCAGCACACGATTGACTTCCAATCCCGCGGAGCGGACCACTTCATCGACGGCGGTCGCCTCGGCGGCAATCAGATTCAGCACGATTCGCTCCTGATCGGTCAGCGCCAATTCCGCCGGGTGATGCACCACCTCTTGAGGAGTGCGGCGCACCGGGGTGGTCAAGGGGCCGAGCGCGGTCAAGATATCATCGACGCCCCGAATGAGCGGTACGCCGTCGCGAATCAGATCATGACACCCCAGACTGTGATCGGTATCGATCCGCCCCGGCACGGCGAAGACTTCGCGATTCTGCTCGAGCGCGTGCCGCGCGGTATGCAATGCCCCGCTCGATCGCGAGGCTTCGACCACAACGACTCCCAACGACATTCCTGAGACGATCCGATTCCGCTGGGGGAACAGTCCCGGCAGCGGAGCCTGGTCGAGCGGCGATTCCGTGAGGAGCGCCCCTTGCCGCGCGATCTCTTCGGCGAGTTCCCTGTGCTCCGGAGGATAGACGTCGGCCAGTCCCGTCGCGAAGACGGCGATCGTTCGTCCCCCCGCACTCAGCGCTCCCCGATGGGCGGCCGCATCGATTCCCCGAGCGAGTCCACTCACCACGGTGAACCCCGCCCGCGCCAAACCGGCAGCCAGCTTTTCCGCCGTCTGACGTCCATACAACGTGCACCGGCGGGAACCAACGATCGCCACCGAAAGCTCATCTTCTGGACGCAAGCCCCCCTGGCAATACAGAATCGGCGGGGGATCGGGGATCCGCAGCAGCGCCGGCGGGTAACCCGCGCTCCCGCGCGGATAGAGCTGGTGACCAGCGGCCTGACAACGTCGCCATTCCGTTTCGGCGTCGACCCGCTGTGAATTCCGAATCGCAGCCGCCAACTTGGGACCGACCCCATTCACCTCTTGCAGCTCATGCACTTTCGCCTGCAAGATGCGCTCGGCTGACCCAAACGCCTGCAGCAACAACTGCCAGGTCCGCGGTCCGATACCGGGCACCAGCGTCAACTGCAACGTCGCGAGGAGATCTTCATTCGGAGAACCGGGCAAGCAGGATCCAGCAGAGTTTTCGGTCATGGATGCCGTTTCCCGAAGAAGCTCCAAACCACAAATCCCAAATCTCAAAGATATCCCAGGCACCAAGTCCCAAGCTCGTAACTATGTCAGCACGTTCAGGATTTGAGCATTGGGCTTTCCTTGAGATGTGGAATTTGAGTTTTCGGAGCTTCTTCCTCACACTCCCAGCGCTTCAATAATCTTCTGCAGATCGTTCTCCACCACCACCGGGCGATTCGCAAACGGGGCGTGCTTGACGCCATGCGTGCCGAGTTTTTCGTCGAAGAGTTCGACGTCGGCGGAGTGATAGGCCACGGTGGCGGTCGGGTCTTTGAGTTGATGTCCGGTGAGAATGCAGACCACGCGGTCGCTGGGGGCGATGATTCCCTGTTCGCGAAGCAATTTCGCGCCGGCCACGCTCGCGGCGCTGGCCGGCTCACAGCCGAAGCCCCCTGCTCCCACCTGGGCCTTGGCGTCCAGAATCTCCTGGTCGCCGACTTCTCGCACGACGCCGTCGCAGACATCGAGGGCGCGGAGACATTTCTCCAGGTTCACCGGGCGGTTGATTTCGATTGCGCTCGCCAGCGTCGACGCCTTGCGGCGTTGTTCGGTCATGTCCTCGTAGAACGACTGGATCATCGCAGCGTCAGGACGTCCGCCGTTCCAGCGGAGCCCCTGCTGCTCATAAAGTCGATACAGAGTATTTGCCCCGGCGGCATTGATGACGGCGAGCCGCGGAATCCGGGAGATCAGTCCCAGTTTCTTCAGTTCCAGGAACGCTTTGCCGAACGAGCTGGAGTTCCCCAGGTTTCCGCCCGGGACGACGATCCAATCCGGGGTTTCCCAGGCGAGGGCTTCCAGAACGCGAAACATGATTGACTTCTGCCCTTCCAATCGGAAGGGGTTCACGCTGTTGCAGAGATAGATCCCTTTCTCGCCGGCGACTTCGCGCACGCGGGCCAAGGCATCGTCGAAGTCCCCGACGATCTGCAGAGTGCGGGCGTCGTAGTCGAGCGCTTGCGACAGTTTGCCGTACGCAATCTTCCCGCTGCCGATGAACACCACCACCTTGAAGATTCGGGTGGTGCTGGCGTAGATCGCCAGCGACGCGCTGGTGTTCCCCGTCGATGCGCACGCGGCGACCTTGGCTCCAACAATCTTGGCGTGAGTCGACGCCGCAGTCATGCCGTTGTCTTTGAAACTCCCGGACGGGTTCAATCCTTCATACTGCAGATGGAGCGTTCCATCGTTCATGCCGACGTAGCGGCCGACGGAGTTCGACTGCTGCAGGATCGTCTGCCCTTCGCCGATCGTGACGATTTGCTCGTCACGCGCAAACGGGAGGAGTTCGCGGAACCGCCAGACGCCGCTGAAATCGATCGGATTACGGCGGTTTGCCCAGCGGGCCTCGAACTCGCGCAGCGACTTGGGAACGGCGACGCGATCCCAGTGATAGTCGAGATCGATCAGGCTGTCACAGGCGGGACAAGCCGTGAGAATCTGATCGACTGGGAACGTCTGTCCACAATCCGGGTGAATACACTTCTGGAACGCATGTTCAACAGCGGGAGCCATCAGTCAACCAATCGTGAGAGCCAGGATGTCGACCAGAGATTATGGCCGAAGGAAGCAACCAAGGTCTAGCGCGAGATCGCGGCGGGAGAGTTCGGCACCGGGCTCCCGCCTGCAGGGGACCACGAGGTCTCTTCTCGCAAAGCAGTCCATCGGATATCATCTCGTTAAGGGCCGGTAGTGTCTCGGCTGTGAAGTTCGCGGGGGATGTCCTCGCAGCACGGAAGCGGATCGCGGCGCATGGTCGCTGAGGCGAGTAGCTTAGACGCGGTGATCCGCCAGTGGCGGGAGCTCGTCCATCAGCGGCTGTCGGACTACATGCAGCCCGCAGACGACTGTCCGCCCCGACTCCGCGAAGCGATGGCGTACAGTCTGCTCGCCGGAGGCAAACGACTCCGCCCCCTCCTCACGATTCTAGCTTGCGAAGCCTGTGGGGGAGACCCGATGGCCTCTGTCCCTGCGGCGTGCGCGCTGGAAATGGTGCACACGTACTCCCTGATTCACGACGACCTGCCCGCGATGGACGACGATGATTTTCGTCGCGGACGTCCGACGAATCACAAAGTTTACGGGGAAGCGCTGGCCATACTGGCCGGTGACGCCCTGCTGACCCTGGCCTTTGAAGTGATGGCCCGCGATGTGCAGCCCCCAACTGTGGCGGCAGCCTGTTGTGCGGATCTTGCCGCCGCAGCCGGCGACTGCGGGATGGTGGCCGGCCAGGTGGTGGATATCGAAGCGGAACAGATGGGCCTGTCGACGGCGGCCGAGTTGGAAGCGATTCATCGCCGCAAGACGGGACTACTGATCACCTGTTCACTAATCGTGGGGGGCAGAATCGCGCAGATTGACGCCGCCCGACTCGACGTGCTGCGAAAGTTCGGTCAGTGTGTTGGTTTGGCCTTTCAGATTACGGATGACCTTTTGGATGTCTCGGGCAACCCGGAAAAATTGGGGAAGGGCGTCCAGAAAGACGCGGGGGCCGGCAAATTGACATATCCCGGGCTGTTGGGAGTCGCTGAAAGCCGCCGACGTGCGGACGTCCTGATCGACGAAGCCGCCACCCTGGCGGAGACCTTTGGTGATGCCGGGCGACACCTGGTGGATTTGGCGAGATTTGTCGGACAGCGCGATCATTGAAGTCGACCAAATGGGTCTGGAGCCGATCCGGCCCTCCCGAAATCGGGATTTGTTTCGTAGGGACCGATGTTGATTCTCACGTGAGACCCGCATGGACTTTCAATTGCTGCCCCAGATTCAGTCGCCGCGGGACTTGCGTCGGCTGAGCGATCCGCAACTGCTGCTGCTGGCGGACGAAATCCGGGAGGCCTTGTGCACGGTCGTCACCGACCGCACGGCTCACTTCGCCAGCAATCTGGGTGTGGTGGAACTCTGCCTGGCACTGCACACGGTGTTTGACTTCTCGCGGGACCGGCTCATCTGGGACACCGGCCACCAGATCTATCCTCACAAGCTGATCACCGGTCGCTTCCATGAGTTTCAAACCATCCGTCGTCGCGGGGGGCTGATGGGCTTTCCCAATCCGCGGGAGAGCGAGTACGACCTGTTCATGACCGGACACGCCGGGGCGAGCGTCTCGACCGTCCTGGGTCTGAAGGCGGGTGACGATCTCCTGAATCTCAGCGACCGCAAGGCGGTCGCGGTGATCGGAGACGGTGCGCTGCCGTCGGGGGTTGTGTTTGAGGCGATGAACAACGCCGCCGAATTGAAGAAGGATCTGCTGGTCATCCTCAACGACAACAAAATGGGAATTTGTCCGCGCGTCGGTGGTCTGGCCCACTACCTCGACAAGGCCCGCGTGGCTCCGTTCTACAACGGTCTGAAACGCGATGTGTCGTGGATTCTGAACAAGCTGCCGATGGTGGGCGAAAGCGCCCATCAGGCGCTGTCTCAAATCAAGGACGCCGTCAAAGGCTTCCTGCACGGCGGCATGCTCTTTGAAGAGCTCGGCTTCCGCTACATCGGCCCGGTCGACGGTCACGACCTCTTCAGCCTGCGCCGCTACCTGGAAATGGTGAAAGAGGTCAGCGGTCCGGTCTTGATGCACGTGTTTACGCAGAAGGGTCACGGTTTCGAGCCGGCCTGCAACGACCCGGTGATGTTTCATGCGCCGCCCCCCTTTCAACGCAACGGGTGCAACGGGGTTGCGGCGATCAAGAAATCGTCGTCGCGCGCCTACACCAACGTGGTCAGCGACGCCTTGTACGACGCCATGCAGCGCGACGAGAAAGTCTGCGTCCTCACCGCCGCCATGTGCGAGGGGAACAAGCTCGCGCGGTTGCGGCAGGATTTCTCCACCCGTTTCTTCGACACCGGCATCTGCGAGGCGCACACGGTGGCCTTTGCCGCTGGAATGGCGAAAGCGGGCATGCGACCGGTGGTCGACATCTACAGCACGTTCCTGCAGCGGAGCTTCGACCACATTTTTCAGGAAGTGGCGCTGCAAGACCTGCCGGTCACCTTCTGCATGGACCGCGCGGGAATCGCCGGTCCCGATGGTCCCACCCATCACGGGGCGTTCGACATCCCCTACATGCGAATCTTCCCGAACATGGTGGTCTGTGCTCCGGGGGACGAACACGACGTCGCCCCGATGCTCGACTTCGCTTTGACGTCGCCGCACCCGGTCGCCATCCGTTATCCCAAAGCCAATGCCGACGTAATCGATCGCCCGGAGTGCCGCGTGGCGGCCGGCAAGTCCGAAGTCTATCGCTGGGGTCGCGACGGGATGTTTGTGGCGTATGGGACCCTCTTCGGCGCCTGCGTACAGGCTGCGGAGCGCCTGCACACGCTGGGGCTGGATGTGGGGGTGATTAACGCCCGTTTCGTGAAGCCGCTGGATGCCGAGACGATTTTCCGCGCACTCGACGAGTGCAGTTTCGTCCTCACCGTCGAGGAGGGCTGCCTGCCGGGAGGCTTCGGGGCGGCGGTTCTCGAATCAGCCAACGCCGCGGGGGTGCGGACCGAGCATCTCCGCTGCCTGGGAATCCCGGATCGCTTCATCGAGCACGGGGAACGGGAAGAATTGCTGGCCGAGTTGGGCCTGGATGTCGATGGTCTGATCGAATCCGCCCGACAGGCGGCCGAACGGGCGGGAGTCGTCGCCCACGACGCAGCGACGGACGTCTGCCTCACTCGTTGATCGACTCGCCACGCAATGACGGTCGCCATCAGTTTGAAGGGACTCAAACATGCGCAGATTGTTGACGGGCGCCGTTCTGGCGCTGATCTTGTCCGCAGGGTCGGCCGCCGCTGACAAATACATAATCGACGAGCCCGTGGATGACACGCGCGTGTATGGCGTCGGGATGCGCGTCGACGTCAGCGGTAAGGTGTTAACCCGCGGCGAGGACAACAAACCGCTGGAACTGCCGTTGACGGTTTCGGCCACGTTGTCGTACCGCGAACGCCGGTTGCTGGGACTGGGACCTGCCGCTGAGAGCTTTCGAGCTGTGCGGCAGTATGAGCAGGCGGCGGTCGACATTGAAGTTGCGGAGGAGACGACCACAACGCAGCTGCCCGAACCCCTGAAGCTGATGGTGACCCAGGGGCGGTCCTCGGGGCTGGAGCTGTACAGTCTGGGAGGCCTCCTCTCCCCGCAAGAACTCGAACTGGTGACCCCTCCGTGCGACAGCCTCGGATTCATCGCACTGCTGCCGCCGGCCGCGGTGGACGTGGGTGAGGAGTGGACTCCGCCTGCGTGGGTCGCTCAGTTCCTGGCCCGCCTGGAAGCCACGACCGCGTCGGAACTGAAGTGCAAGCTGCACAAAGTCAACGAGTCGGCTGCGGAAATCACCTTCGTCGGAAAGGCAACAGGGGCGGTTCAAGGGACCGCCGCGGAAGTCGCGTTTTCCGGTTCCATCGACTTCGATCTGAAGTTGAAATGCATCACCGGCGCGGAGCTTCAGCAGACCGAAAAGCGAGAGGTCGGAGCCGTGTCACCCGGTCTGGATGTCGCGGCGAAATTGCGCGTCATCCGCAAACCGGCACAGGTTCCGGGACGCGTTATCGAGCCGAAAGTGCTGGACATCGCCATCTCGGCTCCGCCGGCCTCGGCGCTCCAGCTGAGGTTTGAGTCACCCTGGAACCTGGGATTGCTGCACAGCCGCGACTGGCACCTTTTCCAACAGACCGATCAAGTCGCGATCTTCCGACTGCTCGATCAAGGTTTGTTCGTCGCGCAGTGCAATGTGTCGCCGATTCCCACCGCGAAACCGGGCGAGCACACCAGCGAGAAGGTCTTCCAGAGCGACATTCAACAGTCTCTAGGATCCCGATTGATGGCGCTGGGAACCGACGAAAGGCTTTCGTCCGCGGAAGGATATTTCATCTACCGCATCCCCGCGGAAGGAGCGATCGGCGAGCGCAAGCTGACCTGGATCTACTACCTGATTGCGGATCCATCGGGGCGTCAGGCGTCGGTGATGTTTGCGGTCGACACCCCGCTGGTGGAAAAACTGGGGCAGCGCGACCGCGAATTTGTGCAGTCCCTCCGCTTCGGCGCTCCCCGGACGACGTCGCTCCTCAGCGCTCCGCCGGCGCGTTAGCCGATTCGAGATACTCCCTACAATCGTTACCGGCGGACCCCCAATCCTGAGCTAGACTTTCATCGGCGTCGATGGCGCGCCGATGACTTCCCTCGTACGGATTGGTCGATGTTGCCTGCATTCGTTTCCGCTGAGTCCCTGGATTGGATGGTTTGGTCAGGCTTGGCCGGGCTGCTCCTCGTCGCCACGATCGCCGGCTTCTGGGCCGGAGTGATGTGCGCCCCCGCCTTGCAGGAGCTCGCCGTCCAACGGGCGACGAAGAACGTGGAACGGCTGTACGAAATGACTGCCAAGGAACTGGAACGGGCCGGACGGCTCTGCCAGCTTCTCGGCTCCTGCGCGACCGCGCCTCTGGGAGACCTGCAGTGGAAGCGGCTCGACGACTCCCGGCACCAGTTGGCGGACGCCTGGAAGACGCTTTCTGATCGACAGGCCACGCACGGTCCGCCGACCGACGCCGCCTGCGTGACCGGGCCGACGACGTTTGCCGTCGACTGGCAGCGCACACCGGTCGAACCGGCGACGCACTTGCCCGATCGCACGGCCTTTGATGCGAATTTGACCCGCATGCTGGCGGTGGCCGCCGACCATTGCGCCCCCTGCGGAGTTCTCCTGGTGCGAATCGACAAGAGCGACCAGCTTGCCGCCCGCTATGGTCAGCCCGCTGTGGCATCGCTGCAATCCAAGGCGGCGTCGGTGGTGATCAAGTCCACGCGGGACGAAGACCTGGTCTGTCGTCTGGGGAACGATCTGTTCGGCATCCTGATGCCCGCGGTGTCACCGATTGCCGGAGCGCGCATCGCCGAGACGATTCGCGCCGCCGTTCGGGGGCACTCCTTCCAATTGGAAGAGGCCGGGCCCGCCGTCCTGGTCACCGCCAGCTTCGGTTACAGCGCATGCCTGCCGCACGACCCGGCGACCCTCGTCATGGACCGGGCGGGCGAAGCTCTCAACCGATCACAGTCGACCGGGCGGAATCAGTTGCACGTCCATGATGCGACCAGCCGGGCGCTGTCGCGCATCGGATAACGCGCGAATTCAGCACCCGCTGAATCCCACCCGCGGCCACGAGCGGACTTCGATAAACTCAACGTGTCGCCACTGCGGGCGTCTGCGTCGTGGAGTGTGGACGAGATTTCGCATCCTCTTCTGCGGCCGCGACCAGTTTGCGTGCTGATTCCACCTGACTGCGGTTGAAGAGCGTCGCACTGACGCCGGGGATGCGGCGATCGGGGAGTTGCCGGATCTGGTCCCACGACAGGCCGTTGGCGACATGCCAGACGGCGGCTTGCATCACGTCCCGATCCACCCGATCGGTATAACCCTCCAGCAATTCCGCCAGCAGGGGGTCGCTGGAATGAGCAACCGCGGGAATCAGACGGTACGTCAGCTTTGAGCGGGGTTCGTCCCTGCCGTAATTCAGGCAGACCGACTTCATCTGCAGTTGGATCGATTTTCCGGCGGGAATCGTGGCCAGTCCGCCATACTCCTTGAAGTCCGCCGCCGCCATTTCCGCTGGCAGGCTGGGAAATCCCTGACCGAAAATATTGTTGTTACCGAGCGGCCCGTTGTTGTTCACGCCCATTCCCTGCAACGGCCCACCCACGCTTTGAGCCTGATTTCCCCCATCGGCGGCACCGTTGAACAAATTGCCCCCTTGATTCCCCTGGAAGAATCCCCCATTGGGATTGAACTGCGGCAACACATGGACGCCGACGGCGGCCTTGGGCAAGGCAACGGTCAGGGGAGAATCGGTCAAATTGCTGATCACCACGTTCGCATGGTGGGCATCGAATGCGGACATGCGCACATCAAACTGTTCCGCAGCGACGCCGTTGAACAGCGGAACGACGTCGGCGTCAGGATCGAGGCTCAAATTGCGAATCGGTCCGCGATTGGCGGCACCCAGGAGTGTCACCGCCAGGCACATCGACGACACTGTCATGATGACTCGGCGCATCCCCGACCGCTGCTGTAAACTCGCTGAAAGCATCGGACTTGTCTCCTCTAGACAAAATAGTGCCATCGGTGATATACTTCATCGTATTTATGAACGCGCGTGGGATCACTTGAAGGTGGCTGTAGCAGCGACGCCATCAATCTCCCAATGTCGGTAACGCTCGCCGCGACCACGCATCAACGAACGAACGCGGGAAATTCGTGAGCATGAAGAACTCGTCGCCAGCCCCGATTCGTTGGGGGATTCTCGGGACCGCGCGCATTGCCGACAAAATCGCCCCCGCCATTCAGCAGACCCCGCAAGCCGAACTTGTCGCCGTCGCCAGTCGCGACCTGACCCGAGCGCAGCAGTGGGCCGCAAATCGCGGCATCCCCCGAGCTTACGGTTCCTACGCAGAGTTACTCGCCGATCCCGACATCGATGCCGTTTACATTCCTCTGCCGCCCAGTCTGCACGCTCCCTGGACGATCCGCGCCCTCGAGGTCGGGCTGCACGTCCTCTGCGAGAAGCCGCTCGCCGACAGTCCGCAAGCGGCCGCGACAATGGTCGCCGCCAGCCGCCAGCACCGGCGGTTGTTGATGGATGGTGTGATGTGGCGGCACCATCCCCGCGCTGCCGCGATGCGAGACGTGTTGGCGAACGGCGCCCTGGGGCGTCTTAAACGAATTACGGCCGCCTTTACGTTTTTGGGCGACTGGATCCCGGAGAATGACCTGCGCTATCAAAGGGAATTGGGAGGCGGAGCGCTATTAGATCTCGGCTGGTACTGCGTCGGCGCCGCCCTATGGGCGACGGGACGGCTCCCTTCCCGCGTCTGGGGACACGGACGCTTTGTGAATGACGTCGACCACTCTTTCTCCGGCATGATGTGGTTCCCCGACGACGTCGTCGCCAGCTTTGACTGCGGATTCGAGACCTCGAGCCGCAAGTGGTTCGAGATTGCCGGAACCCACGCATCACTCATTTGCGACGACTTCACACGACCCTGGAATCACGAAAAAGCTCGGTTTTGGGTGCATGATCATCAGGGAAAGGCTGCGGAGCATGTCGCCCCGGCGCAAATCCAGGAACACTGTCTGATCGCTGAATTTTGCCGCAGAGTCCGCAGTGGTGAATGGGACGCAGACTGGGCGGAGGATTCGCTGCGCGTTCAGGAGGTTTGCTCCGCACTCGAGGAATCAGCACGAAGCAACCGCGTCGTGGCGGTCGATGGACCACTTGCCGAATTCGGGAATCCGCACAATTTGCGTGGGTGAAGAGTCACCGGACGGCCATAATTTGGTAACCGTACGCGCAATTCCGGTTCGCCATTCGCCGTCTCTCGGACACAGCCCGATGCCTGCAGCGCCGATTTCCCCCGTTCAGGCCGCAATTGCGAACCCCTTACCGCAACTGCGACGACAACTTCTTGATCATCCCATCTATCTGACGGTGCAAGACCTTGCGGCGCTGCGAGTCTTGATGCGTGAACACGCCTTCGCCGTCTGGGACTTCATGTCGCTGCTCAAGCGCATGCAGCAGGTTGTGACCTGCAACCAAGTCCCATGGACTCCCGCAGCAGATCCCGAAGCCGCCCGATTCATTCTGGAGATCGTCGTCGGGGAGGAAGCCGATGAAGACGGGCGCGGGGGCTGCCTGAGTCATTTTGAACTTTACCGTGAAGCGATGGGCGAGATCGGTGCCGAAACCCGACCCATTGATGAATTCGTCGCGCAAATTCGTGCCGGAGTCCCCTGGCAGTCGGCATTGGATCGAGCCCCGATCCAGCCCCAAACGCGGGAGTTTGTCCGCTTTTCTCTGGACACCGCTCTTCAGGGACGCCCCCACGAAGTCGCTGCGGCCTTCTTTCATGGGCGTGAAGATGTGATTCCCGAAATGTTCGCCCGGCTGGTTGATACCATTCAGCACCAAGGTGCCGAAGTCGAACGCTTTCGGCACTATCTGCAGCGGCATATTGAAGTGGATGGCGACCATCACGGTCCCCTGGCCCAACGCCTGCTCAACCGATTGTGTGCGGGCGACCCGATCAAGATCATCCAGGCTGAGAGCACCGCCTGTGAGGCTCTGCGCCGCCGAATCGGCTTGTGGGATGGCGTCCTCGCCGCCATTCGCCCATAACGCACAAAAGCCCAGGGATGGAGGTCCCTGGGCTCTGCGCGGGTGGTGGTGCAAGGCGTCGAGGCAGAGGCGAACATCAATTTCCTTCGCCGGTCGGCGAGCTGTCGCAGTTCAAGTCGCTTTGGCTGTCGCAGAAATCAGGCACATCGTAGAAGCTGCTCCCGTTCGTCGAAGCCTTGTGACCGCTGGTGCCGTAGACCTGATAGGTCTGGCTGAGATTGCCGATCGCCGAGCCGACGTCTTCGAGCTCTTCATTGACGTTGTAGGCGACTTCCGACAAGCCCACGATCATGGCAAGGACGGCGATGGTGGCGACGATGGCAAGTTCCGCCGAGACGATGAAACCGGCTTCGTCGTGGTACAGTTTGGCGAGGATGGTCTTGGTCATGGCGGCGAATCCCTGTCTGTTGGTTGCTTGACTGGTTCTCTACTGACTGCGATTCGAAGTCGTGTGTGTTTCGCAGGTTGAACAAGGTGTAAAGCAGACCGCGTGCCAGTCGTCGCCGCGAGTTCACTTCCTTGAACATTCTGGTCGTCAGATTCTTCGTATTTCATTGCCATTAAATCACTTGCGAGAATTCAAGAATTCTCGATTCCGCCTGCGTCATACCCCGAATGATCCCCGCGCCCGTGTTGACGTATCACCTCAGGAATGGCAACCTGAGGGGAGAGCATTTGCTGTAATCCTCGATCCCTCAGAAGTTTGTGATCTGATCCCTGAGCAGTGTTGCCATGTGGCGGATTCACCACGTCAACATTGGGGACTGTGGCGGCGATGAGTTCCGGCGGTTTCGGGGTCTTAACAAATCGCGAGGCGTCAGCGTCGCCATTTCCCCGTCGGAGACAGGCGATTGGCCGGGGCGCGCAGGCCCACTGGCTTGACGCCTTCATGGAAGCTGCCATAATCTCCAGCGGCGTCGCGCCAGACGCGGGTGTAGCTCAGTTGGTAGAGCATCACGTTGCCAACGTGAATGTCGCCGGTTCGAGTCCGGTCACCCGCTCTTTTTTCGTTTTTACGGCGAACGTTGTCGGCACTGACGTCGGCAGCCCGCGTTCCCGTGGGGTCTTGCGGCAGACGCCGCCCGATCCACAGACCTGAGGCCCCCGGCGACGCCCAGGATCTTGGCTTGCCCATCTGAGTCTCGGTATCGACAGAAAGTTCTGACTGTGTCTGATAACGAAGCAACGACAGTATCGGAAGATGCCGCCGCCGTGGCCGAAGTCCCCGCCGGTTTCAAGATGTCCTTGGCGGTCGACATCACGTCCACCGGCCCGTGCAAGCGACACGTCCGGGTCAAGGTCCCCCAGGCCGACATTGAACACTTCCGCGAAGAGGCCTTGGAAGAGGTCGCGGATACCGCGGCGGTTCCCGGATTCCGCCCCGGTCACGTCCCTCTGAAGCTCGTGGAACGCCGCTTCAAGAAAGAGCTGACCGATCAGGTGCGACAGCGCGTGCTGCTCACAAGCCTGGAGCAACTCGCCGCCGACCATGCGCTCGACCCGATCAACGAGCCCGATTTCGACATCGAATCGCTGGTGCTGCCGGACGACGGTGATTTCGAGTATGAGTTCGACGTCGAAGTCCGGCCCGATTTTGAGCTCCCGAACTATTCCGGGCTGACGATCAAGCGGTTGACCCGCGAAATCACCGATGCCGACATCGACGCGTACCTGAAGAAGTTCCTCGCTCAATACGGCACCCTGGTCCCCAAGACGGAACCGGCCGAAGCCGGCGATCATGTCAACGTCGACATTGAATTCCACTGGAACGGCGAGCTCCTGCGGCGAATGAAGGATCTGTCGCTGCAGGTCCGACCGAAGCTCCGCTTCCCGGACGGCGAACTGAACGGCTTCGACGAACTCCTCAGCGGAGCCCTCGCCGGGACCGTGAAGGAAACGCAACTCACGATTTCCCCCGAAGCGGAATCGGTGGAGAAGCGGGGCGAGACGGTCCAGGTGCGGGTGTCCGTCAACTCGGTCAACACGCTGCGTCTACCGGAACTGACCAAGGACTTCCTCGCTCGTCTCGACATGGAGACGGAAGACGATCTCCGCCTGCAGGTGCGCAGCATGCTGCAGCGCCAGTTGCAGTTCGATCAGCGGCAGTTCACTCGCAAGCAGGTGCTGGAGAAGATCACCGAGTCGGCTGCGTGGGAGCTGCCGGAACAACTCGTCCGCAAGCAGGTTGAGAACGCGATGCGTCGCGAAATCCTCGAAATGCAGCAGGCCGGGTTCACGACTCAGGAAATTCGGACGCGTGAAGCCAGCCTGCGTCAGAAGTCGATCAGCAGCACCCGCCAGGCTCTGAAAGAGCACTTCGTCCTCGACAGGATCGCGACGAAGGAGAAGATCGAATCGACGCCTCCGGACATCGACTCCGAAATCTACATGATGGCCCTGCAGAGCGGCGAGAATCCGCGGCGAACGCGGGCGCGATTGCAGAAGTCGGGGATGATTGAGAATCTGGAAGCCCAGATCCGCGAACGCAAGGCGGTCGATTTCATTCTCAAGAGCGCCGTCTACGAAGACCTGCCCACGCCGGCCACACAGCAGGATGACATCGAATCCGTTTCGCTGCCGATCTGCGGCCAGCAGGCCGTCACTGCGACCGAAGACGAGAAGGAAGCAGAAGCGAAGGAGTAGGGGAGCAGGCGAGGCGAAAGCCGTCGAGTCTCGGCGGTGAATTCTCCAATTCGAAGCACGAAATCCGAAAAGAAACCTCAATCGCGAAATCTCAAACGGGTCACATTCGAAGTGGATGTTTCGGGATTTGAGATTTCGAGTGTCCTTCGGATTTCGAATTTGAGATTTGGACGCTCTTGTTGCATCGGCAACTCAGCCGAAAGTCGATAAACTGGAGCTTCCATCGCCGTGGATGCGATGCACCTGATAGGAATCTGACTCGCACGGAAGCAAAGCGCGCGCGGCCCTTTTCTCGGGCTGTACAATTCGATCAGCGTCACCGCCATCAGGGGACGCTCTTCACACCAGCGGAGACCTGATTGATGAAGCCTTGGTCTCAAGCCGCGTCAGCCGGCATCGTCAATGCCGGACGCGACTACACCCGCCAGCGGAACATGGGTCTGGGCGATCTGCTGCTCGAAAACCGCATCGTGTTCCTCGACGGCCCGATTCATGACGGCAGCGCCAACCTGCTCGTCATGAAGCTCCTGTTCCTGCAGGCCGAAAACCGCCACCAGGACATCCATTTCTACATCAATTCCCCCGGCGGCTCGGTGACCGCCACGATGGCGATTTACGACACCATGCAGTTCCTGCAGTGTCCCATCGCCACCTACTGCGTCGGCATCGCCGCCAGCGGCGGAGCCGTGCTGGTCGCGGGCGGCAGCAAGGGGAAGCGGTTCATTCTGCCCCATGCCAAAATGATGATCCACCAGCCGTTCGGCGAAGTGGGGGGCCAAGTGTCCGACATCGAAATTCAGGCCCGCGAGATCCTCGAAACTCGCGACGTCCTGAATCAGATTCTCGCCAGCCACACCGGTCAATCGATTGAGGTCATCGCCAAAGACACCGATCGCGACCGTTATCTCACCGCCGCCGCTGCCAAGGAATACGGTCTCGTGGACGAGATCCTGATCCCGTCCAAAGACGACAAGCCCAAATAACGCATCCCAGAAGCCCGGGGACGGCTATCCCCGGGCTTCGCCTGCAATCCTTCCCCTCACAGGCGAGTCTCCACATGACTTCACTCGTGCCGTTCGTCGTTGAGAAGTCCGGCCGCGAAGAGCGGGCGATGGACATTTACAGCCGGCTGCTGCGCGACCGCATCATCCTGCTGGGTAGCGCGATCAACGACGACGTCGCCAACGCCATCGTCGCCCAGTTGCTGTATCTGCAATTCGAAGACTCCAAGGCCGATATCCATCTCTACATCAACTCCCCCGGCGGCTCGATCACCTCGGGGATGGCCATCTACGACACCATGCAGTTCATCAACTGCGACGTCGCCACCTATTGCATCGGCCAGTGTGCCAGCATGGGCGCGGTGCTGCTCACCGCCGGAGCCAAGGGCAAGCGCTACTCGCTCCCCAACAGCCGCATTATGATCCATCAGCCCCTCGCCGGCATGCAGGGGACCGCCGTCGAACTGGCGATTCACGCCAAGGAAGTCATCCGCACCAAGCGGCGGATGAACGAAATCCTGCTC
>JANRLN010000290.1:0-2739 GCA_033762515.1 Planctomycetaceae bacterium
TCCGAAGTTTCGTCGATCCCCAGGTCGGCGTGAACCAGGTCGGGAAAGCGGTTCCAGGCCCAGGCCCACAGCGTCTTTTCCGGATCGGCCTTTCCGGCGATATCGACCCATTCATTCTCGGCCAGCAGCAGATCCGACCGCAGCGCTCGTTGACACCACGGACGCAAGCGGTCCTCAATCCAGCCCTTGCGCGATTCAACCAGCGCCGCGAAATGGGGAGGCTCCGATTCACCCGACTTGCCGCTGCCGTGTAGATCCGTGGCGCGCGAGACCTCGCAGACCCGCAGCCGATAGTCGGAATACCAGCGGGAGCGCCCGGCCTGCTGGGCCTGCAGATGTTCGATGTGCTGCTTCCAATTCGCGACCGCGGCCAAATCGGTCCAGTAGGATACGGTGATCCCGCAGCCGGTCTCATCGTGAACCGATTCCACGCCCAGATACCCCGGCTGGCTGCGGACGAGTTCCATCATCCGCTCGCCCATTGCCGCGTAGCCTTCGACGTCCGCACCGGTGAACATCGACGTAAAGATGACGGCGACGTACGGCGGTTGCGGAGTGTTGGCCAGGGGACCGTCGACAGCGACATCGCTCATGAGTGTTCTCCCGATTGCGTTTGATTCACCTATGACCGAAGAAATGGACCATCAGCTCACCAGCGACTTGATTGCCAATCCCGTGTTGTCTGCGGCGACGGACCCTGCGATCGCCTGGACGGGACGGGTCGACCACCACACCGCGAGCAGCGTTCCGGTGAACATGCAGCCAAACGTGTAAATCGCCGTCGGAATCGCTGCCGACGTCCCCGGAAACAGTGCCAACGCCAGCGTTGTTCCCAGGCCGCAATTCTGCATACCGACCTCCAGGGTCAACGCGCGGCGCATCGGCTCATCGAGTCGCAGGGCCCGCCCTCCCAGCCAGCCGGCGACGTAGCCCAACCCGTTGATCAGCAACAGCGCTCCCACGATCGACAGGTTCGTCTCCGGCAGCCGACTCCGGTTCAGCGCCACCACCGTTGCGATAATCCACAAGATTGTGAAGTTCGCGACCCACGGGCTGACCACTTCAGCCCAGCGACGCAGCCGCAGGGACAACCGGCACAAGGCATATCCGCCGATCACCGGAAGCACAACCTGCCAGAGCAGCGTGAACGCCGTCTGCACGAAGTTGATTTCATGCCGTGCGTCGAGCGTGAGCCACAGCGCCAAGGGCACCGCCAGGGGAGACAACAGCGTCGCCAGCGTCGTCAGGCAAACGGAGTAACTTGTGTTTCCGCGCGCCAGCAGGGTCAGAACATTGGAGGCCATCGCCCCGGGAACACACCCGACGAGAATCACCCCCGCCATGATCCCCGCTTCGAACTGAAAGGCGGTGCCAATGACATAGGCCAGCGCCGGCATCGATGTGTACTGCAGCGCCGTGCCGACGATCACCATGGGCCAGCGCCGTCCGACTTGTCGCATTTCCTCAACAGGCAACAGGCAGCCGACCGCGAACATGGTCGCCGCGATGAGCGTCCCCAACCAGGGGGCGGACGCCGTAAACGGGTTGGCCCCGGCGCCGTCGGGCCAGAAAAAGGCCACACCGGACGAGATCAACAGACCGATCAGCAGTCCACGCTGCCCCATGCGCTGCACTCCGCGTCGTTCGCAATTCTCCGCAGCCGGCGCCGGCCAGCGATTGCCCGAACGGAGAAACCGGGAATCATCCCCTGCGGCACTGTTCCGTCAAGGGACCGGGCCGATGACTGGGCGAACGCCCGGGGACGGTTGGTCGACCGATGCTGCTCCACGAGCCTCGGGAAGTTCGAATTTTCTCGACCACCTTCGGGCTTGGCGAAGGCCCGAAGGACCGGTATAGTTCCAGCACCCGGAGAGGTGGCTGAGCGGCCGAAAGCACCGCATTGCTAATGCGGCGTAGGGGTCAAACCCTACCGGGGGTTCGAATCCCCCCCTCTCCGCTTGTTTCTAGAAACCGCCCTTCGACGAGGACGTCGAAGGGCTTTCTCATTTCTAGGCAAAGGGTTACGTTGTCGAGAACGCAGTTCAAACACACGATTTCGAGCAATCGGCGTTTCGTGGCGTAATCGGCTGTAAGCCACTGTGCCTTCAGGGTTTGCGAAAGTTCAAACACTTTCGCCGCCAGCTCCGCCGTTTCGTCGTGTGAGCGGTCGAGAACGTCGAGCTGCAACTTGATCGACGCCAGCCGATCGCGTAGTTCGGTGTGCTTCTTGGCGAACACTACCTGGTCGATGTCTTCGGCCAACCGCATGTTGAGCAAGCGGTCCTGCTGCTGGATGAGCAGCGTCTCCTGCCGGGTCAGTTCGGCCCGTTGCGCTCGGCTGTCAGCCTGGGCGTCACGGGTCTGCGAGGCCAGCACCAACCGGAACCAGTCGCGGACAGAGGCGTCCTCCACCTTCATCTTGTCGAAGGTCGCCAGCACCTGGGCTTCGATGTCGGCTTCCTTCAGCCGGATGCGGGGGTGGTCACCCTTGGCGTAACGGGCACAGCGGTAGTAGACGTGTTCGTTGACACCGCCATCCTTCCGCTTCTTCCTGACCAGTTCGCCGGTGATGGGATGACCGCAATGGCCACAGTTCATGAACTGCCCGGCATACGTCAGCGTCGTGGCGTGGTGGGTGCTTCCGCCAAGCAACGCCTGCACCCGGTTCCAGGTGGCCCGGTCGATCAGCGGTTCGTGCTTACCGGGATACCATTGCCCCTTGTGCTGGATTTCGCCGAT
>JANRLN010000291.1:0-2419 GCA_033762515.1 Planctomycetaceae bacterium
GAACTCCGTCGAATCTCGATGGGGCCAATCAATCAGCATGCGTTGATACAGTATGGGAATTGTTGCGGGAAGCCCCTCCGGCTGCAATCGACCGCAGAAACCACACTGCTGCAGCGAGCGAGACCACGTGGCGGCTGCAGGCGAGAGGGGCCGACGACTCACTTTTGCAGGAGCGCCTGGTACCCGCCGTCTCCAGCAGGGCTGGGAAAGAAGATTCGCTCGGAAGCCAGCTTGAGCATCGGGTAATCGCTACGGACCGACGCTACCACAGCAGCATTCTCTTCCGGCTCAATGCTGCACGTGGAATACAGCACGCGGCCCCCCGGCGCTAGCCGTTCCACCGCCGCACGCAACAGCCGCGTCTGGATCTCCGCCAGCTCCGTGCAGTCTTCGGCACGCAAGCGCCAGCGCGCTTCCGGTCGCCGATGCAGTACGCCGGTGTTCGAGCACGGGGCGTCAACGAGAATCGCGTCAAACGGCCCCCGCGGCAGGTCGAGCAAATCATCGCGGATGGGGATCGCACAGATCGACGTCAGTCCCAGTCGCTCGGCTCCGGCGGTCACGAGCGACAGGCGATCGGGATGCACATCGGTCGCGAGGATGACACCGTGATCGTCGCGCAGCTCGGCCAGATGGCACGCCTTCGTTCCCGGCGCCGCGCAAACATCCCACACCCGTTCATCTGGTCCGGGAGACAGCGTCACCCCGGCCTGCATCGCCGTGAGATCCTGCGGCGAAAACAGTCCTTCGGCGTAGCCGGGGAGTTCTTCGATCGGCCCCGATTCGCAGAGCCGCAGAGCATCAACACGCTCGACTCGTTCGCTGTGAACGCCGGCGGCGGTCCATAACTCCTGCAGTTCCTCCGTGGTCGTGCGCCGGCGATTGACGCGCACATAGACCTGCGGTGAGGCGTTGACCCCTTCCGCGATTTGCAGCATCTGTTGCCGTTCAAAGCGCGCGGTCCAGCGCTGCACCAGCCATTCTGGGAGACTGAAGGCCCAGGAAACGTAGTTGGCGAAGTCGGCATCGGGATCCGGGAGCACCGGTTCATGCAGCAGGCGGTATCGGCCGTTACCGATGGGAATGGCGTTTGCTGCGGGAGCGTCGCCGCAGTCCCCGCGCACCACGCGGCTCACGGAGCGCAAGACGCCGTTGGCGAACCCCGTCCAACGGGCTTGTCCGATGGCCTTGGCGACCTCGACGGTCTCATGAATTGCGGCGAACGGAGGAACGCGATCGAGATAGATGAGCTGATACGCCCCCAACCACAACAGTGTGACCAGTTCCGGTTCGATGCGGTCCCATGGACGACTGATGGCCGGCCGCAAAAGAGCCGTTAACGTGGCTTGTCGCCGCACGACGCCGCAGACCAGCTCGGTGACGAGGCGTCGATCGGGCAGGGACCACGCCCCGCGCGCGAACTCGGCGGCGAGTTCCTCCTGGACCCATTCGCCGGTCTGCCGATGGCGCTCTAACACCCGAAATGCCAGTTCCCGCGCCGTCCGCGGGGTCAGCGATAAACTCGGAGAAGCGGAGAACGGGCGATCTGGCACGAAAGACTCTTCCAAAGTAGCCCTCTCGCTCCGCGAGAGGAAAGCCGATCGCTCTCAGCGTACCGTGTCGCGATCCCAACTCGAAGGCAGGAACCACATCGAATGACCGTCGGCCCACCTCTCGCGGAGCGAGAGGGCTACATGATCATCCGCGGGCCGGTGCGCACAACCGCTCCAGATCGTCGAAGTATTCGGGATACGTCTTCGCCGTGCAGCCGGGATTCTGAATCTTAATGCCCGGCGAACGCAGCCCGATCAGCGCAAAACTCATGGCCATGCGGTGATCGTCGTAGGTGTGGATCTCCGCCGGTTGCGGCGTTCCCGGATGAATCGTCATACCGTCGGGATGTTCGTCGCAACGGATCCCCAGCCGTCGCAACTCCTGCACGACGGCCGAGACCCGATCGGTTTCCTTGACCCGCATGTGAGCCACATTGCGGATCGTCGTAGGTCCGTCGGCAAACACCGCGACGGCCGCCAGCGTTTGGGCAGTGTCGCTGATGGCATTCATGTCGACGTCGATGCCCCTCAGCGGTCCCCCGTGGACGGTGATGGACGTCTTCCCCCAGTGAACCCCGCAGCCCATTCGCTCGAGGGCTTCCACAAAGTGGACATCCCCCTGCAAGGCGAATTGCGACAACCCGTCGATGGTGATCTCGCCGCCGGTGATCGCCGCGACCGCGAAGAAGTAACTGGCAGCGGAAGCATCGGGCTCGATCTGATAGACGCCCCCCTTGTAGCGTTCCGGGCGAATGCGGTAAGTCCCGGGACGGCCGGTATCGACCACGACGCCGAAGCGGGCCATCACCCCCAGCGTCATGTCGATATAGGGTTCCGAGACCGGGGTCCCGGTGAGACGAATTTCG
>JANRLN010000292.1:0-4845 GCA_033762515.1 Planctomycetaceae bacterium
GTGACCTTGGGCCGATGGCTCAAGAGAGCGCACACCATCTTCAAATCCGTGCGCAAAAGCTCCTGATGCTCAGGCCGGATCGACATGCCGTAGCGTGCCGCGGCGTAACGCAGATACCACTCAGCGGCCTCGGTAAGATTGGGCCGCGAGCACGCCGCGACTCGCAGGCGTCGAGCAAATTGATGCAAAGTCTCGTGTGCGGCACGCTCGAGATGGAGCCGTTGCAGACGTCGGTCCAGTTCTTCGAGCAGCCGCCGCAACTCGATCCTCGCCAGTTCCGTCGGCCGCGAGGGAGCGGTTTTTCGAGTGAATCGAATTTGTCGCGCCATCAGGAACAGCAGTCCGCCGCTGATGAGCGCGCCGGGGATTGTGGTCAACAGGCTCACAAGGAACAGCTTGACGGCGAGCCATTTCGCGGCAAAGCCCTCGGTGGCCAGGGCCGTGCGAATCATTTGTCCGCGCAACGTGATTTCGTCCCACAGTTGCCAGAACCCAAATCCCGACGCGGTCGGCGGGACATAGCGAGAGGGCGTGGAGTCGACGACGACCCAGCCTTCGTCAGGCAGGTACGCCTCGACCCAGGCGTGCGCATCGCGATGTCTCACGACCCAATAATTTCCGACGCCGTTGAATTCCGAGCCGGCGTAACCGGTGACGTAGCGGCAGGGGACGCTGGCCATGCGCAGGAGCACGGCCGTGGCGCTCGCGAAGAATTCGCAATGCGCGGCGTGTTTGTGCGTCAAAAAATTCAGGACAGGATCCACCATCGGCGGCACCTCGACGTCGGTCGAATAGCGAAACGTCGAGAAGTGACGCTGAACGGCTGCGACTTTCTCACGCGGCGTCTGACATCCGGCGAACACCTGTCGAGCAATCTCCTGCATCTGGGGATGCTCCCCCAAACGATCGGGAAGCCGTTTCAACCGAGCCAACGCGTTCACGGCATCCGGCCGGTCCAATTCCCACGCAGTTCCGACTTCCCACACGATCGGTTGGACGACCGGTTCTTGTGGATTGTCATCCGCGGGATTGGGAACCCACGCGGTGATGCTGACTTCCGAAGGCATGTTTTCGGCGCTGACGATGCTGTGCCGGTCAAAACTCAAAGCGGTTGCCGGAGCGTCCAGCCTCACCGTGCTCAGCGGCAGGAAGGTGAATCGATCCAGCGCCGGGGAACGCCAAACTGTGATCGGCCGATATTTGCTGGCGGGACTCTGACGCAGTGCAAACTGAGACGAGGTTGGTCCTGCTGGCGCGCCGAACAACGAGGAACGTTCTGTGAGTGGGATTGGCCTTCGCGTCCGATGAATGGGCAGCCAATCGGAATGCATTTCCCACCCGCGGGACGTGTAGCGTTCAAAGGCCGCACCGCGCAGATATCCCGGAGGATGCTCAGAGATCACGCGCACGGCGATTTCGTTGTCCAAAAATGAACGCAGCAATTGCACCGATCCCAAAGGTGCCTGTCCCGAGAATCCGACCAGCAGGTTCTGACGACCTGGAGGAGGTCGTGTGGAGTTGTTGCGAAGCAACTGCTCGAGGTCCGACCATCTCTCCAGCAACCAGGCATTGCCGACGCTGGCACTCGCGCCACAGGCCAGCAATACGGAAGCTGTTGCCGCCGGACGAACCCAACGCAAGGACGCAGAATTCGAGTCCTGACGTCGTCGCGCCGTCGCGTAGTACGCGCACGAAAGTCCCACCAATGTCAAAGTCGCTCGGTGGTGCATTCGCCTCATGCGGCCGTATTTCGTGAGCTGCACGTCCCCCAAGCAGATAAAAACCAACACGGCCAGCAGTGGCAGGTAGACAGGCAACGGCCGATCGGGACGCCGTGTCCACAAGCGTGCGACTTGCGCCAACAAAAAGAACTGACCCGCCGCATGGACCAGCGGGTAGTTCAGAAAGCTGACCATCTTCGGTGGCTCGTAGGGCGCAAGATTCCACCGCAAGCCACAGAGCGTCGCTAACCCCAAATCGATTCCGGGAAGATAGCTGGAGGAGATGGCCCAACGACCTCGCCACCACACGGCTGGCAAACTGATCAGCACGACCACAATCGGAAACAGCACCATGTCGCCGTCCGTCATGTACCAGAACATCGCCGCTTGCAGCAGGATTAATAGCCAGGCGACCCAAGCTTGACGGTTCATGACGCGGACTTCGCGACGAGACGTGGAGGACGACCGTCGTCATTCTGCCGGATGCGCGAAGTGCATGACAGGGTGAAAGGGTGCGAGGGTGACAGGGTGAAGCAGCGTCTTCGCCACCGTCACCTTGTCACCCTCGCACCTTGTCACTTGTCAGCCTAGCGGCGAAACATCGCCGTCAATCGCGATTTGATCGTCCCCGCCGACTTTGGCTCGGCCGGCGGAACCGGGGCTGGCCCGGACGGTTCGGGCGGAGCCGGACTGGCTGGCTCCGGCATGAGCTTCTTCGGAGCGGGACTCGATTCCGGAGCGGGCGGACATCCCACGGGGCCCATCGGCTGAGCGGATGCCGCCGGAGTCCACGCTGGACAGGGTTGTGTCATGTACTGCACGTTGGAAACTTGATGGTGATGGATCGGCGTGAAACAGTCGTGCCAGCGACCGTAGTAGCCACGATGCGGCTCGCGCACATGCCAATGCGACGGCACGGGGGGTGGCGGCAACCGATAAGGAGCCGGTTGCCAATACGGAACTTGCTGGTAGTAGTAGCCCAGTTGTGTCGTGTCGGTGGGCGAGTAGACCTGCGGGTACGTGCGATATTTTCCCGCCGGCGGCGCACCGGTCCCGTACCACTGCTCGGGGTAATATCGATAGTAGGTCACGCCACGGCGGACGACCGGCACTTTGACCGGAGCATTCCAGCCGTAGTCTGGCGGCAGGATGTAGTAGTTGGGGCACAGCGCCCATTTCCCGATCGCCTGCAGGCAGCAGTCGTCACAGCCGGTGCGGCAGTAGCCCGGGCAAGAGTCGCATTGCTGCGGACACGTCGGGCAGACTTGCTGAGGGGGCGTCGTCGGACACGGTTCGTTCGCGCGACTGCTCGGCGCGGCGGCCAACGCCAAATAGCACAGGCCCACCAGACTCAGTCCCTTGAGATAATCTCGGCTCATGACAAATCCCTTCCTCTGGGCGACGCCCTTTTGCTGTCTGCCTACTGCTTACTGCCTACTGCCTTGTGTCTGCGCTGTCCGCCTACCAACCTCGCCGACCGCGTGGCGGCACGACGTTGGAAATCGGCGTCAATCGGCTCGATGGAATTCCATTCGAGTAATTCATCGTATGTCGCACGGTCGGCGCGAGCGGGACCGCCATCGGAATTCCCCAGCCTTGAGCCGCATAAAGTTGGCTGTCACGCGGATCGGAGTAACTGGGATTCACCGCGTAGACCAAGTGGTAGCAGCCGAAAGGTGGGACACCTTCGCCGCCATTTCCCATCGGATGGAAGTACGCGAGCTTGCCGTGAATGTGTGCTCGTAGAATCTCACATTGCTCTTGATTCCGAGCGTTGTACTCCGCCCATTGGCTGTGCAGCCAACCGCCGTCTTCGCACCAGTCGCATGGCTGCCAGGTCACCACCGGGCTGACCGCATGGCCGATGGATTGACCGGCTCCACTCCACGCTTGTCCGACATCGTGGAACGTGTACGAGTCGAGCGATCGTCGGTAGCTTCCATTGGCTGGACACGAAGCCCAATTGTTGGATCCCCAACCCCACCCATTCGCGCAGCCGCCGCTCGTGCAACAGCCAACGCGAGCCACGCCCGGTGCCGAGCTCGGGATTTGTCCCGCCGCACCGTCCGCGATCGGCATGGGAGCTTTCTCATCGGCCACCAGCACGACTTGTTTGCCGCGCGTCACGCTGGATGTCTGGAACTCCGCCGATTCGACTTCGTCGGCCAAACACATCTGGCTCAGCCCGTGCAAAGCGGCTCCGGCGATCAGCATTCGAACGCCGCAGCGGAAAACATTGTTGAGGATCTTCATCGTCTGCTCCCACATCCGTGTGAGTGGAATGTTTGGTGTGAGTTGTTTTCGGCCTGACCAAAGCTCCGAGGTGACTTACCAGCTCGTCGGCGGGCAGAAGCCCGAGCACCAGCGATAGCTGCTGCGATACTTGACCTTCACCTCGGTCCCTTGCAGTTCCCATTTGTCGTGCGACTCCATGCCGAACGGAGTCCACCACCACTTGCCGGTGACCTTGTGGTAGAAGGGCGGGTACAGAGCTTTGTATTCGTGCGGGTAGAGCATCTCGTGAGGCGCGAACGCTTGGTTTGTGTAAGTTGTCCCGCCCACATACGTGGGCACGTTCGGCACCGGGCAGGGGTACATCGGCGCGTGCAACTGCGGATAGCCGCGCGGAGCCGGCATGACGATGACCGCTCCGGGCGGCAGTTGACCGGGTGCTCCGTGCGGAGCCAGGCCCGCCATCTGCGGGACGCCATACGACCCGCCAGGTTGTTGCGCGATCGAGTCCGTCGCCACGAATGCGACGAGCGTCGCGGCTCCCAACGACAGCAAAATTGACTTCAGCATGTTCGCCCCCTTCACAACGTCCGTGTTGTTCGCGTCGGCCGGTTCTGGATCGGTCATCCCTGGCCTTTGGCCGGCGGCGACTTCTTGTGACGATTGTTCCAATCGGTCGCGAACGACCTGCCGGTTCGGTTCTAACGGTTCTTCCGGGCTGCTTGAGCGACAATGGGTTCCGGCTCTTGGCATAGGCGTCACTCGCCGAATCACCGGCACATCCCGACGAGTCGCCGAACCTTGCAAACTCAAGCCAACCGCTAGAATCTGCCACCATTCGGCTGACGCAAATTGCCCAACTCATCAATCCGTACCGCGACCGTCAGGGAGC
>JANRLN010000293.1:0-2724 GCA_033762515.1 Planctomycetaceae bacterium
GACGTGACCAGCGAGCGACGAGACACTTCCACGGCAGCCTCCACTGATGTCAGACGATACGGTCAGGCGAATCCCGACGCCTATCGTACCGACGTCGATGCGAGGCGACTATCGTCGATGTTGAGCACTCATCCGCGAACAAAAGCCCGGCATCTCGGGCGCTTCGAGACGTTCCCTGCGTTCGCTGCAGATGCCGGGTTTTTATTCGCGACTGCGCGGTCTACTCTCGACCAGTCCGGTACCACCAATAGAAGTGGATTTCTTCAACGCTCGGCTGATAGCCCAGCGCAAGGGCTTTGTCGATCAGCGGTTGGCCGCGTTCGGGTTGCGGAAAGACGTTGCCTCCGGGACCGGTCCAGTTCGGTGGTTCCGGCACGAAATCGCCAAATTTCAATCGCACCCCCACGGCGTACAGGGCGGGCGGGTAATCATACTCCGCAGCGCGTTCCAGCAAGGCATAGCCCCCCAGGACATTGGGGCTCCCGGGATACGGCAGCCACTCTCCCAGATCCTCAGCACGATTTTCGGTCCAGCGGGCCAGTTCATACATGGCTGCCGGATCATCCTGGCGAGCTCTAAGCATCAACGCCCAACCAGGGACTTCGGCGCTCAGCACAATTAACAACACGGCGGCAATCGACGCCCCTGCCACCAACAGCCCGGCTTTCCTGCTGCAACACGTCCCGACCAGTGTAATAACAACGAGAAACAGCGGAAACAGGATAGGAGTCAGGCTGACTGGCATGGCGCAGTTCCTCCGTTGGAGGAACCCGCAGTCGCGTCAGGAGATTAACATTCCCGAAATGCTCACTCGACGGGCTGATTGTTCCAAGCCCTTACCAGCTGACGGACTGTAAGACTACGGGCATCAGGGATAGACCGATCCGAGGTAGAATCTGAGATCCCGTGCGCAAGCTTCTCGTGGATCACTGGCCGCTTCCCAGTGTGGCGCACGTCGCCCGGATCTTTAGCCGCAACTCTTGATCCAGCCATCCCGGTTCCACACGAACAGCGACTTGATCGGAGCGATCAATCACATCCACTCGGGTTGTCATTCCAAGCGTGGCCTGCGACTCTTCGAGCCGCAGCCTTTTCCAGGGAATGAACACCGTTCGCATCAAAATGTGGCCAAAGATCGACCGCACTTCGAATGCAAGACCCTCGTTCGAGACTGCTGCAAACGCCCTATTTGTAGTCGTCGTGCCAACCTTGGACATCCCCAACCATTGCCATTGATACTGTCGCGGACCGCTCTCGCGTTCGGTCGTCACAAGTTCCGTCGGAAACCCGAACAGGGGTCGCCCAAATTTGGCAAAGGCGAAATCAAGACACCACACCGCCAGTCCTAAGACCAGAACACTGCCAACGAACCCAATGAGGTCCAGCACATGCAAAAGCGTGGCATTGCTTGGCATCGCCCGTTCCTTACTTCACAAACTTCGCCCGAATCAGCGGCGCGAGGTATTTGGCCGTCTCGTCGCCGATGACGTGGTAGCCGGCCAGGTTGGGATGTCGGTCCCCGAACCAGCCGGGGAGGTGGCCGAAGTGGGCGTCGAGGCGGTTGTCGAGCACCTCCACCGTGGGAACCTTGCCGGGGACCACGAACGGCTGCACGAACTCCCGGCGGTTCTCGGGGATCTTCTCCAGCGGATACCGGCGGTAGTTGAGCATGTTCGGTCCCTGCTTCAATTCCTCAGCATAGCGCGGGTAGATATCAAACAACGGCAGTCCCTCGTCCTTCGCCACCTGTTCGTTCAAAGCATTCAGACGCTGGCACATCTCCTCGCTGCCGTAGGGAATCACGGTCATCACGATGATCGTCGCCTGCGGATGATCGGTCTGGATGCGGCCGATTAACTCGTGATAGTCCTTCGGAAAATTCTCGGCGAGGTTCTCGCGATAGGAGTTGTCGTTCAGACCGTAGCGAATGAGAACGTAATCGATTCCCGGCAGCTTGGACGCCGCTTTCTCGTACCGGCCGGAATCGAGCAGCCGCCGGATGTACTCTCCGCTCAATCCGAGGTTGATGACGTTGGTCGGGGGCAGGTCTTTCTCGGCGGCGAGGAGTTGACGGATGACGTCTTCCAGGTGCGGCCCCTGGGGCACGTGGCGACGGGGCACGCTTCCTTCCGTCGTGCTGTCTCCCAGCAGGAGGATCTGCACCTTGCCGTCGTGGAGGGCGTGAGCGGGCCGGACGTGGAACGCGAACGCGCAGAGGATCAACGGCAGCAGACGACGCAGCGGCATTCGGCAGTCTTTCGGTTCGAATCGATCTCGGAAGATGGGCACTCCCGCCCGTCCGTAGTCCAAAGGATGGGCGGGAGTGCCCATCCTACACGCGACGTCGCTGCTCGGCGTCGGGCCGGCATCAATGATTGAACAGGAACTCGCGCGAGTTCAGCAGGCTCCACAGAATGTCTTCAACACCCCGGCGGGGGTCGGGGCTCCCGGCGATGTGGGCTTCTGCCGCGAAGATTTCTTTCGGCGTCGGATACCGCGCGAAGCTGGCCAGGTACAGGTCTTCAATCATCTGCGGCGTCGACTTCTGCGCTTTGAATGCCTTCTCGATGCGGCCGTCGCCGGCGGCGAGCTTGTTCTCCAACTCGTCGGAATTGGCCAGCAGCAGCACCTGGGAGAGGGTCGCCGCGGTCCCCCGTTCGCATTCGCAGGCGGTGACGCGGCGGGGGCGATCGAACGTGTCGAGGAGGTAGCTGCCGAAGTTCT
>JANRLN010000294.1:0-31116 GCA_033762515.1 Planctomycetaceae bacterium
GAGCGGTTCCGATCGGCTGAACTGCGTCACCTTGACGTCGACCCGGAACCCCTTCGATCCAGCCGTTGCGCGAGGGCCGTCGAGGAACATGATTCCGAGCGGTGTTCCGGCCCGGTACGCCGCCTCAATGGCGTCCAACGCCGCATCTCCGCGCTTGTAGACCGCATCGAACGAACAGCCGTAGCTGGCCTGTCCGACTTCGACCGAGGCCATGTCGAACCCGCGGCAAGAGTCGTCCCCTTCGCTGCGGGAGTCGTCGTGCTGGACATCGCGAGCCTGCTTGACCTCAAGATAGGTCGGCGAGGCGTAGCTGGCCGTGTTGATGTACAGGAAATTCTTGCGGCCTTGCATGGCTTATCCTTTCACGCTGTTGGCCCACATCGCGGGCAGCTTTGGTTCTTCTTTGGCCAGTGCCGGTCCCATGAACGGCCGCGCCTCAATTTGGACTCGCTTCCCTTGTGGCGTGGTCGATGCCCCGCCTTCTTCCAACGCCTCAAGCGCCTGAGGACCGGCCCGCCCGTTGAGGCGTGCTGGTCCGATCACCACCGAGTGAGCGTCCGCGTCGTACCCGAAGAAAATGAAGTCCCGCAGGAACCCGAGCCGTGATCGCGGTGGTTGACCGGGCTTCGAGGCAGCCAGCGGTCGCTTCGGGCGTGGCTTCCCTTGCTTCGTCGCGATGGCCAACCGCCGCTTGTACGCGGCCCGCTGTTCGTCGCTCAGTTCGCTGAGCGGCATCTGGCGAGCCTTCTTGATCGAGGATCTCGCTGCACGTCGCACGAACGCCCCGAACTTCGACAGGACCTTCACCGACGCTTTGTCGACAGCGTCCGTGACCGCAGCCCGGTCGAAGAACAGTTTCTTGAATGCAGCGACTTTCGGGGGCATTACGGCCTTTCGGGTACGTCTCGCGTCCGGACAAACGTGAACGACACCACAGCGAGAAACACGTTCTGTTCGTTGAGATGTTTGACCGACCAGGGCACGGTCACCTCAGCCGTGTCGATGTCGACCACCTCCCCCGGCCACAGTTCGGCCCAGAAGTAATCGCGGATCTGGTCGACCAGCGTCGAATACGGGTCGAGGGACGTTGTCTCCTGATCAGCCGGCACGCCGCGGATACCGCAGTCGACCGTGAACCGATCCAGCAGCGTGGCCCCTCGATCGATCATTTGCGTGGTCTCCGACTTTCCGATAACCGTCAGGATGGCCCCACCGGCTGGCAGATTCGGCAGATCGACCTGCGTGTCGAACACCCTCACTGCTGTCACCGGCATCACAAAAGAGCCAGCAGCCAGAGCGGTGGCGACACCGTCCGCCACGTCCTGCAGATCGCTCATGTGACACCCCGTTCCTTCGTGTGGATCCGCATCGTGGTTCTCGCCGCGTCGCTCCACTGCCACGGTTGCCCGTCACCCAGGGCCGTCACGAAGTGAATCCGGCCATCCTGTTCCTCGATGACATCGCCAACCTTTGGTTCGACCGGTAAACCACCAAGTTCGAACCCATCCGTTGGCAGGAGAAAGTCCCGAGACTGGTTCGCCACTGGCATCCCGGTCTCATCGACCGTCGAGTACTCGCTGCGTCCGGTGACCGCCGTCACAGAGACCGACTGCGCACCGCGACGGTACGTGACCGTCTTCCCGGCGACACTGCGGAGTCGCTCCAGACCGCGTTTCAGCTGGTCGTCGAACCGAGACATGGTCAGTACACCCTCGCGATCATGTCGGTCGCCGTTGTTCCCGTGCGGATCACCGACGAGAATCGCCCCAACAGTTCGGTCCCGTCCGGCACGTTCTTGTATGTGCGGCTTGTGCTGTCCCCGACCAATTCGGCGATGACAGTTCCACCTGTCCCGACGTAGATCGCCGTGCACGGGAAGCCAAGCGCCGCGATTACATCGAAGTCAGTCGACGAGATGTCCACCGCTGCCGATCGGCTCGGCACAGACTCCATATTCCGCATGGCTTCGATTGCGAGGCTCATAGTCCGATCCCCATTCCAAATGACGTACCTGGTTTACGTCGCGACGTCGCGGCCGCAGTGATCGTCAGCGTGAGCGTCCCGTCACCGTTGCCGCCCGCGTTTGTCGCCCGCACCCCAATGGAATGAACGCCGACCGGAGTCGCTCCGGTCCACGTCACGAGGCCGGATGAGTTGATCGAGACACCAGTGGGCGGCGACCCGGTGAGGCTCCACGTCGTGGGCGACTCGCTGGCCGACATCTGCACGGTTCCGCCGACTCCGAACGTGGCGGATGCGGAGTTGTTTGTGACAGTTGGGGCGGGTGGTGTGTAAGTGTAGTACACCCGCAATTCGATGGAATCAATTGCGGCGTATGCCGTGTCCCCTTCCTGTGCGTTTTCAATCAGCCCAACGGCAACGGCGAACGATGCTGATTTTATAGCCGCAGTCGACCACGTTATGCCGCCAGTTGTTGTCGCACCGCCGAACACATGATCGCTGAACGCGACGCCAGACAAGAGACCGCCGCTCACTCGGAGGTTGCTCCCCGCGTTCACGCCTGCTTCTTGCCTCAAATACACCCGATTGATTGTTGCATCGAATGATCCTGTGTATTTGTAACCTCGGACGCGAATTTCAAAGCCATCGATAGTCGACCCATCGGGCACGTCGGAAAAATCAAATCCGCCGACGGCAATGTACTTGCTCGTCGAGAAGTTGTGGCAGGTCGCTGAGTCAGTCAACTCCGGATTGGCAGACCTAACCGTAACGCGACTGGCGTTCGACCATGACGTGCCAACGCCGTCCTCAGTCGCATTCGTCCCGAGCTTCCAAGCGGTTACTGCCATCCGCACACCTGCTCACTACCAGTAAAAAACCGGACGGCGCTCCGCAACGCCGTCCGGCTGCCGCGTCATGCGGCGTACTGCGGTTTCCCGCCCGCAGAGACTGCTAACTTGCCTCGACCGAGCTTTCGGTGATCCGGGCACCGGTCGCTTCGAGCTTGGCCAGTTCCGCCTGAAGGACACGGGCGTCCGCGTTGGCGTTGATCTCCCGCAGGTCGGCCTGCACCTGGGAAACCGCCCTGTCGAGCGTGGCCCCCGTTGGAAACGTGATCTCACGTTCCGGGACGGATGAATCATCGAACGTAAGCGTCGCCTTGACTCGACCGTATTCGATGCGTGGATTTGTGACTCGTGCCGAAACCATGACAAAACTCCAAAAGAACGCAAACGCGGTTACCGTCACCCAGTCGACGGACTCAGTAAAAGCAGCGCCACTTCAACCGCCCGTCGTAGGGATCGAAGTAGTAGCCGCAATGCGGTACGCCACCTGCGACAGGCGACGCCGCGGGCGGGGGCTTGATCGGCTGCGGTTTCGGATCAGGGAGCGGCGCCGGATAGCTGAACACGGCGAACGCCGCCGCCGGGATCTGCTCAAGCACGACCGCCTCGGGCGCCACGAACACCTGGAACGCGAGCGGTTCGATCTGTTCGGCGGGCCGCTGTGGAACCGCGAACACTTCAAAATTCAATTCGCTCGCGGTCACACCGCTCGCCGCCATCAGCAACTGGGCCGCAAACAACAAGGCCGTAAGAATCGCCCTCATAACATTACCTCGCTCCAAAGACGTGAAAGTTGAGTTCCTGCGCCGGGAACCCGTCGAAGTCGGAAAAGGCCCAGGTGTCGCCCTGCCGGGCGATGTAGTCCATGTCGGCGGCTTCGATCCAGAAGCCACCGGGCGGCTCGTCATTGAGCGGCTGCGGGTGCGCGTCGGGCCCCCACGAGTTGAGAACGTAGAACCGTCCCGCTTTGCCCTTCGTGCCGTCAAAGCCGACGACGGCCATCTGGTGCATCCACGACGTATTCCGCCGGGCGACCATCTGGCCATCCCGTTCGCGGATATCGGTCGAGCCGTAGTCACTGGCGATCGACAGCGGGTAGCCGTTGCAGATCGCGTCGCGGGCCTCGGTCGCGTTCCGGATCGGCGAAACGGTCTTGACCAGCCGCTGCTTGGCAATCTCGATGAACGCCTTGGGCGGCCCCGGCCGGTTGCCCCACTTCTTGGCGATGCCGCCGCTGTAGGGCGGCACATCGGGATCATCGAGCGCAAGGACGCCGTACTCCTGGACCCCCTTGGCGAGCCAGGCCCCGACGCTCCCGTCGCCGCTCATCCGGCCGCCGCCGATCTGGACGCGGGAGATGCCGTAGAGATACGCCGTCGAGATTGGTTTGAACTCGCTCGCCGCGGGTCCATCCCGGGCGATGCGTACCGCCAGCAAATACTCGATGGCATTCTTGCCGCCGAATGACACGCAGTCCCCGATCTCCTGCGGGTAGTTCTCCGTGTGACGCCCGAGAACCGCCTTGGTCGCATCCCAGAGGTGCACGACCGCGCGGGAATTGTCCTGGACCACGCGCTCGCCGGCTGGACCGGTAATCTGGAACGGCGGCAGCGACGCGGCGATCGGAGCCGCATGGGCGGAATGGTCGACCGCCAGCCCGTAGTTGGGGACGCCGTCCAGCCCTGGTTCCGGTTGGAACGGCACCTGTCGGCCCGGCATCAGGCAGAGCGCGACGCCAACCGCGAGAATTCCCAGCAGGAACCACGCCGCCCGTTTCGCATTTGTCCACGTCTGCCGTGACATTTACAGCCACTCCGTTTCAGCCAGCATCGTGAATGAGGGGAACGCCGAGACGCTCGATGTGGTGACCGATCCCATCAGCACGACGATCTCCGGCCCCGGAATTGGAGCCCGATAGCTCTGTGACAGTGCGAGAAACACCTGCGTTCCCGCTGCCGACTTGACCGAGTACGAACAGACCTTCCAGCGAGGCGTCAGCCCCTCACGCGCCGCGACTTCCCTTGTCAGCAGGCCAATCAACGGGACGAGAATCCAGAAAATCAGCCGCCCCAGACGGATCAACATCAGACCACCGCCCGCAGCCCAATCGCCGTTTGCCGGAGCATCTTGGCCCAGGCTTCGTCGTTGGGCAGATTTTTCGTGTCGTAGAGTTTCTGCAGGGCGGCGGCGAACCGGTCGCCAAACTCCTTCCAGGCAGCAAGCGCGCTGCCCAGAGCGCTCGCATTGGCTTGTGTCATCGCCGCCAGAATTGCCCGCGGTCCCTTGACGGCCCCCGCCGCGATCTGACTGGCGAGCGATTCACAGGCTCGGGCGAGCGATTCCGCCTCCTGTTTTCGCGTCGGCGTCTTGACCAGGGCGGTCATTTCGAGCACCTGCCTGGCCCACTCGGACGGAAGAGGCGGGACCGGGCCCGGCGGTTCCGGCGAGGGCGGCGCGGGGGGCACCGGCGGCGTCGGGGTCGGACCCGGTCCCGGAGGGGCGGGGCCGGGGGGCGGCTGCGGACCGTCGCCGCGGATCGTGATGGTGTGCCGTTTGAGCGCCATTTCGCTGCCGTTGGTGGCGGCGACGATGTAGGTCCATGTTCCAGGGTAGGTGGCGATCCGGATCTTGGCGGGCGAGCCGGGACACGAGTCGAACATCTTCCGGCCGCTCTCATCCCACGGCAGCCAGGCAATCGCGGTCGCCCCGGCCGTCGCGCTCGCGTCCAGCGTCACCAACTCGCCCGCCACGGCTGTCGTCGGACCGTTGACGACGATCTCCGGAGGAGCCGCCATCGCGACCGATCCGCCGAGCAGCAACGAGACGAGCAACAGCGATGTCTGGATCTTGTTTCCAAACGGACCGGGCAGCGGATCAGGCGACGGCTGCGGGCCGGGAGTTGGTGTCGGCGGCTTGGGTTTGATGTATTCGTCGAAAGCCTGCTTGACGATATCCACGAGAATCTCGAACGCCTGCGCGCTGACCGACTGCCGCAGTTTTTCGATGGCGTGCCGCAGACCGGCGATCGCCAGTCCCGCCCCCAGCGACAACACCATCGCCAGGAGATCTGGCGACAGCCAGTCTCCCCAGGTCGAAACGGCGTCCGCCGATTTCAGCCCGATCACGCGTGGGCAGGTGGCGTAGTGGGCGATCCCTGCGGCGGCGATCAGTCCAGCGCCGAGATAGGTCTTCGCGCCGTTGATTGCCGCGACCGGCCGCGACAGCCATTGCCACACGGCGAGAAGGAACATTCCGAAATGTTGCCACGCACTCATGCTTCTATCCCCCGAAAAAGACATCGCTCGTCCGACGTCAATGGCAGGCGTGGGAGTCGAACCCACCAATCCAAGGTTATGGGCCTCGGCCGGACACCGGTCCGCCTGCGTCACCGGTTACCGACGGATCAACTGGACGTTCATCACGTCCAGCCGACAGGAGTTCCCGGCGTTCGCGACCGACCATGTCGCCGTGGTGTTGACGCTGAGCGCCGCCGTCGTGTCGACTGCCGTTGAGGCCTTGAACTGCGGACGAGCGGTCGCCGTGCCAGCGGCTCCGATCGCTGTGAACCCAGCCGCCACGAGCGTCCCTGTCGCGCCGATCGTCCGGATCACGATGTCGACTTCAATGACGAAAATGTCATTGTTCGCCACGTCGATCGCGCCAGTCGCGACGATGTCGGTCGTCCCGAGGCGGACCGTCGCGTTGAGCGTGTCGGTGGAGTTCGTCGCCGTCGCGATGCCCTGGCACCGCACCCGGATGATATCTCCGACCTTCAGGACGTTGGCCGGGATCGTCACCGCCTGATCGAACGCGGTCTGCGTCGTCGTGTTGGTGATCGCCGTGGAAGCGGCGACCGAGGAAAACAGCAGCGTCGGCTGACCGGCCAGCGTGGTAAGATACCCGCGCACCGACGTTGCCGACGATCCAGCCGCCGCCACCGCACGACCGATCAACGCGTTGCCGACGGACACCGTTGTGGCGAGTCCGTTGGTCGCGTCCCAATAGATCGGATCGCCAGCCGCGAACGACACGCCGGTCGTCTTATCGAAGTCGATCACACCCTCGATCCGCAGCGAACCGAGGTCACCAGCAGCGATATCCCGCTGTGTCACACCGACCAGTCCGTTCTGCACGACAACAGCCCCGGCAGCCACCGCGGCCGCCGGCGTGTAGTCGATGCTATCGCCCTCTTGAACCAGAGAATTCGCCATCATGTCACCCCAAGGTTATCTGTGCTGGAATCGGCGGCCGGACCAGCCCGGCCGCCGTGAGACTGCGGGTCACCCCGCGTTGATTACGCCGCGCCCTTGGATTTGACCCCGCCGCGCCAATCCTGCTTGTTCACGCCGAAGTCGAAGAACCCGCGCATCTGGACACCCAGCGTGTCGAAGTCCGCGTCGGCGTCTTCAACCGTCGGCGTTTCGACACCATCGAGGAACACCACTTCGATCGTGGGCACGTCCTGCGGATCACCCAGCAGATACCACTGCGTGGCAGAGTTCCCGGAGATCGACGCGGCCTCGAGATAGTCGGAGACCAGCGGGACGTACTTGTTGAAATGGATGTTGTCCGACGCCTGCTTAGACGAGGCAGCCATCACGATTTGCCGGGACGTGTACATCTCGCCGGCAATCGGTTCCAGCGTCGACCCGGTCAGCAGGAACTTCGGCTTGACGTTGACAGGGTTTCCGCTGGGGTCAACCAGCTTTCGGAGCGCCGCAACACCCTGCGACAACGCTGCACTCGACAGCGCCGTCCCCGCTCCTTCGATGTAGTTCCCGCGGCCAGACGTGAAGAACGACGCGTTATCGAGGAACGCGGTCCAGAACACGACGTTGAGTTTCAACGCCCCCTGTCGCCCGATCCGCTGCGGGAGCGAGGTCAGCGCCCCGAGGTCGTCGTTGATCAGGTCCTGCCGCGTGATCGTGTAGAGGCGACCATACGTCTTCGCCTGATTCGTGAACGACTCTTCCGACAGAGTCCCATGCTTGAGTTCGCCCGTCGGGCCAACTTCTTCGAACACACCGCCATCGATCATGCGATAGCGGGTCATCGTCTTGAAGTCGCTGACCGAACCGATCGCAGCGATCTGCCGCCAGACCTGCTCGACGTGCTGGAACCCGTCCAGAAGGAACTTGTTCGCGACGTTCGAGAAGATGCCTGGCAGGCTGAGCGTCGTGAACCCGGCACGCAACGCCCTGGGCGGCATTGCCGCTCGCAGGACCTCGCCCAGGTTCGACCGCGTAACGAACCGGCCGTCGTACCCGTTCGCCCAGGCCGCTTCGAGCATCAGGCGATGCAGGGACACCCCGTCTCGCGACCACTTGTCGGCCGCTTCAAGCGTCTTGGTGTCGAACTTCTTCTCGATGTTGCCGAGCTTCGCATGCAGGCAGACAGCCGCCTGCAGAACCGCCGGACCGGCGTCGTTCTCGGGGACATGACCGGCGGGCGCCTTCGGACGTTCGGCCTGAAGGACCGACAGTTCGGTCTTCTCGACGGTCCAGCCGTCCTCGATCGCCTTCGCCGCGATCATCGGATGCTTGGCCGCCTTGGCCTTGATCTCCGCCACGCGACGAAACTCGGCCGCTTCGATCTTCCGCTGCGTCACCAGTTCGGCCGCGGCCACCGCTGCGGGCGATGTTCCACCCTGGGCCTTGGAGTCGGCTTCCCCCGCGGCAGCGGTCACTGCCGATTGCTTGGCCGTGTACGTCTCCATGAGGGCGGCTTTCGCCTCTTCGGAGAGCGTGGCGATGTCCAACCCCAACGATTTGAGCCATTCTTCGAAGCCCATGGCACTCCCTTTCAGTTTGGCGGCTTTTGCCGCGATCGAGACCGCCGTTGTCGGGTCAGCCCCGTTCGGCACGATTGAGACTTCCCGCAGCACGGCTTGCCGCGCCACGATGACCGGGCCAGTGAAGTCCTGGCCGTTGACAGAGACCATCTGCCCGTCGCCAACCCGCTCCTGAGCGAGCACGAGACAGCCGACGCTGGCCTGCCAGGCGTAGCCCGCCACGGCCATGTCGACGACCTGCTTGGCCGCCGCGGTGGCCGCCATAATTTGCCCGTCGAGCGTCACCGACGTGCCCGACTTCGTGGGCGTGCCTTGACCGAGAACCGCGTCGATTTCCGTGCGGTGTTCCGCCAACAGGGGCACCGAGGGCGGTAACTGCAGGCCAGCCAGATCGATCACGACCGGCAGGTCGAATCCCTCGACGTACAGCGGGCCGCCGTTGTACGCCGCGATTGTGAACACCGGCGCTTTTCCTTCGGCTGCTGCGGCTTTCACCGAGACGGTAGCCGACCAGCGGGACACCTTGCCGGACGCTCGTAGAACGGGAATCACGACGCCACCTCCTGCAGTTGTGGATCGTCGACCGACCCGTCGAGCGCATCCTGAATGAGAGAGTTCGCTCGCTCTTCGGCGAGGCCCAACGCCCGGAGCTCCTCGCGGGCCATGGTTTCCGACGATGCGCCGGAGATCAGATCGCCCAGGACATCACGGATCGCTTTTCGGTTGTTCTTCCACTGGCGCCGCCCGATGCTGCCGAACTCACCGCCACTCACCGCAGCGTCAGCAGACACCGAGGCCTGTACTGGCGCGGCGACAGCCGGCGGAAGAATCACACCAAGCAAACGCGACTTGTATTCCTCGACGGAAATGCCGAAGAACGCCGCGGCCCGGGCGGTTTCCTTGGCGATGTCCAACCCGCCGCGGGCGTACTCGTATTCGAGCGTCGTCTGACCGCTCTGGAGTCGCGTTGCCGCGCTAGCCGCCGCCGCCTGCTCGTCGATGACCGGTTCGGCGTCCCACTGCCAGGTAAACTCGATCTGATGGATCGGTGGCAGCCCGTCGAGCAGCCCCGGCACGAATACCGCTTCGAGCAGCCACTCCCGAACCAACTGGTTCAGAATGCGGGCTTCGATCAACGCCTGATCGATCTGAATCGATCGATAGTACGTCTGGTGATCCAGGCGGCCGGACGAGTAGTTGTAACCCGCTGAATTGCAGGCTGCGATGTTGTACGGCATTGACAAACATCGGGCGATCTCGTTGAGCATCGCCTTCTGGAACATCTCGTACGTGGTCGACGGATGCTCGGGCTTAAGGTGCTCCGGACGCCAGCCCTCGGGCATGACGTTGAGCATGTTCCGGACGATCTCGACCGCAGCGAAATCGCCGTCCTCGATCTCTGCCGGCGACACGGCCGACGTCGTCGAGGACAGGAACAACGCCATGTTCGCCGCCTGCTCCGCAGCCCCACACGTGGCGAGCGTGAACCGACGAAGCAAAGCGAACAACGGCAGCGCGGGCGTGATGTCAGGGACACCGCGCACCTGGCCCGGGCGGTCTTGCCGGAAGTAGTGCAGGACGTGTCGCGCCGGATACCACTCGCCCGCAAGAGTCGGAGCGAACCCCGTGTCGCCTGGATGGTGATCGCGAATGTAGAACTCGACCGGTTCGCCCGCGTCGCGAACGCGAACCCCATCCACAACCGTGTGATCGGTCGGGGACGAGTACGGCGAGGCCACCTGGTCTGCTTCTAGCGGCCGGAGCGCGAGTTGAATCGGATAGAGCGACGGATCCCGAGTCAGCAGGCAGAACCACTCGCCGTCGCGGACCTGCGTCTGCTTGGCGACGATCAGCTTTTCATGGAGGCCAGCCGCCCTCGCCCAACGGTTGAACGCCCGTTCGACACGATCGTTTGCTTCGGCGTTTCCGGTGAGCAATTGCAGCCGCGGGCCGCTTCCAATCGTGTGATGAGCGACCGTCCGCACAATCCCGGAGGCCCAGGAGTTGTTGGCGACTTCGTACCGCGACCGCATCCGCAGCGTTCGCCGGACATGCGGAGAATTGGCGGACCGAGCCGACAGCGCATCGGCATTGGCCCAGTGTCGACGGTTCTCGTCGTTGGTCTGCGCGGCATCGTACCGAGCGCGCAGCCTGGCCCAGTTCGAAGGCATTGCGGTCGACCGACCGCCAAACAGTGATCGCACCCAGCCGAACATCAGGATGCCCCCGGTGGAACGAGGCGCATACTGCGGAACGGCAGTGCTTTCTTCGCAGGAGCGTCGGCGACGGCCTTTTGGCCTGCGACGAATCGTGCGGCCGCGATCTGATCCTGCAGGGACCGCTCTGTTACGGTCTGACCGTCGACGCTAACCGACTGTGGGTTGGTAGCTGCCGTCTCGATCGATGTCGTGAGCGAATCAACCGACATGAAAACGCCCGTGCAGAGGAGTGCAGCCCCTGCACGGGCGTCCGAGGAGTGTCGGGGGATCAGTCCGACGGGCGAACTCTATTCATCGGCGGGACTTTGCCTACTGCTTAGGCCGCCTTCCCCGGCGGATTTTCATCAGAAATGCTACCGGTAGCATCCTCTGGCGTTTCGATGGTCGTCATGACCCACCCGCAGTGGCGACACTGTCGCCGGCGCCGCTTCCTGCCATCTCTCCATGGAAACGAGTGCGATACGTGGAAATGCTGGCACCCACAGTGTGGACATGTCAGTCGACCGGCTCCGGGCAACTTTGCTTTTCGTCGATCCATCATCGTCTCCCCGGTAGCTTGACCTTCCGACGCCCGTTCCCCGTCGGCTGCTCGTGACCGACGAGCGAAACTCCCTCGAAGCACGCTGCCGCCGCGGCTCCGACGAGACAGTCCCACAGGTGGTTATCCGGTCGACTCGGTCGCTGCGCCCACACTTCCACCCGGCGCCCGTTGCCCGTTGTGGGCGTGAAGTACTCGGACAACAGGTGTCCGAAAAACATCCGGTGTGCCTCTCGATCGGTTCCCCAGATCGACAGCGACCCGGCATCACCGAGCGGCGTCCGCAACCGGGATGCAACGAACGACTTCCACCAGTTGGTGTCAATCTTCATCAACCGCCGCCCGTTCCCGGCCGGTCCGATCACAGCGTTCAGCCCGTGGGTCTCCCCTGGCTTCCGCTCATACTCGGTCATCGGCTTGCGGTCCGCTTTGATCCCGATCCCTTTCGAGGCCAGCAGTCGCCCGCCGAACTCTGGCCGCCGGCAGACCGTGTGAACCGTCTCGGTCCAGTCCCCCGAGTCGATGACACAACGGTTGATGTTGAGCAGCGTCCCGTCCTCGCGTCGCCACTCCCGGGCGAGCAGGTCACCGGCGAGGGACTGTAGCCCGGCGTAAATCGCCCCCTCTGGACCGGCCCCGCGGGCGACGTGCTGCAACGTTCGGCTGGCTTCCCGCAGGGTGAACAGCGGTCGCCGTTGATCCGGATACGTGCCGTAGTCAATCACCGCGCCCTGATACCCGCGGCCCCAGGCACAGACGACGTAGTAGAGCAGTTTCCCCTGCACGTCGACGAACGCGGTGAGCTTGTCGCAGGCCAGGGGCACCGTGCGATGGTCGAGGCCGTTGAGCTTCGCCGCGAGCCGCTTCTCCGACAGTTCCTCGCTGTCTGCGTCCTGCTTGCGTTCCGGCGCCTGCTGACACTCGCTGGCGAACGCCTCGGGACCGTCGTCGATCAGCTTGTTGTAGGCGTGCTGGATGGCCGAGAGCTCGGTCTCGTCGTAGCAGGACTGCCACGAGACCACGGCCCCCTCGTCGGCCTCGGCGCGCCGCGAAGCGTACAGTTGCGTCGCAGCGGCGTGGGCTCGCTCCTGGTCCCCGTCGAGGTCTGGATCGTAGCTTCGCCAGATTCGAGCGTACTCCCCGAGCCAGAACGTCTCGTGAGCCTTCGACCAGGCCTTCACCATGGGAATGCGTTCACGCTGCCAGGCGGGATTCTTCTGGCTGTCGAGCAACTGGTCGACAACGTCGTCCGGCTCGATCACCGTGGCGTTCATCACGACCGCGATGCGTTGGCGATGCCCCCCGAGGTTCAGAAGCGACTTCCGGATGATCGACAGCGTCTTATTCACGCTGTGAGCCGATGCCGCCTCCTCGTCGGTCTGCGGGTCGTCGATGATCACGAAGTCCGGCCGCTGCTGCACGCCATTCGGCTGCTTGTGTTTGAGACCGCGGCTTCCCCCGGAGATCCCGCGCGCCGTCAGGATGGCACCAGCGGACCGAGGGAACCCGTCGTCGTCGATGTCGATCCCGAGCGACGCTGCCACGTCCCGAGCGAACCGGATCGACGGCAGCACGATCTTCTCGGCGGTCCATTGAACGTGTGTCAGTTCCCCATTGCAGGTCTGGCTCGCACACCGCTGTGGCTTGTTCTCCAACGCCCAGATCGCGTGGCAAACCTCGGGGAAGTCCCCCGCGAGGAGTTCGTTCTCGCTCAGTTCCTTCTTCCACGACTCGATGCTGTCCTTTGCCGCCCGCTCGTTCGCCCCGAAGATCGGGATGAACTTCCGGTGACCGTAGAACGTCGCCCACAGGGCCATGTTCTCGGCCATGGTCGTCTTGGCGAATCCGCGATAGACCGCGTTGGCGAACCGCCCGCCCTCGAGGATGCAGCGTTTCATGCGGGCGATCACGCGACGGTGGTCTGCGGAAAATGGCGTCAACCCAGTCGACCGGGGGAAATACTCCACGAGGAACAGTTCAGGGTCGAACCGACACGCCTCGCGAAGCTCCCGATTGGCCACTGCCGGCAACGCCCCGATCTCGGCGACGGCCGAGAACTGCTGCCGCGACCGCTGCGCCATCCGATTGCGATGGGACTGCGCGTGCTGTTGGGCTTTGCCCCTATCGCCGTGCGGTTGGTCCGGTACCTGGTCGATCATGCAGAGTGCTCGCCGCCGCAGTGGATCCGCAGTTCGGCCAAATGGTTACCACAAAACGGCGATCACGTGGGCAACGGGACCAGTCCCAATGTGGTCCCGGTCCCGCTCGCCTGATGAAAGAAAGGGAGTTCAGTTTTTTGATTGTTCCCCGTGGGGTCCCAAAAAAAGGTCTTTCCGGAAGGACCCAAGCGGTTTTTCCCGGCTCATCTGGCCCGCCTTTCGGCCGCCTGTAACTCGTCCCGTACCTCACGAATGGCCTCGATGATGTCCTTCGCCCACTGCGGGTACTCCTCATCACTCGATGGCATCCGGACAGGTTGTAACGCCGCAACAGGGCCAGTGAACCCTTCACGGCGAACGCCCATGTAACCGAGCTTGATCAGATGCTCGGTACTTGCCGTGGTGTACATGTACTCCCACGCCCGCCCGGTCCAATTCCATGATTGGGGACGATGTACCTGGTGTTGCAGCAGATAGAACCCCGGCTGATCTGCTGGCGGCCAAAAGAACTCCTCGCCGCTTTGCTGCTCACTGCTCATCGAAACACGACTCCTTTCCGTCACATCAGTCTGTGAACACACCCCACAATTTGTTCGGCCGCATCGACTCACCGTCCAGAGCTTCGATTAACTCGCGACCATCGGCGCTCGAGTGAACCACCAAAGGCCCGCCGTTTAACGGGAGCCCATCGTCGTCGGTCCACTGCTGACGTGGTTCACACCAACAGTCGATCGAGCGATCATGGACACGAGTATCCGCCAGCGGAATCACGTGAACTGCCATCAACAACACCCCTTCAGGCTGCTTTCTGCGGGGCAAGAGACACCGGCCGCGACCCCGGCGCAGGAAGTTCAGTGTCGCGATACCGCTCGAACGGATCGACGACCTTCAGCAATGCTCGCAGGGCGGCGTCCGGTGTGGTTCCGTACCCTGTCGCCACCTCGTCTTGACCGTCCGCCGTCCTGGAACACTTGGCGAACAGCGACGCGCCCACCAGCCCGCCTACCTGATAGAAGCGCAACGGATCGTCGTGCAGCCTCCACACGTCCCGCCGGGTTGCCGCGTTGAGAACTGCCGCGGCCAATTCCATACCCTCATCGGAGAGCACGGCCAGAAGCTCTGTCCGTGGGTACGACTTTGGCTTGAACCATCCGAACATCACACCATCCCCTTTCCATGCTTGCGTGGCTCACCGTCTCCGGTCACCAAATCCTCGTTGAGTTGAATCGGTCCACACTGCCCCAGCCCCAGACTCGGGAACGCCGTGCTGTCTTCCAGCACGACAAGCGGTGGGACAGTGACCCCGTGGTAGTACGTTCCAGTCGGCCCGTCGGCCGGGATCGGCTCATGTCGCCAGACCTTGGTCAGGCCGTCGCAGTCGCGGGAGACGTAGAGACGGTCGGTCATTGGATCACCTCGTGCCCGTTCTGGATCCTCCATTGCCGCACCAGTTCCTCTCTCGCGTTGGGGTACGCTTCCTCGAACAAGCCCAGGACGATGTAGTCGTGTGGCTCATCCGTGAACACGTCGCCATTGGTGATTTCGTTGCAGTAGTCTTGGTCCTCGTGGTAGTGGCGCGAGCGAGGTTCTCCGCACGCTCCACAGATTGGATCACTCACGAGCCACCGCCTTTCTATGTCCCCACCGATGGAGCTACTCCACCGGATGTACTCCCCGTTTTGCCGCGAGCGTGATGAGTCGCTCGCACCGCTTCTCGTCGATCACCGGCCCGTTTTTGAGCACGCCCATCCGGTAGTAGTCCGCGACCTTTAACCAGAACGCCGCAATGTCTGCCGCTTCCTGCCAGCCCTCGCGAGAGCGGATCGACGGGTGTCGCAGTCGTTTTCGATTGGTCGCATCCATCACGACACCCCTACCAGCGTTCGCTGCGTCACACTTTGCGGGTACGCCTCTGCGACCGTCGCAGGCAGCTCGTACACGCTGATCACCACCCTCGGCTTCCCCCACAGATCGTGATGCGGCTTCGGCACTCGCCCCGCCGCGATCTCTTTTGCCGCATACACTTCCCACGTCTCGTGTTCGACGAATCGCTTCCGGTTGTCCTGGTCGGTCACCTGCGCGTCGTCGACCCACACCACCTCATTCATCGCGTCCTCGATCCCGCGGACAACCTTCGTGATGTCCGGGTAGGTCTGGGGGAACGCGGCCGCCCGCTGGTGCAGGACAGCCGCGTTTTTCCCCGTTCCAAAATGGCACTTGGGACGCTCGCGGTAGACCGTGACGACGAGTTTCACCGGCTTCGCTGTTGGCTGCTTGCCCGCTGCCTGCATCGCGACACGCGCCGCCTTTTCGACCGTGCGCATCCACGGCCCCGACTTGCGATTCGAGTCGCGGACGAACGACGTTCCGTCCTTCTTCCGACCGATCGACTTCGATCCGCGCGACTGTGCGACGCCTGCGACGGTGAACGAGACTAACAGCTTGACCGATGCCTTGCTCATCACCCGACCTCCACGCTGTCGACTTCGTCCGCCTCTTCCGTGTCGAACTCGTTCGCGCCTTCGGCCTCAGCCTGGTCCGCCTGCGACTGCCCGTCCTCGTAGCCGAGGTCGTAGGCCCGCCGTTCCTTCGTGCCAGCGGAGTACATCGGCGATGCGTCGACGCCTTCCTTCCCAGCGTTCAACCCCAGCGAGTAGGCGTAGTCCAGATCCTTGCGGTCCTCGTCGCTGACCATTGGGACCGCGATGCGGAACGCTTCCCATGCGTTCTGGAGCACGGTGATCCGCTCCTTCCCGACGCCCTTCATGTCGCGGTGCCAGTATTCCGGGTTGTCCCGCATGAACTTTTCGAGGTGCGAAATCTTCTCGCCTCCGACGGCCTTCGCGACCGCCTTGCAGATCACGGGCGTCGCGCCGTAGTTGAGCAGGACCGTCACAGGCTGTTCCGCCCCCGTGTCGCGTTTCAGATCATCGAGGCCCGCGGACTGAAACGACCGTTGACCTGCGAGCGGGCCCCGCTTCGGGATTGGCCCGACATCCTCGTGGTCGTCGTGCGTGTCCCCCTCGTCTTCGGGGATGAGTTCGACGCCCGTCACCTGCATTCGCCCGGACTGGTTTGCCAGATCGAGCAGGGCCTCGCGGTTGTCTCGCGACAGACCGTGGACGCTGAACGTTGCCCCGAACGTGATGTCGTCCGGAGAGACCCCGAACCGCTTCACGTCGAACGTCCCCTCGATGAACGGCTCTGGTTCGCCCATACCCGGAAGCGGTTGCTGCGAGGGCGCGTCGCTCTTGCCGCCCCGCTGCAGACGCCCGGTGATCCGCATGCCGCACAAGGCCTCGTCGGCCTGCGGCAGCGAAATCACATCCCGCGACAGCTTGATCCCGATCCGGATCGAGTCCTTTCCCTTCGACACCCCGCCAAAATCACACCCCACGTCGAATTCCATCGCCTCACCCTTCGCTTGAGTTCGATCCATCGCACCAGGCACACGCCCGGCGTCACCCAGTCAAAAACCCTGCGTCCCAAACCCAGCCAGCCAGCCCCGGCGGACCGTGTTCCGCCCGATCGCCGAACAGCATCAGCTTTCCATCCCAATGGAGCTGAATATCCCCCGTGCTTCCGTTGCGATGCTTCGCGACGTACAGGATCGCGTGCGCTGGATCAGCCTCGACGTCGTACGTAACCGGTCGATCAAGGAACCAGACTTGATCCGCGTCCTGCTCAATGCTTCCGGACTCGCGCAGGTCCGACAGTCGCGGTCGTCGCTCCTTCGCGTTCTGCCCCCGCGCCTCAATCGCTCGGCTCAGTTGCGCCAAGGCGACGATGGTGATCCCCAGGCTCTTCGCCAGCAGTTTCAGCGACCGCGTGATGTCCGCGACTTGCTGCTCTCGGGGGACGCGACGATCTTCGGGCGTGATCAGTTGCAGGTAGTCGATGAACACGACTTTGACGCCCTGCCGGCGGACGTACAGCCGACAGATCGACGCAATCTGCGAAACGGTTCGCGTGGCGGTGTCGTCGACCGTGATGGGTAACTCCGACAGTCGCTGAGACGCTTCCAGCAGCCGGTCCATGTCCTCGGCCGTGTGGACGTTCTTGAGCGTCACGCCCGCGACTCGCGACGTCGCCGCGAGCAACCTTGCCGCGATCTCCAGCCGGGACTGTTCCAGACTGACGAACAACACTGGTGCGCCCGCTTTGGCGATGTTCACGCACAGGTTCCCGGCAAAGCTTGTTTTTCCAACAGATGGGCGGGCCGCAAGGATCACCAGCGAATTCGGCGACACGCCCGATATCAGGTGGTCGAGGTCCTCGTATCCCGTTGGGGTTCTCGGGTCTTCCCCTGATTTCGCCGCGTCGATGAACTCCAGCAGCACATCCTTGACCGAGAGCGACGTCATCGTCGCCCCAGTCCGCATTTCGACGAGCTGGTGAATGTCTCCCTCGGTCCGCATCAAACTAGAATCGATGTCACTTGCGGGGTCAGAGGCAATCGCCACCGCATCGCACGCGGACACAAGAAACCGGCGGCGGCAGTGAAACTCCCGGACCCGTTCCGCGTAGTACCTCGCATGCCCTGCGTGAGGCACAGACGCGAGTGCGTCGCTGATCCAGCCAATCGTGTTGTCCGAGACCAGCCGCCGCTTTTCCATGTGGTCGTAGACCGTCATGGAGTCAACGCCCTTCCCCTTCTCGATCAGCGACTTGAGCGACTCGAACACGTCCGCCGCCGTCAGGTCGTGGAACATCTCCGGAGTGAGCAGGTCCGACACGTCGTCGTAGGCCTCGGGATGCAGCAGGATTGATCCCACAACCATCCGTTCCGCATCGTCGTCGATTGGTGGCGATAACAATCTCGGCAGCGTCGGCATAGCTGGGGCCTCACGCCTCGCTTCCGCTGTCTGCCGCCCTCGCGTTCGCTCCTGGTCTTTCGTGGCTGCCATGTGTCGCAAGTCCTCAACGCAAATGTCCCTGAATCGCTCGACTTCCCACGACTTGCTGTCGCGGTCAGGCCGGAGCGCGTAACGTCGCAAAACGCGGTCTCGTGGTGTCATGCGTCCTCCGGCAACTGGATCGCCTTGGCCCCCAGCGCTGCAGCGGCGTCCGCGACGATGGGCGGTGGCCGTGCTGCCTTGCGACGCATCCGCAGCAGCCGATTTCGCGCGGCCTCTTCGAGGTCTTCCGTCACGCGATCAGTCAGTCCGGCCCGAACGTTGGTCGCGAACATCGCTGGCGGGTCTTTCGCGATGCGCAGGCACCGCTCAGCCTCAGCCACGAACAGCAGCCGCTTTGCCTCGGTAGAGTCGATCACTCCGGCCTTGACGCAGCCATGGTGGAGTCGCATCAGGCGACCGTCGTCCGTCAGGTCTTCCCGAGACAGATTCGAGAGAATCCCCACCACACCCACTCGGGCGCCTTCGCGTGGCGCGCTCTGTGGCGTGTGGGGGTTTATATTCTCTTCTCTTCTCTTCTCTTCTCTGGTCACGTTTTTGTCACGCTCGGAGCGTGACGTTTGCGTGACACGTTTTCGGGCCTGTCTCCTGCCGGAAAGTGCGCGTTTTTTCGCATTTTCGGACAAGTGCCGGTCAAAGTTGGGGACTGAAAGCGAGCCATTGCGGGCAGTCAGCCAGCCGACATTGACGAGCGCAGACGCAAACCCTGCGCAACCAAACACGCCGTCGAGCGTGACATTTGTCACGCCGGGAGCGTGACCATCCATGAGCTGATCATCGCACCAACACCAGAAGCGAACGCAGAGGCCGAGAGCCTGGTCGACCGGCATTGATAAAGCGGCGGCGATGCGAAGCACCTCGGGCTTTGCGCACGTCGCTTTCTCGATCTTGATCCAGTCGCCAGCCATCAGCGATCACCCTCCATCCAAAGCACTGGCTCCACGCTCTTCGGCAGGTACAGCGGATGCCGCGGGGATCCGCACTTCGTCAGCCCCAGGTGGAACACCCGACGCCCCTTGAACAGTTCCGCGACGTGATCCTGACGCCCGAGCCAGACGCCGTGAGCGCCCCAGCACGCGACCATCTGCGCGAACAGCGTGGACGCCTCGATCAGGCACGCATCGTTCTGCGGTCCCACCGGGTCCGCCTGCCGCTTCATCTCGTTCGGGTCGGTCGCTCGGTAGGCGAATGCGTTGAGCATCACCATCCCGCCGAAGCCCCACGCTTTCGCGTAGTTGATGCAGCGTCGGACCGTGGGGTCGTTCTTCGTCTCGTCCGCCGTGGACGGGTTGAGTCCGATGAAGGCGACCATGTGATCGGGGTCGCAGTCGCTCCAGCGTCGCCAGAGCGAGTACCGCCAGAGGCGACAGGGCGAGAACGTGGCGCCGTGAGCGCCGGGGCCGAAGAATGTTGTTGGGGTCACGAGGCCACCACCTTTCGGCAAGGCTCGTCAATCCGATGCAACCAGCGAACTACCTTCGTGCCGATCCACTTCGCGACGGGCGGGTAAACGCTGTTTCCGACTCCTTCAAGGCGGTCCACTGCGCCGGGAACCCGCCGAACCAATCGATCCAATCGGGGTTCAAGTCCAAGCCTCGCTCCCGGCTCCCGCCCGCGTTGAGCCACAGCCATGCCACGAAGTCTTCGAGATTGGAGCGATGCTCTCCCGACTCCGCTCTCTTCCAGCAGATCATGTGATCGCCCATCGACGCACGAGGGGTAGGCCACAACGAAGATTCTGTCCCTCTCGTGGTAGGCACCAAAGGCGGACGCGGGTAAACAATCCCATTCCGCATCGAACCCGCTCGCGGCCAGGTCTCCGAGAACTCGATCCAGCCCCCGAACAGTGAGCGCTGCAACGTTCTCCACGACGACGACTCGCGGTCGTAGCTCGCGAACGATCCGGATGTACTCGCTCCATAGGCCGGATCGCTTTCCCCCGATTCCAATTCCTTTCCCTGACAGGCTGATGTCCTGACAGGGGAATCCCCCGCAAATGACGTCAACCCGGAATCGTTCGACCCCGTCAGGAGGGGGGAAGTATCGGACGTCTCCCCACTGCGTGACTTTGGGCCAGTGCTGTCGGAGAATGGCTTGTCGTCGCTCATGGTTATCCACCTGCCACCGGCAGCTCATCCCGGCTTGTTCAAATCCCAGATCAAACCCGCCGATTCCTGCGAACAGGCTTCCAAACGTGTACGTCACGACCGCACCTCCCTCAAAAGCCCCTCGGGCAACAGCCTGACCGCACCCGCGAGAATCACCGGAACAAGCGTGATGTCGTTCCGCGCCGCCTGCTGAATCGCACCGAGAACCAGCCCGTACTTGTGCGGATCAGTGATCGAGGCTTCGAGGCTGCGGACACGCTCGACGCGAGTCCCGGCCTTGACCCGCATGTAGGCACCGTTCGCGACCCATGTCGTAGGCTGAGTTGTCACAAGCATGGCTGCCTCCGTGTTAAGTGGCCGGTCCCAGATTCGTCTGGGTGGGCTCTCCGGTGTCGACGTCACTGGAGAGCAGCCAACGTCGACTGTTGAGTCGGGGTTCGCCCCCGATCGCACCGGCCGTAATGCTGGATCAAAGCTCCAGCGGGCTTCCTTTGGTTCATCGGGCTTCGCAAAGCGGCCTGTTTCCGCCGCCGATATGTAGGCGGGGGACTCTTCTTCAACTCATTTGCTTTGATAAACGCCGCACACAGTTACACGCCCTGAACCGCTTGGTTTCACAACATTGGATCGGCCCCGATTTGAACGGGGTTGGACTACTTTTTGGCCGCTACCGTTGCCGTTTCCGCTTCAGCAGTGGAGTCCGCCGTCATCACTGCGTGTTCCCACCACGCCGCCGATCCGTAATGCCGTGCCCCGGCTGGCTCTCCACTGACGCAGGGGACGCGATCCGCGACACAGTTGAGAACTACCGCATGATGCACCTCGCTATTAAGACGCCAGCTATCCGGCCCGCTGACATAGGCTCTCATCACGCGCCACGTCTCCCCCGGTGCGAGGAGACCGGCAACCGGTTACTTCTTTTTCAACTCAGCATCGCGGGCCTTGATCGCCACCTCGCATGCGGTCTTGTCCGCAGGGGACAGCCGGTCATCCGTCGCCACGTCTCCGCGCAGGTTCGGCAACTCGTCGGCGGTCGCTTTCGCGATGGTGGCGAGGATGACGTCGAGCGGAGACTGTTCCGCCTTTGACGTAGCCTTCTCCTTCGGGGCCTCGGTCTTTCCCTTCGGGTTGCTCAAGGCGTCAACCGTCCCGGACTGCGTCTTCGTCTTCGTCTGTTCGCCTTGAACGTCGTCGGCTAGAAGCTCCGCGACAGTCGTCTCGCCTGCCTTCAGCGCGTTGAACACGGCCAGCAGTCGCACACGATCAGCCTGGGTCCATCCCATTGACCGGGGACGACCGACCACATGCTCGACCTGGTCCTGATTCATCCCGTAAGCGGTGAATCCGTTCAGGATCTTGGCGATTTCAGCATCCGTCAGGGTCTGAGACAGCCGCTTCTCGCACTCCGACTCAAACCACGCCTTCAGCGGGGCATTGATGCTTCGATTGATAACTTCGCGGACCAGCTTGGACTTCTCCGACTTGACAATCACGTTGAGGAACCGGTCCTCGGGGTGACGCTGAGTCTGCCCGTTCCGCCCCTTGTAGAACGGACTGACGATGGTCGAGTCTTCCCACGTCCGCCCCTTCTGGTAGTCCGTGAAGCTCGCGTAGATCTTCACGCGACCATCCGGCAGCGACTCCACGTCTGTGTGGATGCGGTTGAATCCGTAGCACTCCGCCAGCGCCTCAGCCGCTCGAACAGACAGCCCTCGGGCGTACTTCATGTGCCCGGACTCATCCTTGCCGCAGGGCTTCTCGTAGATCGCGTCGTCGGCAAACTGCGGAAACGCTTGGATCATTTCGCCGAGTTCGGCCTTGATCGCTCCCATGTCGCGCGGGCGAGCCGCAGCGAGAGAGAAGATCTGGTCGTTTTCGAGCTTCACGACCGCCAAGTCGCGAGGCAGCTTTGACGCGGCATCCATCGCCGGATCGATGATTTCACCAGTCGCCATCTCAATCCCCCTGCGGCGCTCGGCCGCGATTCACGAACGGGCACGTTGCCCAATAGCCACACCACTTCGGACCACACCACCAGGCCCCCGGCGTCGCGGGCATAAACACGCCCGCCTTAATGATTCGGCTTGCCGCATCGATTCGAGCCGCCAGCGCGGACAGGTCTGACTCGCTGCGCGTCGTCACCAGTGTCTGCCGCTTCGGGGTCTTCGTGCTGACGAGCACTTCCATCCGCAGCTCGGTCGGGAACTCTCCAGTCGCCACTTTGTGCAGCGCGGTGTACGTCGTGAGTTGCATCGACGAATCTGCGTCGTCCTGCTTTTTGCTCTTGGCCGCCGTCTTCGTGTCGACGACCCGCCCGCGGTCGTCGGCAAGGTCGATCACCCCGTAAAGGTCGTGCGTGTTATTCGGCAGCTCGATCCGAACAGGCTGTTCGACAAGCACCGGCTGGTACTCCGGGCACATCTCTTCGGCCGCCAACTCTGCCAGCGTCACGACCACGTCTTTGGCTTCACCGATGACAACGCCAGCCCCTCGGCTTTCCTCGTCGACATTCAGCTCGTACCCACCAGCCAGTTCCGCCTCAAACCCAGCAACGGCCGCTTCGACAACGTCCGACACTGGCAGGTCTGAGTGTGTCTCGATCTTCTGGCGAAAGTTGGTTTCGAGGCCGCGATGAACGCCGGTCCCGCGCAGCATCGCGATACCGGGCGGACGTCGCTCCTGCTCGACGTACCGTCGTCGATACTGCTCGCCACACTTCGCGATCATGTCGAGTTGCGTTGGTGACAGGTGAGGCTTGATGGCTGTCGTCATCGGGGTGCCTTCCTTCCACTCAAGACGTCTTCGTCCCAACAACTCACGTCCCGAACGTCGACGACTTCGTCTATCGCGGGCTTCGCCAACTCTGCGATCAGGGCGTCGGCGTATCGCACGCAGCCGATCGCCACGACCTCGGGCGTAAGCATGGGATCGCTCGGTCGATCAGGTCTGCCCGCGTGGTAACCCAGCAGCGCGAGACCCGCGTACCACTCGCGGAGCGTCGTCACGAGGCACCGCCTTTCGCGTCGCGAGCCTCTCGGGCCGCCTTTCTCGCGTCGTTGAACCGCACCGCCGCCGCGTTGAATCGCTCGACGATTACGTCGTCGCTCGGCCCTTCGTCGCGGTCAAGGCCCATCATCACGCCGATTCCGGCGTTGGTCTGAATGGCGATCTTGTCGGTCTTGCGAGACTTCGGAATCAGCATGCGAACCCGAAAGTCGTCACGCTCTTCAGTCAGCGCCTCCGCGAGCTTGCAGAGCAGGTCCGGATCAAATCGAACGACAATCCACTCCTCTTCTGTGGACAGCGGTTCGATGATGCCGACAGTGTTCGGGAACTTCTTGACACGCGACTTGTCCTCAACGCGAAACCTCGGGCCGATAGGCCTCCACTTGCCGTCAATCTCGACCCCGCGAAACACCTCGGTGTCATCGCCTTCCCGGTTGACGACCAGGGGGAATCCAACCGTCGCATGCTGCAACATAGCAAGATCGACGGTCGCCTCTTCGCTCGCCTCGCCTTGCACCCCGACGACCGCGATACAACGGGCGTCCGTCGCACATGCGAGCGTTTGATACTTCGATGGCACGATCAGCACGCGACTCAGCTCGCGACGATCTGTGTCTTCTTCCAACTCCGGCACTCGCGCCAGTTGCGTTCTCAGAACGACATTGACCTTCGGTGTGTCCACGCTCATCGCATCACCTCCACGGCGATGCTCTCGCCGCCATCCGCTTCCGCCGTCAGCAGCACCGCGCCGCGCTTCTGGCAATGGGCCGCGATCTCCGCTCGGTTCGCCGGGTCGAGGCCTTCCCACGCTTCCTGACGAATGACGAGCAGGCCTCGCAGGCCCACCGCCTCGATCGCAATGTCCAAAGCAACTCGCCACCGCTCGCCGGCTGACAGGTCAGCGAACGGGATCAGCCCGCGATCCGTTTCCGTAACCAGCCTGGTTCGGCCGTCGACGACCTTGACCGACAGGGGCACGCCCAGCTTCGCCACGAGGTCGGACAAAATGCCGTCCGTGCCCGCAGCCGACGCCCGCAGCTTTTCGGCCTGTCGCCGCAGTGCGGAAACCTCGGAGAACGCTGCGGTTGCCTGCTGTTTCTTCTCGACCGCCGCCCGCAGCAGGGCGCCCCGCTCGATCGCCTCGCGAGCCATGTCGACACACAGGCGGGCCGCCTCGATCTGGTTCGACTCGACTGCGGGGACAGCCTTCGCCTCGTCGAGCATCTTGCGGAGAGCGGCCACTCGCTCGCGGTCACGCTTCGCCGCTGCCATCTGCTCGTCGACCAGACGGATATCGTTCCGCGTCTGCTGCAGGTCCGCCCGCGCGGCTTCGATCTGTTGCTCCAGATCGACCAGCGTCTTTTGCCGCTCGTCAAACTCAGCCGCGAGAACCTTCGAACGTGCCCGCAGAACGTCGATGTCGACCGCATCCGTCCCGGCCGACAATCCCGCCTCGCACTCCGCGACGGTCGCCTGCGCCTTCGTCCATGCAGCGTCCGCCGCCTCGATCTCCTGCTGACGCCTCACCGCGTCCTCGAAATCGCTCTGGAGCCGTGCCGGATCGACGACCTGATCCGCGTCGACTTCGCCCGCCTGTGCGGCCAGCGTCCTCGCCTTGCCCTCCGCGTTCTCACACTGCGTCTCGATCTGCCGCGCCCTGCTTTCAAGCAGCCGCTTCACCGCCCCCGCGATCTCCAGAACGTCACCAGAGCCGAGCACCTTTTCGGTCACGCTCGCCTCGATCTCGTCGGCCCCGCCGGGGACCAGGTCCGCGAACGTCTCCGAGCTGGCCGACACACCAGCCACCGCGACAAGGGCCCGGATCCGCCGAGCGTCCGCAGCTTCGACCGAGGCGATACCAGGGTCGACGATGTCGGACACGTCCAGCCGCCCTTCGAGCGACCGCACTTCGATCTCCCCCGAGCGACGCGACGACAGCCCGACCGTGATCCTCGCCCCGAGGCCCTCAATCACGCCTCGCTTCGCCCCGTCCCGCAGCCCCGGCGGTTTGCCGCCGTTCACCAGCGCGGACACCCCATCGAGGGCCGTCGTTTTTCCGATACCGTTCGGTCCCCGCAGGACCACCACACCGCCGCCATCAGGGACCGGGATCGTCAGTCGATCAATCGCCCCCACGTTCTCAATCAGCACACTCGACATATCACACCCCTTTGAGAATTGATCCGCCCCGCCGCCCTACAACCGCTCCCCGTCCTCGTTCGTCCGCCGCTCCTGACGCATCCTGTCGTAGACCTCGCCCCGATGGATTGGCAGCGACCGAGGTGCGTCAAACCCAATCCAAACCTTGTTCCCTCGCACCTTTGTGACAGTCACTTTGACGTCATCGCCGACATAGACCGTTTCGCCAGGGAGTCGTTCCAAAACCAACATGCTCGCCTCCGTGCTATGTGCCTGAGTCAGCTAGGATCGACAGCGTCGTAATCCGGCACCGGATAGCCCGCTGTGTCCGGGATGCCTGTCTCGCTGTTCGCGGAAGCCGCTTCCGCTGGCGTCTGCGGCGAGTAGTAGGCGTTCATCGCGGCGACGATGGCGCGCATGGTGTCCGCCGGTGACGCACTGCCTTCGGCGAACACTGGCGTTAACTCCATGTCGTCTTCGTCGATGACAAGGCGACCCTCTTCAGACGTCACTCCGAATTTCCCAACTTCCCAAGGCACCGCTGGCACGCCGTCCGGAATCTGCTTCTGGACCAGCTTCGCCCCGACAACCTGCCTGCGGTTCAACAGCTTCTCGACCACCTTGTCCGCGATCTGGTCCGCCGTAACTCCGCCTGCGATGCGGACAATCGGTTCATCGCACAGGGCCTCATCAATCGCCGCTTCGAGGATGTCCGCCTCTTCGGTCAGCCCCTTCGCTCGAATAGCGGCCAATGCTACCGCCGCTGCTATCGCATCCATGAGATACCTTTCGTGTTAATGGGAGAGTGTGATGTGGGAGCTACTTCGCGAGTTCAGTGCGAATGTCCCACCACTTGTCGTCCATGATGTGGCCGATGATCGGGGGTGTACTACTGCCCGGCCCGCCTACGTCTTTCACGCGGATTAACTGGCCCCTGAGTTCTTCCCACGACTCGACGCCGACGACGTTCAGCAGGTTGGCGATAGCGACGAAGCCTTTGGCAAACCCTTCCGGCTCGCCTTTCTTCGCGAGAACGTAGCCGCCAATGCTCTGGCCCCAGCCTTTGCCCTCGACGGTGACCCAGAACGAAAGAAAGATGTCGCGGTCAAAACCGAGACGCACCCCGGAGATGCGGGCGTTTTCGGTCTCGTTCATTCGGCACCGCCTTCCGCTTCGTCCTCGGCCTCAAGATCGCGGACGACTTCGTCGGAGACCGGAGCACCGTCAACGAACTTTTGAAGCCGGATGCAGATCAGGCGGCCCGCAATGTCGATGCCGCGTTGCTCAGCGACTACGTCCGCTTCCTTCTCTGGATCGCAGGCCGTTGCCCACTCTCTGGCGAACGATTCGCTCTCGCACAGGCGAACAGGCAGTTCGTCCATCGTGCCAGAGATGACCACGAGGTAGCCGTTCAAGACGCACCGCCTTTCTTGGCCTTCGCGGCCAACTCCTGAATCCGCACGCGGGACGCGGTCAGAGCGTGATTGACCCGGTTGAGGTTCGCCTTGAGCCGATCGATCTTGCGGTTCGCCTTGTCCAGCTCGTCTTCAAGTCGGTCCGCGCGGCTCTGGTAAGCCGATGTGGCAACACGCTGGCGAATCGCTTCGCTGTTCTTCAGCCGTGCCTCGCATCGAGCGGCCCGTTCGCGGCTCGCCAGAAGTCGCACCTGCGCGGCCAGCTCCATCAACTTGTCTTTCTCGTTCGGCATCGCGAGGGCCACGAGCGACAGCGTGTAGTCCGCTCCGTCAACCGTCTTTTGTGCCGCCTGGTCCAGATATCGGTCCTCGTCGGACGCCGCGGGCGTCTCCGCCACAAAGTTCCCAGCACTCGATCCGCTCATGTCACACCTCAGTGAGCGCACCGGGAGCGCAGAAGAACACCATGGACCCCGACGCCCGGTCGCTCGGGGGAAGCCTGTCGTCGACTTGGCGACGATCTCGGTTACTGCTCGATTGATGCGAGGTACTCTCGCATGGAGCGGACGCACACCATTCGTCGGCCACGTTGGACGTTGCCGCGGTGGATCCCGGCGCGGATGTACCCCTTGGTCGAGTACCTCTCCAGGGTGTCGACCGACACGCCCATCTTGTCCGCGGCCTCGGCGAACGGAATCAGCCCGTCACACCCAAAGTCGTAGTCGTACCCCTGTTTCGTTTTCGTCGCGGCCATCTTGGTCTCCTGCGAAGTCACGTCCGACACGGAATTCGGCCGGGTGCGGATACCTGCGGTATGTCGAAGAAATCGCGACACCCGTGAATGATCCTGGAACTACCATCCGTGCTGTTTACGGTTGCTGGTTTAGAGCCACGCGGGAGGGGTCCAAGCCTCTCGCGTGGTTCGATTTCTCGCCGGAATCTACCCACCACGTTGCAAGGTGTCTAGCGTCCACCGCAAATAACCGCAAGCGCTGGTGGTGATGACGCAGGCGTAGGCCCGGTGTCGATCCAGCACAGGAGCGGCCAGAGACGAATGAAGACTGCCCGAGAGACCGGGCCAAGAGCGATGAGCGAGACCATCAGTGGCTCCCAACATCAGGGAGCGGCCGCGTGCCCTTCATCCACGGGCTTGCTGTTTCTTTCTCACGTGGCGCGGCCAGCGCGTGCCTCGGTTCGAGGTAGGTGAACAATAATGTTCATGCGCTCACTACGCAACGAACTTTTGTTCAACTTTGAACAGTTTACCCAAGTGGTATTGGCGGAAGGGGATGGGGATTTGGCGTGTCAAAGCGGGGTGTGGACAAGGTGTTGACGCGGTGCGCCCGATTGTCTGAAAATCTTCTCGGATCGATGTTTGCATGACACGCTCCACCACCGTACGCTTGTCATAAGCGGGCGGTGAACAACAGGTTGTGTCTCGGGCCAGGACATCGAGTGATGGCGAAGTCGTCGCAGCCCAAGCCCGTCAGTTTACGTTGCGTTGGTGGCATTGACGGGAAGGTCGTCGCGGCGAGCGTTCTCGGAGTGAAACAGGTCGAGTTTGCTCCCCATGCGACGGAACAGATGAAGATTCGGTCGATAACGGAACAGGAAGTACTTCGAGTGCTCGAGGCGCCGCAGAAACGCGACCTTCCGACACAAGGCGGAAGAGAACGGTGGCGGCGGTATCGGCACGACCATGAAGCCGTTGATGTGGTGTTCACCAGGCATCCCGATCGCATCGTTGTGATCACGGCAATTAAGGTAGATATTCATGGCCGCTAAACGGCTGGACGCACAAAACCGCCCAAGTTTTGACCTGTCGGTGAGCGTTGACCGGACATCTGGCCGGATTGACGCCGTATACATCCAACTGCGCGAGGGTAAGGCGGTTGACGTTCGCGAGTTCGCGCATGGTGACGCGTTCGCAAATTACGACCACGCCGGCCATCTTCTTGGGATCGAACTGCTTGCCCCGTGCAAGGTGAACGTGCTCAACAAGATCACGAGAGAGATCCCGCAGCGAGACACCAGAAAGCAGGCTCGCCAGTTCATTCGATCGGGTGTTCCAGGCGGGATGCTTGTTGGAGTGTCCTGACGGTTACGCTGCTCTGGCCGACCTTTGGATGGCCCACTGGTAAACCTCGTTGATGACTGGCTGGTAGAACTCGGGTGCCAGTGGAAACCACCGATACTGCGACACCATCGCGTCGGCAACAGATCCCATCGCCTGGCCGACTGTCAGGCCTCGGGCGACCAGAGCGACAACGGCAACGGTCGGTCCGCGGCACATTCCCGCCCGGCAGTGGACGTAAAGCGACCCCGGCTGCCGGGCGAACTCGGCCAGGCGGTCCAGTAGCTCGAACCCCAGCGGTTGTTTCTCAACCGCCGTGATGCACAGATCGCCCGGCCGCACGTGGCGACAGGGCGGCGGCTGGTCGGGATACTGAACGTGAATCCGTCGGTCGAACTCGTCTCCTCGGTCATCGCAGGAGAACTGCGAACCAACGCTCACTCCGTGGCCACAGTCGGCCACCCGGTCCCATCCGTGGTCGGGCATGTCACACCTCGATAATGGATTGCAGGAAATCCGCCCAGCGGCTTCCCATCCGTGCGGCTGTGAACTCTTCCCAGACCACCGTGCGCGCTCGCCGGACGTTGGTTTGGTGTTGCTCGGACAGGGCGATCTCGGCCGCGTCGGCGAGTTGATCGCCCGTTGGATCGGGGTCGACAGGAACGACAAGGTTCCCCCAGTTCGCGATGATCTCGGGCACGATGCCGACTCGCGTGGCCACGGTGGGGACACCGCAGACCAATGCTTCGGTCACAACCAGAGCGAATCCCTCTTCCGGGGAGGCCATGACGTGCAAGTCGAGTGCGCCCCAGGCGTCGCCAATATGCGGTGGCGGCGGAACCCAGACGCAGGCGTCGCCGGCGATCGCGGCGGCTTCGGCTTTCATTCCGGGCACAACCTGGACGATCCCCGCGCCGATCCAGACAGGCCGAACCTTCCGGTGCGGCAGCCGGGCCTGCAGGACGGCCGCCAGCCGGGCCACCGCGAGGGGATTTTTCTCGGGACTCAATCGGCCGACGTATCCGACCAACAGGTCGTTCGGAGAGCAGCCCCAACTCCGTCGCACCGTTGCGGCCGACCGTGTTGGGGCAAGTCGTTCCAGCTCCGATCCGTTCCAGAGCACGACCGGATTTGTCCCCGCGGGACAAGCCCGGGCCGCATCGGCCGACACGGCGACACAATGCGTCGCCGTCGGGGCTGCCGCGCTGAGACGATCAAACGACCACTGGGAGGATCCATGCGAGACGATCACGTGCCGCCCACGCCAGTCGGCCGCGGCGAGCAACGGTCCGGTCTCACTAATCCCCCATGAAATCACGACGTCCGCCCCCGCCATCGTCTTTCGGCAAACCTCGTCGTCGGTCTCGACGAACGTGACGGTCGAGTCCTCGGTGGGATGGATCCCCCACCGCACCCCGCGCGTTCCATAGACTGCCGTGCCGGTCGCGGTGATCTCCCGCGCGACCGGATCCCACTTCTGGCCGTCCCGGACGACTCCCACCGCAGTCATCTCCACGCGATCGCGCGGCAGATGCTTGGCAAGACTTGCAATCCACCGCTCCGCACCGCCCGCGCCCAGGTCGGGCGTCAAGAGAGCAACCCGAATCGGCCCGGAACGCTTTGCCGTAGCCTGTGGCGCGATCGGCAGCGCTCCCAACGGCGTCGCGATGGCCGCGCGACGAACCTCGCATTTGAAACAATCGGACAGCCGTCCGCCCTTAGTCGACGGGATCAACGAGCACTCGCCGAACTTCGCGCAGGCGTAGACGTCGTACTGCCGATCGGTCTGGCCACAGAGGGAACACCGCTGATCGGCCCGAACGACGTCGCCCCGGTGGGGACAGGGCAGATTCTCGGCCGTCAGTTCCAGCTGCGGGATCAACTGGCCGTCCCGCTCCTTCGGCCACCACGGGACGTCGTCCGCCGGTGGAACTGTCGGACTTG
>JANRLN010000295.1:0-13829 GCA_033762515.1 Planctomycetaceae bacterium
TAGACCGGCGTGGGGTCGACCCGCGGCGGCAACCCCGCGGCCCGTCGGAGGTTGGTCCAATTCCCCCAGCGGTCGTAGACCTGGTAACGGGAGACGCCGGTCTGCTCGCGAAAGCGATACAGCGTAATATTCGGCCCCTGCTCGGAAGCCAGCCGTCGAAGTTCTTCCAGGAGTTCGGTTTTGGTAGTCATGGTGGGTTGGGGGCTAAGGGTTGAGGGTTAAGGGCTAAGGGTTAAGGGCTAAGGGTTGAGGGTTGAGGGTTGAGGGTTGAGGGTTCAGGCGAGCCGCGAGCGTGAGCGACCGGAGTCTGCGGGCTGAGGGCTGAGGGCTGAGGGACGGCACGGCGGCCCAACTTCTGGCTCTCGACCCTCGACCCTCCACTCTCGACTTGATTCGTGTCCTTTCACCCTGAGCGAAAATGTTGCGCGAATTTTTGGCGAAGGGACGATGACGATAGGCTAGGGGTTGAGCGACCGAGAACTGCGCCATGACGGCCGTCTTCTTGGCCCTTAGCCGTTAGCCCTTAGCTCTCCACCCGATTCATGAACTCTCACCCTTGGGCAAAATGTGGCGCGAGGTCGCGAGCGAGCCGCGAGCGTGAGCGACCGGAGTCTGGCGGCGGTGGGAAACGCGTGAATTGCAGACTGCGAAATGCGAGGCTCCGGGCGCACAAGCCGGCTCGCAAGCGGCGGCACGTACTGAGCGTTATTGTCGATACCATCGCCAGAATCGTCAGGTGGTCAGATTCTGCCCAATCGACCGGAACGGCTGTTATCGGAGGGAGTTCGCCCAGCCACTGCCAATTTGACAAGGCGAAGGGTTGTTCCAGCGGATAGAGTATCTCGCGGCAACTCTGCATTCTTGGTGAGGATTGGGCGTTCGCGGCATGCGTCTGGACCGGCGAATCATCGGCTGCCTCTGCGGGCTGGCGATCGGCGCACAAATCGCGCCGGCGCAAGGGACGCAGGTGGTGGTCATTGATCGCGAGTACGAGATCAAAGCGAAGTATCTCTACTTCCTGGCGGCATTCGTCGAGCCGACGCCGGTCGCAGCCCCTGCAGCGCCGCCTACCGTCGTCGCATCCCGAGCGGCGTTGCAGATCGCGGTCATCGGTGAGCGCAAAAGTGCCAACGAAAAACTCTTTGAGACTGCGGCCCTTGACCAGTACAAGAAACTGAAAGACGCCAAGGGGGAACGCGCGGTCAAGTGGATCCATTTCAAGAAGCTCGAAGACTTCCAGAGTCGGGCCGCAGAACCTTGGCACATTGTCTTTCTGCTGGAGCAACCGCTGAACGAGATTGGCCCCAGTCTTGAGAAGGTCAATCAACTGACCCAGGAAACCGTCGCGGGAGCGCCGCGCGGCCGTCAGCTCTTGATTGTCACGGAGCAGAATGATTCGTTTCGGCGGCTGGCAACGGCTAACTTGTATGAAGACCAGTCCGCGAATCGCGTCCGCATCCAGATTCGTCAGGCGTCATTGGATGAGCGGCGACTCAAGGCGAACGCACAGTTTCTGTCCTCCAGCGCCGTCGTCAAGAACTGAAAGGCCTGTCGTCTGATGCCCCAGCGGATCAATCGGCCCGCCGCGACAAGCAAGCTGACAGCGTCGGCCGTCTTCGGGATTCCGCGCCGCAAATGGTCTCAGTTTTCCGTTCTGTACAAGGTTTGGCTGGGCCTATTGCCGCTGACGCTGGCGGGTGTCATCGCGCCGAGTGCGATTTTCCTGGACCGACTTCGCGAGAGCACCACCGAGGCCCATGAACTTCTCTGGCGGACACGGGCCAAGAGCCTGACCGGGTCACCTGAAATGGTGTTGCAGTCTCAACCCACCGAAGCGCGGAATGACGCCTGGGAGGGGCTCAGCGCCGACGGCGCAGTCGCGTTCCAATTTGCTTATGTCACCACGGCCCCGCCTGATGAAGGTTCGCATTCCAGTCCGACGACCGGACTCAGCCAACCCGTCGCACCGATGCCACCTGCCTCGCCCGACAGCCCCGTTGAGCACAACCTGCAAGCCGACGGGGACGAGGCAGACACCCCACAAGACAGCGAACACGTGGAGAGCACAGCCCCGGATCCGCTGCTCGCCGAACTGAACGCACTCTCGGCGAATCCGACTTCTATGAACATTCAGACCGTGGATGCCTGGCAGTTAAGTTACGGGCCGGCCGATCAGACGTATTCTCCCAGAGATGTGTTCAATGACTTTACGAGTCGCGCCAACTTGATTGAAGCGGTGAGAGATCAGTCGATCCAACTGCGGCCTGAGTCCAATCAGCTCCTGATCTTCACACGCTCGCGTTGGTCGGGAGCAACGGACCTGTACTCCCTGCCGCGACCTGTCGAGTTAGTCTCGATGTTGACGGTCAGTCTGGATCCGCTCGATCAGCGGCTCACTCAGCACAACTGGACGGCGATCTACATTCTAGCGGCGGTCGTGTCGTTCCTGCTGCCTACGGTCTACCTGACGCTGTCGATGCTGATTATCAGCCCGGTCCAGCGACTCGCGCGCACCATGCGGACCGCCAAGCCGGAAACACTGCTGGACTTGCGTGTGCCGGTCGATCGGCACGATGAAATCGGCGAGTTGCAGGGAGCCTTCAACCTTCTGGCGTCGGTGATTTCAGACAAGCAAAGGCAGCTCCGCGGAACGAATGAGGAGCTGCAGCGGTCCAATGAAGATCTGAAGGCGTTTGCATACACGGTCTCGCACGACCTGCAGACCCCGCTGCGAAACGTGGCGTTCATTGTGTCCGAGGAACTTCCCGATGCCCTCCGACGGGGTCGCGAGGAAGAGGCCCTGAAGTTGGCGGCCGAGGCCGGAGAACGCTGCCAGGTCAATATCGAGATGATTCAAGAGATTCTGGCCTGGTCGCGGGTGGGCCGAGAGAAGATCACCATTGAGGCGATTGACTTGAACGAAATGGTGGCGGAGGTGCAGCAGAACCTACGGCAGAAGATCCATGAAGAACATGTCGCGGTGCAGACAGAACGGCTGCCGACGGTCTATGGTCGCCGCTCGGAATTGCAGCGGGTGCTGCAGAACCTGGTGACCAACGCGATCAAGTACAACGACCGTTCGGAAAAGCGCGTCGACATCGGCTGCCGGCCGGACAAAGATGGACGGACAGCGCTGTTCGTGCGCGACAACGGCATCGGAATCCGCGAGCGGCATCTGAGCGAGTTGTTCAAACCGTTCAAGCGGCTGCATGGACAGTCGATGTACGGCGGTGGAACCGGAATGGGGCTCGCCATCGTCAGGCGGATTGTCGAATCGTATAATGGGCGTGCGTGGGTCGAGTCGGAACTCGGCCAAGGTTCAACGTTCTGGATCACCCTGCCGCCGATTGTCTCTCAAGATGGAGTGCACAATGGCCCCTCGACCACAGGATTACCCGATCCTGGTCGTTGAAGACAACGACGTGGATTTCCGACAAACTCAGAAGGCGTTTCGAGATTTGCATATCGCGAATCCGGTTTCGCGCTGCATTGACGGAGAAGATGCGCTCGATTTCCTCTACCGGCGCGGGAAGTACGCGGAACCTCACGCGGCCCCCCGCCCCAGCATGATTCTGCTGGATTTGAACCTGCCCGGGACCGATGGGCGTGCCGTGCTGCGCGATATCAAGGCCAACGCCGATTTGCGGCAGATTCCCGTGATTGTCTTCACCACTTCCGAGGCGCCGATCGACGTGGAAGACTGCTATCAGGCGGGGGCGAATACCTACGTCAAAAAGCCGGTCGATTTCCCCAGCTTCATTGATGCCATGCGTCGACTCGACCAGTACTGGTTCCAGATCGCCGTGCTGCCCAAGATTGAACTCACGCAGGGTTCGTAAGCGGGCACGGAATGTCTGGGGCTACGACGGAACGTGGCTCAAGAACTCGCTCGACAAACCCCCGGAACTCAATCGCGGGCGGATGACGAAGATGTGCCGATCCGCCAGCCCCTTCAGCGAGACATTCTTTGTGTCGGCAATGAAGTGGTTAGAGACGCGACTCCACGCGTTGGAGGAGAGGTTGACGGCTCCGTCTTCGCCGGCGCTTTCGACCCGTGCTGCGACGTTGACTGTATGGCCCCAGATGTCATATTGAAACCTGGTGTCGCCCACAATGCCCCCCACGACGGGTCCAAAGTCGATCCCGATGCGCAGGCTCCATTGCGGGGGAAGGGAATTCGCCGTCTCCAGGAATTCGAAACCGCAGTCGACCGCTTCCTTCACGGGGTTCGCGAAGTACCTCGATAAGCCCGCGGCCGCCATGAAGGAGTCGCCGATCGTCTTGATCTTTTCGAGTCCGCGGCGTTCGGCAATCTGCTCGAACTGAGACACGAGCTTCCGCAGACACTGCACCACATGCCGGGGATGTTCGGTTTCGCAGTAGGCGGTGAAACCGACGATGTCACAAAACATCACGGCCGCCTGGTTGTACAAGCGGGGCTCGATCGTAAATTGCGGGGCATGGGATTCGTTACCGATGGCAGCCAGCAGTTGGCTGGCGACATCGAAGGGAAACAAGGCGTTGACGAGCCGGCTGAGCTTGCCGCGTTCAATCTCCAATTCTTCCAGCCGTCGCTCCGACTCACGTTCGGCGCGTTGTTTGAGCAGGCAATTTCGGACCCGAGCCCGCAGCAACTCGCGCTGGGCGTCGTCGTTGCTCTTGAGGAAGCAATCCTCGGCGCCGAGGTTGATGAAATTGACGACGTCGGCCGGAGTCGCCCCGGAGAGAATGAGCACGGGGATCTTGCGCTTGATCGGGCAGTTCTTCATGATGGCGAAGGTCTCGGCCCCGTCCATCACCGGCATCTTGAGGTCCAGCAGCAGGACATCGATGGGGCATTCGGCGATTTTTTCCAGCACTTCTTCGCCATTGCCCGCGAACACCAGTTCGTGGTGCTCTTTCTCGACCAGCTCAATCAACTGCCGGGCGATCATGCGACGATCGATCTCGTTGTCGTCGGCGATCAGAATTCGAGCCATGAAGAGCAGTCCCCGGTGTCCCGAAGCAGGCCTCAGACCGGCAACGCGGATGGACAGATGTGGGCCGTGCTGAAGGTGTACAGCATGCCGTCCGGCGTCACCGAATTGCAAGGGAACAACTCGAAGCCAGCCTCTCTCCGGCGAATCTTCAGGGAAGATCTTCGCTCACGGTCTTGCGCTCCCCATCGCGGCTTCGTACCCTCGTGTGCAAGCAGAGCGTCCAAACGAGAACAGCGAGTGGATCGGGCGGAAGTGGCGGCACACTTCGCTGATAGACTCCGGGCGCTGACGCTTCCGGCTCGCGGGGCTCGTCACCAATCGACCGAAGGTTAGTATTCGTACGTCACCGATCCATACACGCCGCGCTGCGTCTGCGTGCGCAAGGGGATGTAGGCGGCGAACTCTTGCGTACCGAATTCGGGATGGGCCGCGTCGAGCAGGTTTTGGCCGACGACCGCGACTTCCAGCCGTTCCCGCGGTCGCCAGGCCAATCGGAGATCCATTTCCACGTAGGAAGGAACCGTGCCGACGTTGTAGCTGATTCGATCGACATAGCGACCGATGACGTCGACATCCCAATTGGGGGCGGGATTCCACGCGCTTCTGAGGTAGACGAGATTGTTCGGAGCAATCCCTTCATAGGCGCTCTCGCCGAGTTGCGCGAAGAACTGGGGCGAGGTCGACTGCACCTGGGAGAAGATCGTGAGATAACTGTAGGCGCCGGTCACTTTCCAAGATTCCGTCATGGTGACGGTGCTGCTCAACTCGGCTCCGTAGGATTGGGCGCTGCCGATATTGGCGTTGGTGAGTGCACCGCCCAGCGCGGTGGGATCGAAGACGATCACCGGGAGATCGTTGTAGATGTTGCAGAACGCGGCAACGTCCCAGGTGAGCCATTCGAGCGGCTCGGCCCGATAGCCGGATTCAAATGCGACCAGGACATCTGACTTCAGATGCGGGTTGCCGACCACTTTGCCGACGCCTAAAGGCCCGATGGCCCCTTGGCCAAGGGCCGTGATGTTTTGATGCTCATCGATACGATTCGGACGACGAATCGCACGCGAGACAGCGAACCAGGCCACTCGACGTTCGTCGATGGTCTTGAGGAGCCGGCCGGAGGGCTGGATTTCAAAACCCGTGAAAGGATTGACTTCCATTTTGCACCCGGCGAGGAACGTCAGGTCATCGGGCACGATCTGGATTTCATCCTGCAGCAACCAACTGACGACGTTGTACGTGCGGGAAGGTGGATCGAAAGCGATTTCCAGCGAGGGATAGTTGATTTTTGAAAAAGTATCTCGATCCAGGCGGAACTGAGCGCCGGCGACGAGCCGATGCGCCTCGCCGTAACGCCAGCGATATGCCGCGTCGAGGATGTACGAATCGCGATTGGTCCGACCGAAGGAGATCTGCTCATCGGCCCGATCGTAGATGGCCAGCAGAGTCAAGCTGGAATCGTCTTCGAAGGTGCGCGTCCAGTTCGACTGGACGCTCCCGTTGAAGTACGTCCCTGGATTGGGATTCAGCAAGAGCTGGAGCGGGCCGGGAGTCACCTGAGCCGATCCGGCAGGCGACCCCGCAATGCGACCCTGCACCGACAATTCGTCCGAGGATTCGAAGGTCTTGTCGAAGCGAAAGCCCCCGTGGAAATCATGGAAGCCGTCGTTGGCGGGCTCGTTACGAAACGCCGTGCTGTTGGCAGCGTCTTGTGGATCGCGCAGGCGGTCGTCAATGTCGCGGAATTTTCCGAAGACTCTGAGATAGGCATCATCGCCGACCTTCGTCCCGTAGCGGGCGACGGTGATGTTCTGATACTCGCTGCCGCCGATCCCCTGAACCAGCAGTCCTTGCGTATCGGCCGCCTTCTTGGTGATGACGTTAATCACGCCATTCACGGCATTGGCGCCCCAAATCGTCGCGCCGGGACCGCGGATGACTTCGATCCGCTCGACATCCTGCAGCACGACGTCGTTGGGTATCCAATTGACGCCGCCAATGATGGGCTCGTAAATGCTGCGACCGTCGATCAACACCAGGACCCGCGAAGAGAACGGAACCAGGTTGCCGGCGCCGAAGCCGCGAATGCTGACGTTGGGCGTCAGTCCGTTACCGACGCCGACGTGCACTCCAGGGGCCATCCGCAGCACTTCCGGCAGCGACTGCGCCCCGCTGCGGCGGATCATCTCCTGATTGATCACGAACACGGCGGCGGGACTTTTGCCGACGGTGCTGGGACTGAGGGTCAAAGAAGTGACCGGGGCTTCGAACGACTCCACGGTTTCACGTGTCGGTTGTTGAGCGATGGCGTTGAGTTCGCTGAGCAATGGGTCAGGCGCTGGCGATGACTCCGCGGATTCACCCTCGGCCTGGGTCAGCAGAAATCGAGGCTGCAAACGAAACGCCGGGCTGGAATCGATCAGCAGCGCGGGGGTCCACGGGTCATCCTCGGCGGCCGAGTCGATGGCGAGGAACAGGGCCGACAGACATGCCGAGGCGACGATGGCCGCCCGGCGGCACCACCAGCGTCTTGTGGCCGTTACGCCGCGCCAGGGCATGTGAGACTCCGTTATCACAGTCCGGCGGTCTGGCGACCCCACTGCGCTCCCTGCGCGGTTCGAAGTTGGGCCAGCCTCTTGGCTGCAGATCGGGCGGAACGACGGTGGTCCAACACCTGTGCGAACGTTCTCGACGTTTTTTTTACGACGCGGAATCGGTCAGAAAAGCTGCGTTGACTCTGCGGGGCGTTGGCCTGCGAGCCGCGAGCGTGAGCGACCGGAGTCTGGGGGGCGTCGGGAACGTGCGCATGCGCAGTGTGGAACACTCTGCTCAGCAACGTTGGCGGCTCGTTGCGGGGGGATGCGTGTGGTCATCACGGGGATCGAGTAAGCTGATGCCGGGGGAAGGCTGCGGCGCCGGGGGGAGTTTCGGCGGAGCCGTGGAGGTTCCAGGAGGGGTTTGCGCGGCATGGAGGCGACCGGGCTGGGGGAATTGCTGGCGACGCTTAACCCGCAGCAGCGTGCGGCTGCGCTGCATGGGAGTGGGCCGCTGCTGATTGTCGCCGGGGCGGGGACCGGTAAGACGACGACGTTGGCGCATCGGGTGGCAGCCCTGATTGCGCAGGGGACGCCGCCGGGACGCATCCTGCTGTTGACGTTCACCCGCCGAGCCTCGGCCGAGATGTTGCGGCGTGTGGAAGGTCTGCTGGTGCGGCAGCAGCGTCCGGGGGCTGGGGCGCGGCTCTCGCCGGCGCGGGACATCTGGGGCGGGACGTTTCACGCCGTCGCCACGCGGCTGCTGCGGCAGCATGGTCATCTAATCGGTCTGGCGCCGGAGTTCACGATTCTGGATCGCAGCGACGCGGAAGACCTGATGAACGCGCTGCGTTCGGAATTGGAGCTGTCGAAGGGGGAGAGCCGGTTTCCGCTGAAGGGGACGTGCCTGGACATCTACAGCCGGTGCGTGAACACGCAGCACGCGCTCGACCGGGTGCTGAAGGATCAGTTCCCCTGGTGCAGCGAGCACCTGGAGGGGTTGAAGCGGCTGTTTACCGCCTTCACCACCCGCAAGGAGGAGCAGCAGGTGCTGGACTACGACGACCTGCTGTTGTTCTGGCACGTGCTGATGACCGAACCGGCGGCGGCGACGGTGGTGCGGGAGAAGTTCGCTGCGGTGCTGGTGGATGAGTATCAGGATACGAACACGCTGCAATTGGAGATTTTGCGCGGGTTGTCTCCCGCGGGGGAGGGGCTGACGGTCGTCGGGGACGACGCCCAGTCGATCTATGCGTTTCGGGCGGCGACCGTGCGGAACATTCTCGACTTCGGCGAGCACTTCCCCGGCGCGACGATTCTGCCGCTGGAACAGAACTACCGCAGCACTCAGCCGCTGCTGGAGGCGACCAACGGAGTGATTGCTCTGGCCCGGGAGGGGCACCGCAAGACGTTGTGGTCGACGCGCGTTGCGGGGGCGAAGCCGGTGCTGGCGAATTGCCGGGATGAAAGCGAGCAGACCGACTACGTCGTCGAGCGGATTTTGTCGCATCGCGACACCGGGATGCCGCTGCGTCAGCAGGCGGTGTTGTTCCGGGCGGCGCACCACAGCCTGGCGCTGGAACTGGAGCTGGCCCGGCGCAACATTCCGTTTCACAAATACGGCGGGCTGCGCTTCACAGAGGCCGCCCACGTGAAGGACATGCTCGCCTTCCTGCGGCTGGCGGAAAACCCGCGCGATACGGTGTCGGCCCTGCGGGTGCTGCTGCTGGTGCCGGGGATCGGCCCGAAGAAGGGGGCGCACCTGGTGGAACGCCTGCAGCAAACGGAGGGACGCTTCGCCGCCTGGAGGGAGTTTCAGCCCCCGGCGGCGGCGGCCGTGCATTGGCCGCTGTTTGTGAGCCTGTTGACGCTGCTGGCGAAGGATTCGTCGAAGTCGCTGACGCTGGCGGAGCAACTGCATCACACGCGGTTGTTTCTGGCGCCGCTGCTGGAGCAGAAGTATGACGACGCGTTTGTGCGGCTGCGCGACCTGGAACAACTGGAGCTGCTGGCGGGCCGGTTTGAGAATCGCTCGCAGATGCTGGCGGAGTTGACGCTCGACCCGCCGACGTCGACGCAGGACTTCGCCGCCGACCCGCTGCTGGACGAAGACTGGCTGACGCTGAGCACGATCCACTCGGCCAAGGGTCTGGAGTGGGAGGCGGTGTATGTGCTGCACGCCGCGGACGGCAACATTCCGTCCGACATGGCGACGGGGAGCGACGCGGAGATTGAAGAGGAGCGGCGGCTGTTCTACGTGGCCCTGACGCGCGCGAAGGAATGGCTGACCGTATGCCATCCGCAGCGGTATTACTTCACGTCGCGACACCGCAACGACCAGCACAGCTACTCGCAGCGGACGCGGTTCGTCCCGGACGAGCTGATCCCGCTGTTTGAAGTGGTGACGGCGCGGCTTGCGGATCGGGACGGGACCGCCGGGAGCGGTCCCGCCCTGATGTCGACGTCGGACGTTCGACGACGCATCGGCCGCATGTGGAGCTGACCGGGCGTCGCGGGGGAGAGGCTGACTAGTCGTTCCGCAGCTTGATGCCGTGTTCGGCGAGCTGCTGGCGGATTTCGTTCAGCGAGGTCACGCCGAAGTTCTTGGTGGCCAGGAGTTCGTCGGGGGTGCGCTGGGTCAATTCGCCGAGGGTGGTGATTCCCAGGCGAGCCATGCACTTGCGGGCGCGGACGGAGAGGTTCAAGTCCGAGACCGGGCGGGACATGAGAGCCTGTTCCTGCGGAGACAGGTCCGGCTGCTGCAGGAAGCCCAGCGACGCGCTCCACGCGGCCGGGGCTGCGGCTTCGCGAACGGGCTTCTGAACGGCGAGATTCTGACCGACGCGCAGCCCGTGCTGAGCCATCAGCTCGCGGATTTCGACGAGAGAGGTTTCACCGAAGTTTTTGCCGCCGAGGAGGTCTTGTTCGGTGACGCGGGTGAGGTCGCCCAAAGTCAGTATATTCATGCCCGCGAGGCAGTTGCGGCTGCGAACCGACAGCTCGAAGTCGGTGACGGGGCGGCTGAGAAGCTGCGACAGGCGCGCTTCGTTGCGGGCCATGTCGTCGTCGAAGAACATCTCCTGGGTGGCTTCGATGTCCTTCATGTACATCCGAGCGCGTTCGTGCTCGGGATCGTACACCAGCACCCGCCGGAAGCAGAAGGCGGCGGCGGCGTAGTTACCTTTGTCTTCGTACAGGAGGCCGAGGTTGATCAGCGCGCCGAGGTAGTACGGGGGCTTGCTGAGGGCCTGCTCGTAGAGGCGGATGGCTTCGTTGTCGTTGCCGTGGAGGGCGTTTTCGCCGGCGAGGCGGAACAGCGCCTGCGGATGATGCGGATCCATGTCTACGGCGCGTTCGAAGTATTCAATCGCGCCGTAGGTGTCGCCGCGGTCCGAAAGGATGCAGCCCATCTGGTAGGAGTATTCGGCGCGGCGGGCCCCTTCGGTGCCGGTGCTGCGCAGCGTTTTTTCCGCGTCTTCCAGGCGCCCCTGCATGCGGATCGCCCCGGCCCGGCGGAGCGTGGCGTCGATGGTGTCGAAACCTGCTTTCTGCGCCGCGGCGAACTTCTCTTCAGCCTCCTTGGGCAGATCCAAAGACAGGTAGACGAGAGCGTGAACGAAGAGAGCCACCGGGTCGCCGGAGACCTGCGACAACAGGCGATCGGCGACTTTGTGCTGCCCGAGCAGGTGGGCGCCGATGCCGGCGCGGGCGATCTGCCCCACCGGAGTGCCGCCGGCTTCCGAGGCGCGGATGAGCGCATCGATCTCAATGCGTGTGGCGGCAACCTGATCCGCGGAGAGCGCGCGGCGCAGCTTGAGGAACTCGTCCATCTGCATGGGGTTGCGGCTCTGCAACAAAGGCTTAACGTCGACCGGTTCCGAAAGAGTCAAGATCCGCTCCGCAGTTCAAATTCGAATTGCCGGGACAGGAAGGCCATCCGGGAGGCCCCGGGCACGAACCCGGAAGTATAACGAACTCTCGCCGCGACTCAACAGCATCGCACGTGGACATTTGTCTGCAGGGAGGCGGCGGGTCGGGTCGCGTGGACGCCAGGGCATCGCTCCAAAATCACGTGCGCGATTCTTGTGGAGATCAACCAACGAATCTCAAGCATCAAATCCCAAAGAAATCCCAACGACCAAATCTCAAACGTGCCGCGGGCGAGGTCAGGTTGGGAGTTTTGATCTTGGAGCTTGTTGGAGATTTGAGGGTTTGAGATTTGGAGCTTCACGCATCTGCAATGGCGCAACGGATTCGGATGCGAGCCCTAACGGGGTTCCCCCGCCGTTGCCGCCGCCGACTTCCGCCGCGGCGGGTCGAGATACCGAAAGCCGGTATTGGGGTTGTTGCGATCGAAGGCATACGCCTCGTGATTGTCGAGAAACAGCTTGAGATAGGGGGCGGGGATCGCGAATCCGAGACCCTCGGCGAATAGGAGTTTCATGTTGGTGACGCCGATCACTTCTCCGCGCGAGTTGAACAACGGGCCGCCGCTGTTGCCGGGGTTGATGTCGGCCGTCGTCTGGATGTAGACGAGCCCCTTCACATTGCGGTTCTTGGTGCTGATGATCCCCTGCGAGATGGAGCGGACGAGTCCCAGGGGATTGCCGATGGCGAAAACGTCTTCGCCGTCCTGCAGTTCGCGCTCTTTCGCCAGCGACACCGGGCGGAAGGCGAGGTCTTTCTGAGCGGGAAGCTGCAGCAGCGCCAAGTCGAAGAACGGGTTGAGGGCGATGATGCGGACGTCGTCAATCCGCCGGCGATTGAACTCGCCCGTGCTGCCGCGATGGAAGATGGTGGCGGCGATGCGGGTTTCCTTCTCCACGACGTGGTAGTTCGTGACGCAGAACCCGGATGCGTGCACGATGAACCCGGAACCCAATCCGCTCGGCGTTTCGATCAGCACGACGCCTTCGCCGAATTCCTCCGCAAGTTCGCGGATGCTTTTCCGCGGCAGGGAGGCTTCCTGATACAGCCGACGGTCGGTGATGAGCGCGGCGGCGACATTCGCCGATTCTTCGGCGGTCGTGCGGGACTGGATCTGGTTGAGAGGCACGCGAATGACGTCGATGCCGATGTCCACATAGATCGCATCCGCCTGTTCTTTGAGCACATCCCCTTCCAGGCTGTGACCGGTCTTCAGCCGGATGATTTCGGCCTGCGCCGGGGCGGCGGCGGCCAGCGCACAGACCAAAGCGAGGAAACGAACGTGCATGCGAGCACCCACCCTTGTCAAAGCAGGACCAGGAATCCATTCCGCCGCAGTTTTGGACCGCTTCGGTTGTTGCAGCGGCCTCGACGCAGATCAACCAGTTCCGTAGCTGGCATGGCAGGCGTCGCAGGCCTTTTTGATCTTGTTCATCGATTCCTGGAATTTCGGGTAGGACTTCTCTTCGGTCGAGGCCCCGGCGGCGCGGGCTGCTTCCAGCAGATCTTTGGCCCAGCCGACGTAGTCCTCTTCCGCAGCCGAATCGTAGCTGGGGTCCGCCACAACCTTGGCGAGCGCCGCGAGAATCGCCGACTCCTGCCGGATTTCGTCGAGCTCCTTGTTGAACACCGACTCGGCATTGATGTTCGAGCGCATCCACTCGGAAGCCTTCGAGATTCGCTGCATCACTCCGGCGCGGCTGGCGACTTCGGCATACGGTCGTGTCGCCGGCGGATCGCCGGCGTTGGCCGGCACATTTCCGGCGAGTACAGCCTCGATCCCTTCGGCCGCGGCCTGGGAGTTGGTGTAGTTCTCACGCCCCAGCGCCTGGGCGGCCTGCCGGAGCTGGCTGCCGTACTCGCGGAGGTAGCGTGCGTTGGCTTTCCAACTGACGTCCTCCGGGTGCTGGCTGACGACTTCCGCCAGAGCCGCGATGACGGCCCCGTCGATCTGCAATTCCTTGTAGCCCCCGTTGTAGGTACCCACCGACTGCAGCGACGACGTGAGATGGTTGCGAATGCGTTTGGTCTCGTCGCCGATTTGTTCCATCGTGATCAGCGATTTCCAGTCGGTCGCTCCAGCGGGGGCCGCGGGCGTTGCGGGAGCCAGTGCCGTCGGGACTGCCGGCGCGCCATCCGGTTTGGTCATATTTCCAATTGGCGGCGGCTCCGCAGAACCGCCGATTGCGGTCGTATTGGACGCGATGGCCAGGGGATCGTCGAAGAAGACATCCCAGGGGATGTCGCCCACCCATTTGCGGCCGCTGGCGTCGGTCCGCACATGGGGATTGTCGGGTTCGGCAGCTGCGGCGGGTCGCGATTCGGAGTTCGATCCCTTCGCCGCGGGCGATTTCGCCGCCGTTTCCTTCCCGGCCGGGCCCGCCTGCGATCC
>JANRLN010000296.1:0-2245 GCA_033762515.1 Planctomycetaceae bacterium
GATGGCACGATCCACGGCATGGCGATCAGCAAGGCCTACGGCTATCTGAAAACCAACAAGAATTACAAGGATTTCCACCTCTCGCTACAGTTCAAGTGCGAAGGTGACGGTAACAGCGGCGTCTTCTTCCGTGCGATGCCCGGAACGGAAACGAATCCGTCCGACGGCTATGAATTCCAGATTCAGAGCGGTTTCAAGCACGACGACCGGAATCAACCAGCCGACTTCGGTACGGGTGCGATCTTCCGCCGCGTTGCGGCGCGGCGCGTAATCTCATCCGATCGGGAGTGGTTCACGGCGACGCTCGTCGCCGACGGTCCGCACTTTTCGACGTGGGTTGACGGCGTCCAAGTCGTCGATTGGACGGACGACCGCGCGCCGCACGAGAACCCGCGGCAGGGACTGCGTCTGGAGGCCGGGCGCCTGAGCCTGCAGGCCCACGACCCGACGACCGATCTGCAGTTTCGCAAGATTCGGATCGCTGATTTGCCCGAATGAATGTCGCCGAGTTTCCAAGAGACCACGTCAAAACAGGAAGGTGCAACTCCCGCCTCTCCACAGTTGCCCGCGGGTCTCCCGCTGTGGTGCGCGGGTCTCCTGACCACCACTGTCAACATCTTGGTCTATCGTAAGTGGCTATGGATTCGGTATTTGTCTGGTGGTGTTCGCTGGGTTTGGAACCTGGGGAGGCGAGTCATGGATGCGGGTCAGCGGGCGGCGTTGGCGAGGATGCCGTTGGCGGAAGGAGTCGGCTGGTTGTGGCGGTACGTGCTGGACGACGACGCGCTGCAGCAGGTGTGGGATGAGCATCGCGGCCGTTGCTGGAACGGCATCTTGACGTTCCCACTGCTGGTCGAGTTGGTACGCGACGCGCTTCTGGAGTGCAGGAGCGGCCGTGAAAGCTTCCTCAAGCACCAGGAAGCAGGCACCCTGGAAACCAGCCTGCAGGCGGCCTACGGCAAGTTGAAGCGGACGCCGGTCGCCGTCAGCGAGGCCCTGTTGCGGCACTGCACGCAGCGGTTGCGGGACGTGTTCCCCGAATGGGCCTGCTGGCAGAAGCCGCGTTCGCTGCAGGCGTTTCGCGTGCTGATCTACGACGGCAAGGCCATCAAGCGGGTGGCCAAGCGGCTGAAGCCCTGCCGGGGCGCCCCCGGGGGACTGCTGGGAGGCCGCGCCCTGGTGGCCATCGATTGGGAGACCGGCTTGGCCCTCGCCATGCGGGGAGACGTCGACGGCGACGCCAACGACGTCAAGCACCTCGCCGCCCTGGCCCCGCAGGTGTGCCAGCAGTTCGACACGCCGCGATTGCACGTGTGCGACAGCGGCTTTTGCGATCTGGAGCAGCCGCAGCACTTCACCCGCCTCCCCGGCGACCATTTTGTGGTGCGCTACCATCCCAAAGTGAAGTTTTATCCGGAGGCGAGTCCGCGCGAGCAGCGGAGCGTCGACGATCTCGGTCAGACGATCGTCGAGAGCTGGGGTTGGCTGGGGAGCGCCACCGATCACCGCCGTCGGCTGGTCCGGCGACTCGAACTCCTGCGAGACGGGGCGAAGTCCGTGATCCTGATCACCGATCTGCTCGACGCCGAGGCTTACCCGGCCACAGAGTTGCTGTGGATCTACCGCGAACGCTGGGAGATCGAGCGTGTGTTCCAGAAGGTGACGGAAGTCTTCGGCTTGTCGCATTTGATCGGCTGCTCGCCCGAAGCGTCGCTGTTCCAATTCGCGCTGTGTCTGATGTTGTACAACCTGATCCAGGTGGTGCGCGGCTACGTGGCCCAGGCTCAGGATCGCGAGCCGATGGAGATCTCGACGGAGATGCTGTTCCGCGATGTGACGCGGGAACTCGTGGCCTGGAACATCCTGCTGCCTGTGGACGAGACCGTCCAACATTTTGAACGGCTCCCCAGCCGGACGGAACTACGGACTCATCTCCAGACGTTGTTCGCGGTTCGTTGGTGCAAATCGTGGCTGGCGAGTCCCCCGCAAGCCCTCCATCGCCAAACTCCCCGCCGCCCCTCCCGAACTCACAACTCCGTCTACCGACTCGTCCACGGAAAGCCAAAACCAAAACCCAGAAAGAACCTCGCAAGATGTTGATAGCCGGGGTGGCCGGTCCCCGGTTGACGGCCCTGGTCGGGTATCTGAAGGGGGCCGGGCACTGCTCGTTCCGCACGATTCAAACCTTCCTCCGCGACGTGCTGACCGTCTCGCTGAGCACGGGATACGTGCGAAAATTGTGCGG
>JANRLN010000297.1:0-6473 GCA_033762515.1 Planctomycetaceae bacterium
CACCAAGAAGTAGGTCAACGCAGGCACGCGAAGCAGCGGACGCGGGGCGTACAGCCGTTGGGACGGTTGTCGGCGACCGCGTTTCTCCGCTTCGGGAGTGGGACTGGGAAGCGCGATGTCGATTACGAAAGAACGGAAGTCGGAGCTCATTCGGGAGTTCCAGCGTGGAGATGTGGACACGGGATCGCCGGAAGTGCAGATCGCCGTCCTGTCTCACCGGATTGCACAGCTGACGGACCACCTGAAGGGGCATAAGAAGGACCACGCGAGCCGTCGCGGACTTCTGATGCAGGTCAGCAAGCGGCGTCGGCTGCTCGATTATCTGAAGAACTCGACTCCCGAGCGCTACTTCGCGGTGATCGAAAAGATCGGTCTGCGCAAGTAGTTGCGCGCAGGGCTTGACGCAGCCGCGCGGCCCGAAGCCAGGGTGAGGTGTGGTTGCGAACGAGCCTCGTGCAGCACGGTTGGCCGTGCGCCGTGGATTCCTGCGCCCTTCGACAACGCAGGAGACCGGTTTGCGGTCAATCACGATGGGCTGCCGTCCACCCGCGCGACTTCCCAACGCGCGACCCTGAAGCGTTCGCTTCTGTGCTCGAAACCACACACATCGTAAGGATTCACTGTGAAAGTTACCGTTGAACGCGAGATCGCCGGGCGAACGCTCAGTCTCACCACCGGAGAAATTGCCAAGCAGGCCGCTGGCGCCGTAATGATTCAGTACGGTGAAACCGTCGTTCTCGTGGCCGCTCAAGACGGTCCCGGTCGACCGGGAATCGATTTCTTCCCCCTTACCTGCGACTATCGGGAGCGGGCTGCCGCTGCCGGAAAATTTCCCGGCGGATTCCTGAAGCGTGAAGGTCGTCCGACCACCCGCGAAATTCTGACGGCCCGGCTGACCGACCGCCCCATTCGCCCGCTCTTCCCGGAAGGGTACACCGACGAAGTCCAGATCATGTCGAACGTTCTTGCGTTCGACCAGGTGAACGATCCCGACGTTCTCTCGATCATCGGCGCCAGCGCGGCCTTGTGCCTGGCTCCGGTCCCTTTCCAGGGGCCGATTGGCGCCGTCCGCGTCGGGATGATCGGCGACGAGTTCCGCCTGTTGCCGACGGCGGACGAAATGGAGACCAGCACGCTGGACCTGATCGTCGCCGGCAATCGCACCTCCGTGCTGATGATTGAAGGTTTCGCTCAGCAGCTGGCGGAAGATCGGATGGCTGACGCCATCATGTTCGCCCATCGGGCGATCATCGAATTGTGCGACCTCCAGGACGAGTTGCGCAAGGCGGCGGGACGGGAGATCACTCCGATTCCCGCGAAGGCCGAGAATCCATTCACCGCCGCACTTCGCGAGACCGCCTACGGTCGCATGAAAGAGGCCAAGCAGGGGGGCCTGAAGCAGGACCGCGCCGCCGCGGTTCGCGAACTCAAAGAGGCCCTCACGGCCGAGTTCTTCGCTGATGGCGCCGAAACGGCCGCCAACGGGGGCACGAAGGCGCAGCTCGGCGCCGCTTTCTACGAACTCGAAAACCGCGTCGTTCGCGACCTGATCCTCGAAGGCAAGCGACTCGACGGACGGACCTGGGACGATCTTCGCGCCGTCTCCTGCGGCGTGAGCGTGCTCCCGCGGGTTCACGGTTCGGCCCTCTTTACTCGCGGCGAAACCCAGTCATTGGCGACCGTGGTTCTCGGAACCTCGCGTGACACGCAACGGGTGGACGGGCTTTACCCGGAATTCGCCAAGCGATTCATGCTCGACTACAACTTCCCCTCCTATTCGGTCGGGGAATGCCGTCCCATCCGCGGCCCCGGTCGTCGCGAGATCGGCCACGGGGCGCTCGCCGAACGCTCGGTCCAGTGGGTCATTCCCGCCGAAGAAAAGTTTCCGTACACGATCCGCGTGATCTCGGACATCACCGAGTCGAACGGTAGCAGCTCGATGGCGTCGGTGTGCAGCGCGACGTTGTCGCTGATGGATGCCGGGGTACCCATCACCCAGCCCGTGGCCGGGATCTCGATCGGTCTGGTGAAAGAGCCCGACCGTTTCGTGCTCCTCACCGACATCATGGGGGACGAAGATCACTTCGGTGACATGGACTTCAAGGTCGCCGGCACCCAGAAGGGGGTCACCGGGATTCAGCTCGACCTGAAGATCGACGGCATCAACGAGGAGATCATCCGCAAGACGCTCGAACAGGCCCGCAAGGCCCGCATCGAACTGTTGAAGACGATGCTGTCGGCCATCCGCCGGCCGCGCGGCGAGATCTCGACCAACGCGCCGCGGCTGCTGCGGACCAAGATCGATCCGTCGAAGATCGGTCTGCTCATCGGTCCCGGGGGCAAGACGATTCGCGCCCTGCAGGAAGAGACCGGGACGACGATCGATATCTCCGACGACGGCACGGTCATCATCGCCAGTTCCAGCGCCGCCGGTGCGGAAGAGTGCCTGGCCCGCGTGGAAGCCATGGGGGAAGAGATCAAAGTCGGCCGGATCTATCACGGAACCGTCAGTTCGATCAAGGACTTCGGGGCGTTCGTCGAAATCGCTCCCGGCAAAGACGGCCTGTGCCACATCAGCGAATTGGCCGAGGGCTTCGTCAAGCACATTGACGAAGTCTGCAAAGTGGGTGACAAGATGCCGGTCAAGGTGATCGCGATCGACGATCAGAATCGCGTCAAACTGTCGCGGCGGGCGGCCCTGGCGGAGTTGGAAGCGAAGAACGCTGAAGCACCCCCGAGCGAAGAATAGGCCGTGGGCTGTCGGACGGGCGCCTTTGCCCGTCCGGACTGCGGGTGGGCGTCGACCGTTAAGATTTGGACGGGCGGGAGTCCCCTTCCGACGCAGCCGTGCAAGTTTTCCGAGGTGCGCCAGTAGAGACGGGTGGTCCTTCCATGTCGACACCTGCACCTGCTTCGATGGCCTTGCACAGCGAGGACGCTTCATCGCTCCTGCAGGTGGAGACCGCGCCGACGGAGGAGCGCTGGAAGGCCCAATACGCCGAGATCGCCACTTTGGCGGGGGGGTTGGCGCACGAGATTCGCAATCCCCTCTCCACGATCCGCTTGAACCTGGAATTGCTCGACGAGGAACTGTCGAATGACGGCTCGCCGCGCGATCGACGCAATCGCCAGAAAGTGCAGAAGGTGCTGCAGGAGTGTCAGCACCTCGACCAGATTCTGAACGACTTTCTGCAGTTCGCCCGCGCCCACGCGCCGCGGACGGAATCCCGGTCGCTGAACAGTCTGGTTCGCGAGTTTCTGGAGTTCTTCACGCCGCTCGCCACCGAGAGTCACGTCGAGGTCAGCCCCCATTTGGCGGCTCATCTGCCGCCGGTGGCGATTGACGGCGGGCTGTTTCGTCAGGTGCTGCAGAACCTCACCCGCAACGCCTTGCAGGCGATGCCGGCGGGTGGACGGCTGGAAATGCTCACCTATCACCTCGGAAACCGCGTCATTCTGGAGATCATCGACAATGGGTGCGGCATGGATGAACGCACCAAGAATCGCATGTTCGAAACCTTCTTCTCCACCAAGCCCGGCGGCAGCGGTTTGGGATTGCCCACGGCTCGGCGGATCGTGGAAGCCCACGGCGGTACGATGGAGTGTGAAAGCACTCCCGGCGCCGGCACCCGGTTCCGCATCTCGCTCCCCGAAGCCCAGGGATAGCCATCCCCGGGCTTCCAGATGCTCCATGACATTCCGTTTTGAAACTCTCTCCGCATGACCCCCCCCGAGATCGATCCCGCCGACCTTGCCAGCATCAAGATTCACGTCTTGATCGTCGACGATGACGAAGCGCACGCCGATGCGGTCGCGGAAAGCCTCGAACGCGTCGGTTATGAATGCACCGTGGCCGCCTCCGGCACCCGTGCGGCCACCCTGATCGAATCCCGCAACTTTGACGTCATCGTCACCGATCTGATGATGGACGACATCGACGGCCTGGAGATTCTCCGCCGCGCCAAAGAGGAACTCCCCGACGCCGAAGTCATCCTGCTGACGGGGCATGCTTCGGTCAAACTGGCCCTTGCCGCCGGACAGCAGGGGGCGCACAACATTCTCTCGAAGCCGGTTGACATCAAGGAGCTTCGCCAGGCGGTCGACAAGGCGGCGACCCGCGTGCGGCTGTTGCGGAAAACGCAGGAACTCGCCCGGCGACTCGACGAAAAGTTCGGCTTCGAAGGGGTCATCGGCAATAGTCCGTCGATGCAGCGGGTCATCGAGAAGCTCAAGAACGTCGCCCCCACCGACAGCACGGTTCTCATCCAGGGGGAAAGCGGCACGGGCAAGGAAATCGTCGCCCGGGCGCTCCATCAGAACAGCGAACGCAAGAACAAGCCCTTCGTCCCCCTCAACATCGCCGCCCTGCCGGAGAGCACGCTCGAAAGCGAGCTCTTCGGTCACGAACCCGGCGCGTTCACCGGGGCGATGACGAAGCGCATCGGCAAATTCGAACACGCCAACGGGGGGACCCTGTTCCTCGACGAAGTCGGCGAAATGCCGTTGCCGATGCAGGTGAAACTGTTGCGCGTGCTCGAGGAGCGCAAGATCACCCGCCTTGGCTCCAACGACGAAATCGACATCAACGTCCGTCTGGTGGCGGCGACCAACGCCGAACTGCAGGAGATGGTCAAGAACGGCAAGTTCCGCAAAGACTTGTACTATCGCATTTCAGTGGTGACCATTTTCCTGCCGCCGCTGTCCGATCGCCGCGGCGACATTCCGCTGCTGATCGAGCACTTCCTGAAGACGATGGCCGAACGCCGCAATCGTCCGCTCCCCGTGGTCAGCAAACCGGTGCAGCAGGCGCTGATGGCCTACCCCTGGCCGGGCAACATTCGCGAGCTGCGGAACGTCGTCGAGAGCATGGTCGTGCAGGACACCGACGGCCGGATTGACATCGACGACCTCCCCGATGAAATCGCTCCCCTCGGTTCCACCAGCGACATCGAGCCGATGGACTTCCGCGGCGGCGCCGACGGCCTCATCGGGCGGCCCCTCACCGACGTCGAAAAGTTCTACATCGAACGGGCCCTGGAACTCACCAGCGGCCGCCGCGACGAAGCCGCCAAACTCCTGGGCATCGGCGAACGAACGCTGTATCGGAAGATCAAGGAATACAATCTCAAGGGATGAATTGCCGGGTTGAGAGTTGAGGGTTGAGAGTTGAGAGTCAGAGAAGACCTCGGCCCCCTGCCCCGTCTTTGTCTCTCAACCCTCAACCCTTAACTCTTAACTCTTAACTCTCAACCCTCAACTTCCCATCATGGATGAAACTTTCCCCCCCTCCGACCTCGACCACTTTCAACGCAACGGCTTCGTGATCGCCCGCGGTCTCGCGTCGCCGGAGGTGGTCGCCCAGATGCGGCAGGTGACGCTGGAGGGGATCGAGCGCCACATTCCGCCGATCGAGTACGAGGCCGATCTGCAATATCCCGGCGCGCCGGAGTCGCGCGACGCCGAGGGGGGCCGGACCGCTCGGCGCTTGAAGATGGCGCTCGGCCGCAGCCCGGTCTTTATCGAGTTCCTGTCGCAACCGGCGGTCGTCGGCCGGCTGCAGCAATTGCTCGGTCCGCAGGTGGTCTGTCCGCTGGCCCATCACAACTGCATCATGACCAAGCAACCGGCTTACAGCAGCGACACCGGCTGGCATCAGGACATCCGCTACTGGTCGTTCCAGCGGCCGGAACTGGTCAACCTCTGGATCGCGCTGGGGGAAGAACGTCCCGACAACGGCGGCCTGTGGGTGATCCCCGGCAGCCACCGCCTCCCCTTCCAGTCCCACCAGTTCGACGCCGCCAAATTCTTCGACCCCGCCGTCCCGGAAAACGCGGCCCTCATCGCCTCCCGCACCCCGGTCACGTTAGCCCCCGGCGACGCCCTGTTCTTCCACTGCCTCACCCTCCACGCCGCGACGCGCAACCAGACACAGGAACCAAAGTTCTCGGCGGTGTTCACGTTCCGGCCGGGGGACAACCCGCCGAAGGCGGGGACACGGTCGGCGGGGATGCCGGAGTTGGTGGTGGCGCACGAGCAGTCGACAGGGAATAGTGGGTAAGTGAACGGCCGTTGAAACAGCGAGCAGCCAGATCAATCATGTAACTCTGTCGATTGGCTTTCGAGTGGGTCGTTGAATTTTCCGGCTTCGTCGCGTTCTTTAAGATCAAGGGCGCGCTCCAGTTGATGGAGCCACTTCTGATAAGGCTTTACGGCTGGACCCCACATGTGCTGCATGCGCGCCGTCCAGAAGGGCAGTTCTGCGCGGATCTCTGCCGCAGTCATATCTGGCAGTTTGCGTTCGAGTTCTTCCCAGCGTTTGAAGCGGCTCATACGACGAACCTGCGAAACGTCGAACCATGCGTGCCAGTTCAGTTACGACACGACCGAATTGCCGCAGGTTCGCATACAGGTTGCGACTATGAGAACACGACAGCTTGTCGCGATCATGGTCACCATCGGCGTCGTTGCGACTT
>JANRLN010000298.1:0-1711 GCA_033762515.1 Planctomycetaceae bacterium
TGCGTCCGGGGATGCACGCCAGCACCTTCGGCGGCAATCCGCTGGCGATGGCAGCGGGCATCGCCACGATTCAGATGATTGAAGACGAGCAGTTGCTGCAGAACTGTCAGCGGATGTCGGACCGCTTCAAACAGCACTTTACGAAGCTCAAGGAGGAACTCCCGTGCATTCGCGAGCTGCGCGTGCGGGGGATGATGATCGGCATCGATCTGGCGATTTCGGCGATCCCTGCGGTTGCCAAGTGCATGGAACGAGGGGTCCTGGTCAACGCCACGCACGACACAGTTGTGCGGCTGCTGCCGCCGATTAACATTACGGCAGACGAGGTGGACGAGGGGAGTCGCGTAATTTGCGAGGTCTTGCGGGAGATGGCGGCCGAGGCCTGACGGTCTCGCGTTCGCCGGGGGTTCAAGGATGAAGCCCAGGGATCGTGATCCCTGGGCTTTCGGTTTCAATGGTTGCCAAGAATAACGGGATGACGCGAAGCGGGTTCGGCCCGCGGGAGTGACAGCGGAATCACAGAGTCCAGACTTGCTGAATTGCACGAGGCGACCGGTCAGGGACCGCAGGCCACGAACGGAAGACCGAGATTTCCAGCAGCGAAATCCTGGTCTTTCCTGCGTGTCCTGCGTCACAGGTCGGCTCAAGCAATTCTTCGGTGCTGTGGTTGCCGATGACGTCCCGCCGCCCGACGGCTTCGGGGAAACAGACGATGCGGCACATCAACGCCTTACTGGAATTGTCCCGCGCGGACATCGAACAGATTTTTGCTTATGCCCGGTCGCTGAAAGATCGCTGGTTGCGCGGCGACCGTCCCCAGTTGCTGTCGGGACGCGTGCTGACGCAGGTTTTTGAGAAGCCTTCGCTCCGCACCCGCGTCAGCTTTGAAGCGGCCATGATGCAGTTGGGGGGGAGCAGCCTGTTCCTCGACGCCAAAGAGACCGGCATCGGCGGGCGCGAGTCGGTCTGCGACATCGCCCGCGTGCTGGGCGGATACAGCGATGTCATCGTGCTGCGCACGTTCTCGCAGCAGCTCATCGACGACTTCATCCGCTGTGCGGGGACGTCGATTATCAACGGGCTCTCTGATGTCCGGCATCCCTGTCAGGCGCTGACGGACCTGTTCACCATGCGCGAGGTCTTCGGGGAAACCAAGGGCCGCAAGTTTGTCTTCGTCGGAGATGGCAACAACGTCGCCACCTCTTTGGCGGCCGCATGCGCCCTGCTCGATGTGCCGCTCACCATTTGCGCGCCGGAGGACTATCGTTTCGAAGACAGTTTTCTCGCCGAACTGCACGCCAAGGTTCCCGGCGCCCAGGTGACGCAAACCTGCGATTTCGCGTCGGCACTCAAGGATGCCGCCATTATCTACACCGATGTCTGGACGAGTATGGGGCAGGAGGCCGAGGCGGCGGAGCGGCGGCGTGTCTTTGCGTCCTATCAGGTCAACTCCGGTTTGATGAGGCTCGCCCCCGAGACGGCGCGCTTCATGCATTGTCTGCCCGCGAAGCGGGGTCAGGAAGTCACCGACGACGTCATCGACGGACCGCAAAGCATTGCATTCCAGCAGGCGGAGAATCGCATGCATCTGGCCAAGGGTCTGCTGTGCTGGGTCCTGGGGGTCGCACCGTAACCCGGTTCGACTCGGCCTCACTGACGTTGCTGGGAATGTTGTACAGGATTTTCCCGCAACGATCGCATAGGATTAAGG
>JANRLN010000299.1:0-3912 GCA_033762515.1 Planctomycetaceae bacterium
TACCCTCTCCAAACCAAAGTGACCGACGAGCAACTCCAGGCGGTTCAAATCAAACGACACAAGTTTCACGGAGAATGGAATTACACGATCCTCCCTGCCAAATAACTTGCTCAAGTTGTTTTGACGCGCGCCCTTAGTTGATGTTGGCAGTGAGGTAGGTTGATCCAAAGTAGCGTGACGCTGCGTCCGCGAGGCACACCACAGCTGCCGCGGCAATGCCATTGCCTGAGGAGCGGGCGAGCCTCGCGGACTCGGCGTCAACCTACGGCCTTTGGGCGCTGCTCGACCGTGAACTGGGGCCAAGACGCACAGAACTTGATAGAAGATCGAGTTGCACTTCGGGCGCGGGATGTCTTCCTGGCAGGAGTTCCGCCGTAGCCACCCTGCAGAAGGTGTTCGGACCGCAGACATCAGGTCTCGGAACTCGTAACCCACCCGCGTCGCAAAGATGTCGGTGTCGGTGTCGCCGACGGTGGGGTCGTCGGCGAAGGCGTGCACGTAGTTCGCCGTCCAGCGGAGGTAGGGGTTGAGATACCAGTTCAGGCCGACGGTTAAGTTGACTCGGCGGCTGGGACGCGGGACTCGTTGAGCGACGGGGACCAGCGCACATGGCACCAAACTCGTCCCGACCAACCGATGTCCCATCAAGAAGACTGCGGCTATCGCACTAGCCGACAGATCCCATCAACCTGTGATTGTTGAGCACAGATTCGCTCATGATTGACCCGCGCCCCAGCCACCCGTCGAGGGGATCGTGTTCTGTCCCAGCCCGGCCTGCACCAGCTCATCACGTGGGAAACGGACCGTAACGGAGTCGACGGGTCGAGCCCCCAGCCACTCCTGCGTGCCCCAGCCCCAGCGGTCGATCTTGTGGCGAGAGTATATCGCAATTCGCCGGTCCCGGAGAGATCGACTGCGGAAGTCGTCGCTGCCGTACAAAATTCACTGTAATTTCTTGAATGTCAGCCGCTTACGCCCGAATCAGTGAACTCTGTTGCTGCTACTGGGTGGCAGGAATTTCGCCTGCGTCTGATTTCCAAGCACCTTGAGAAATTGTGAACGTCGCCAACAAATTCCGCCGATAACGTTCACTGACTGCCGGAATATCTTTCCCAATCGTGCTGACCGGACCACCGGAGGCTACGGAGGCCAGATTGCCGAGCTCTGTCCTTTTGTCTACGCCGTTACGGGTCCACCCACGCACGGAGTTCCTGGGACATGAATTGGCTGCGGCCGGTGATTCCGGCTTGGATCGCGCTGTGTCTCGCCGCCGGAACCTCCGGATCGGCGCAGGAAGGCTTTACGCCCGCTCTCTTTGATTCTAAGAGCGAGTCGGCTGCTGCCATACCGGCCGTGCCTCCCAGCGGCACGGCAGACACCTTGGCCGATGACATTGAATCGCTTCGTCAGCGGGTTCTGGAACTTGAGGCCATTGAAGCGCAGCGCAGCGCCAAACTCAAGGCCGACGCAGAGCTGAAGAAGTCTGCTCCCGACGCGGCGAAGTCGCCCGCAAAGGCCGCGGAAAAGAAACCCGAAGAAGGCTGGGTCGACCTCTCCACCGAGAAGTGGACGGTCAAACTCGGCGGCCATATGCAGGCCGACTTCATCCAGTGGGCCCAGGCCGAAGACCCCCCGATTCCGGCGAAGAACTACTTCGAGTTTCGCCGGCTGCGGTTGCTCGCGGACGGCACCGGCTACGGCGTCTACGACTTCCGCATTCAGATCGACATCGAGCCGGAGAATGGCGACGGTGTCGCCACGCCGGTCACCGACATCAAAGACGCCTACCTGTCGATGAATGAAGTCCCCGTGATCAATCGCGTCCGGTTCGGTAATTTCTTCGTCCCCTTCAGTCTCGAACAGGTGACGAACGACACCAACAATATCTTTGTGGAGCGTTCGATTCCCACGCAGGGCATCTTCGCGGCCGACCGCGAAGTGGGGACCGCGTTTTACGGCGTGAACGAGAACCAGGACTTCACCTTCACCTTCGGCGCCTTCATCGACAGCATCAGTGAGTCGCTCAAAGAACGGATCGACGACAATCAAGGCAGCCGCTTCAGCGGTCGACTGACTTGGCTCCCCTATTACGATGAACCATCGAATGGACGCTATCTCGTCCACCTGGGGACGGGCGTGCTCCGCACCAACGACCAGGACGATTCGGTCCGTTTTCGGGCCCGACCGCAAATTCACGAAGGCCCGTTCCTGATCGACAGCGGCGCCGTTCCGGCGACGTCGACCACAGCCGCCAACGTGGAATTTGCGCTGGTCTGGGCCAACGCCTCGGTCCAGAGCGAAGTCTTCGTCACTTCGGTCGACCGCATAGGCAACGACACGGCGACCTTGTACGGCGGCTACATGTACTTCAGCTACTTCGTGACGGGCGAGAACCGCATTTACGAACGCTATGGTCAACACGGCGCTCAGTTCGCCCGAAATGTCCCCTACACCAACTTCTTCCTCGTTCCCGGCGGCTATGGTTCGGGAGCCGTGGAATTGAAGGCCCGGTTGTCGCACCTCGACCTCGTGGAACTCGGCAGCGGGCGCTACACCGACCTGACCTGCGGCATGAACTGGTATTGGACCGAACGTGTCCGCTGGATGTTCGACTGGATCCACCCGATGACTGGCGCCGATTCGACGCCGTTCGGCGCGACGACATCGGACGTGCTGGCGCTGCGGTTTGACTTCAATTTCTAGGAATGCTTCAAACCGGGAGCCTCACCCTCGCTTCTTGGAAACCGCGACTTAAGCGAGTTGACTTGCAGGGTGCGTCACGTCATCCGCCGTCGAATTGTCCCGCATGTGTTGGAGCCGTCTGATGTCGATCCAGTTCCCGATGCTGATGAACGGAGTCGCCGTTGCCCTGGCCTTATGCCTGGCGACCGCACGAATCGCCACTGCCGGCGACGACGGCTGCGATCACTGCGGGTGCGCCTCGGCGTGCCATAGAATCTGCCGCCTGGTCGCGCAGGATCGAAAGATCACGACCACCTGCTGGGGCTATTCCAGTGAGGAGTTTTGCGATCCCGGCCCGAGCACGCGCGGCTGCGAACACTGCGAAACGGTGTGCGACGAATGCCACGCCCCCAAAGCCCCCTTTGTGCTTCCCAAGCGGTTGGTCTGGACCGACTGGTGCGCCGGCGGGACCAACGGCAGCTACACCAAGAAGAAGCTCATGAAAAAGACCGTGACCAAAACGGTCCCCGGCTACAAATGGGTCGTCGAAGACTTGTGCCCGACTTGTGAAGAGGCCTGCCAGAACGCGGCCGTTGCTCCCGGCGCTCAGGTGCCCCCCGCCCCGGTGATCGCCGACGTGAAAGTGATCAGCGACAAGGCTTCGGGCGGGACTGCAGCTCGGAAGTAAATGACGGATGGATTTCCGAAATTGGTGCTGAGATTACGAAGCCACAGAATGTCATGATTGGATTGGTCGTCGTGCCAGCCTACTGTGGCTTTGACGTCCCTCGCCGTGAAGGGCGGGTAGTTGGGGTTGCCAACGCACTTCTGAACTGCGCCTCAGCCTCAATTGCCTGCGGCACTCCGGTAGGGCAAAGACGTCTAACCGGTACCACCTGCGGCGGAAGGATGTGCCGTGATGCACGGAGCACATCGCTGCAGTGCGTCTTTTAGACACTTACGTGGGCGATGTATTTGTGCCGGCATTCGGGATCGCTGACTCACGCGAGCGTAGGGCATAGAGCGCCGTAAAGATGTCACGACCATACTTTGATTGTTCGGAGGGTGGAATTGCGGGATAGAACTCCAGCATGTCGATGATGGCGGCATATCCGTAAAACATGTCGCGGTGATAACGCCAACGCGCACCGAAGCCCAACGCTCGCTCCATAGCAACCAGAACGCCCGCTAAACCGGCGCAAAGTGGTGCAATCCAGTCCTCCTCAACTT
>JANRLN010000300.1:0-18038 GCA_033762515.1 Planctomycetaceae bacterium
CTGGTTTCGGAGTCAGACTCCACCTGACGTTCTCGTCCAGACCTCCAACGGGCGATACACCTTTAAGTGGTATGCAGAACGACCGGAGTACGTCTCGTTCAAGGACTGCCCGCAGGACGATGCCGGTATTGTCGAGTGGAATCGTCGCCTGCTGTTCCTCAAGAAATGGTATCAGCAGCAGTTCGCCGACGGCCGGTACTCCTCGGCTGAGTTGCTTCAATTGGCTCGTGACACGGGGATCACGCACATCGTGACCGACCGACTCGGGCCGATGGAGCCTGCTCCGACCTACCAGAATGCGACGTATCGCGTGTACGATTTGAGGGCGCTCTAGGCCTGTCGCCGTACCTGCTGATGCATGTGAGGTTTCCCCGATGGCTTTGTTTCGTTCGATGCCCCTCGTGCTGACGGCGATCTGCTGCGGCGCGGCGGGCTGCGGTCAAGCAGGCACAAATGCTGACTCCTCGATCGTCCCGGTTGTGACGGCTGCAGAAATGAATTCAGCGCCGGCGGCCGACGTCCTCGCATCGAAGCGACCGGGCGAAGATTGGCCGCTGTTCCTCGGTCCGCGTGAAACGGGGGTCTCCGGCGAAACGGGCCTGCTCGACCAGTGGCCGGTAGCGGGTCCCCCCATGCTGTGGAATCAGAAACTCGGCGAGGGATACGCGCCCCCTTCCGTGCGGTGCGAACGCGTAGTGGTGATGCATCGGCTGCGCGACCAGGAAATTGTCGAATGTCTGCACGCCGAAACTGGCGAGTCATTGTGGAAATACAGCTACGAGACCGACTTCAGCGATCCCTACGGCTACAACGGCGGCTCGCGTTGTGCACCAATTCTGACGGCTGACCGCTGCTTCACCTTTGGTCCTCAGGGCAAGCTGTTGTGCCTCGATCTCGCCACCGGCGCGAGGATCTGGGAGAACGACACCACCAAGCATTGGGAGATCCCGCAGCACTTCTTTGGCGCCGGATGCACGCCCATTTTGGAAGGGTCCATGCTGATCGTGCTCGTCGGCGGACAACCGAACTCGGGAGTGGTGGCGTTCGAGGCGGCAACCGGCAAAGTGCTCTGGGAGAGTGTCGGCAAGGAGACCTGGGACGGCGTGACCTCCGATGATCCCGGCGGCAAACCGTATCGCTGGACCGGCGAGGAAATGCTGGTCAGCTACTCCAGCCCGGTCTGCGCGACGATTCACGGTGAGCGGCATCTTCTCTGCCTGATGCGCCAAGGCCTCGTCAGCCTTGATCCCCAAAACGGCAACTTGCGATTTCGCTACTGGTTCCGTTCACGAACCCATGAATCGGTCAACGCCGCCCGGCCGGTTGTGATCGGCGACCAGATCTTCCTTTCCGCGGCTTACGAAACCGGTTCGGCGCTGTTGAAAGTGAATCCCGACAATCAGAGCTTCCAGGTTGTCAAGCGCGACAAGCGGGGGATGTCCACCCATTGGTCGACCCCCATTGCGCTCGATGGTCATGTCTACGGATTCTCCGGACGCCACGAACCGGAAGCCCGACTGCAATGCGTGGACCTCGCGACGGGAGAACTCAAGTGGGACTCCAACGGTTACGACGAAGCCGCGTTAGCGAATCTCGAACAGGATCCGGTCACCGGAAAGATTCGCGACAAGACGACGCTGAAGGCAGTCCCCTTCCCGTTCTACGGCCGAGGATCCAAAATTCTCGCCGATGGCAAGTTTATTGTACTCGCAGAACGCGGCACGCTGGCGCTGGTGAAACCAAGCACCGAGAAGTTAGAAGAGATCAGCCGCGTCCAGTTTCCGCAGATGGGATACCCAAGTTGGGCTGCGCCGGTGCTGTCGCGCGGACGACTCTACTTGCGGTCGGAGAGTCACCTCGTCTGCCTCGATTTGCAGAAACCCGCCGGCGAGGCAGCCTCGCGATAGCATTCGCAGGGCTGCCTGAGAGGCATGACTCGCATCGCAATAATCAATCACTCGGCAGATGCCGCGAACCTCGGACGCCGCCCATTTCGTGCCAGCGGCGATAGTAGGCCACGGTGGCGGTCAGACCCGTCTTGAGATCGACTTCGGGCGACCAACCGAGCAGCTTCTTCGCCGTGGTGATGTCGGGGCAGCGCTGCTTGGGGTCATCTTTGGGCAACGGCACGTGCGTGATTGTCGACGTCGACCCCGTGGCCCGCAGCACTTCTTGAGCCAGTTGCAGCATCGTGTATTCGCCGGGATTTCCGATGTTGACCGGGCCGATGTCGTCGTTCTGATCCATCATCGCCATCATGCCGCGGATCAAATCATCGCAGTAACAGAACGACCGCGTCTGAGTGCCGTCGCCATAGATGGTCAGCGGCTCCCCGCGGAGCGCCTGGGTGATAAAGTTGCTGATCACGCGGCCGTCGTTGGGGTCCATCCGCGGGCCGTAGGTGTTGAAGATGCGGATGATCCGCACTTCCAGCTTGTGCGACAGGTGATAATTCATGCAGAGCGACTCGGCGACCCGCTTCCCTTCGTCGTAGCAGCTGCGGGGACCGATGGGATTGACGTGTCCCCAATAGTCTTCCCGTTGCGGATGAACGACGGGGTCGCCGTAGACCTCTGAGGTCGAAGCCTGCAGCACCCGGGCCTTGCAGCGTTTGGCCAGCCCCAGCACATTCACCATTCCCACGGTCGACGTTTTGATCGTCTTAATAGGGTTGTGCTGGTAGGCAATCGGCGACGCCGGGCAGGCCAGGTTGTAGATCTGCTCCGCCTCCACAAACAGCGGATGCACGATGTCGTGCCGGACGAGCTCAAAACGGGGGTTCCCCATCAGATGGAGAATGTTCTCCTTCCGGCCGGTGAAGAAATTGTCGACGCAGATGACGTCGTCTCCGCGATCGAGCAATCGTTCGCAGAGATGACTCCCCAGGAAACCGGCTCCGCCGGTGACGAGAATTGTGCGCATGGCAGAATGCTTCCGTGTCTGAATTCGGGATCACTGCAGGCGTCGCGAAGGGTTCGGGATTCCGCGACGGAATCGATCAAGCGGAGCCTATCCTCGAATGCCAATTCCCTCGTACTCGAATCCGCGTTCCCGCATCACTTGCGGATCCCATAAATTGCGGCCGTCAAAGATCAGCGGTTGCTTGAGCTTCTGTTTGATGACCTCGAAGTCAGGATTGCGGAATTCCGACCACTCCGTGCAAATTGCCAGTGCTTCCGCATCGTCGAGCACCTGATACATGTCGTCGCTTAAAGTGATCCGATCCTGATAGATCGCCGCCACGTTCTCGTGAGCGACGGGGTCGTGAGCCGCCACCTGCGCACCGGCGGCCAGTAACGCGTCGATGAGAACCAGCGACGGCGCTTCGCGGATGTCGTCGGTGCGGGGCTTAAAGGACAGCCCCCAGATCGCGAACTTGCGTCCCTGCAAGTCGCCGAACCGACTCTGCACCTTGCGGAACAGCACGTGCTTTTGCTGATCGTTGACTTCATCGACGGCATGCAGGATTCGAGGGCTCAGTCCCCGCCCTTCCGATGTGGCGATCAGAGCACGCACATCCTTGGGAAAACACGACCCGCCGTACCCAACGCCCGGAAACAGAAACTGGAAGCCGATCCGCTGATCGTGACCAATGCCGCGACGGACTTCATTGATGTCGGCATGCACCGCTTCGCACAGATTCGCCATCTCGTTGATGAAGCTGATCTTCGTGGCCAGCATGCAGTTGGCCACGTACTTGGTCATCTCGGCGCTCTCCAGTCCCATCGAGAGAAACGGCCGCTCGGTCCGCAGAAACGGCTTGTACAACTGGTGCATGACGTCGGCGACGTTCTGCGACATCACTCCCACGACGACGCGATCAGGTTTTGTAAAGTCGTCGATCGCGCAGCCTTCCTTCAGGAACTCCGGATTGGAACAGACCCGCACCTCGCGCCCCGTCGCGGACTTCATGCGCTCGTAGACCTGGCGATTCGTCCCCACCGGAACCGTGCTCTTCACCACGACGATCGCGGAACTCGGCAGTGCAACCGCCACGGCGTCGCACACTTTCCACAGAGCCGATAGATCCGCAGCGCCGTCATCTCCCTGCGGAGTTCCCACCGCGATGAACACCAACTGTGCAGACGCAACGGCAGCGGCGAGATCGGTCGAGAAGTGGAGCCGTTGTGCTTTCGCATTTCGCAGCACCAGTTCCTGCAATCCGGGCTCATAAATCGGCATCACGCCCTGGCGCAGGCCCTCAATCTTCCGTTCGTTGATGTCGACGCAAGTGACGTCATTGCCGCTATCAGCCAGACACGTCCCTGTCACCAGACCGACATAACCGGTCCCGACCATCACAATCTTCACACGGTCATCCTTCGGTGTGCTGTCACAGAGTTCCACCATCCCGCGTCGCGTATCATGCCGTGTGATCTGCGGCCTGTCGACTGAAACAGCCTTGCTCCGGGTCGCCCTCTGCGAGGCCGGTTGCCGGGTGGAATTCCTCGGCTGCGAGGATGCGTCTGCTCCGCTTGATAACACTTCGCGAAAACTGATCCCCGCAGCCGACCGCCCCGATTTTCAGGCCCTAAGCGACGCACGCAGCGATTGCTCGCAGGCCGCCACCACGGCTGCTTGAGCCGAGTCGACTTCCTCGCCCGTCAGCGTGCGATCCGCCGCCCGAAAGGTCAGCGTGACAACATACGATTTCTTGGAGTCACCCAACTGCTTGCCGCGATATTGGCTGCCGAACTGCACTCCGGCAAGCAGCGGCCCCGCGGCAAGCCGGACGGTTTGTTCCAGGTCCGACCAGGGAACCGCTTCATCCAGCACGAAGTTCAGATCTCGCACCATCCCGGGATATTCCGGCAACTTCGCTGCTCTGGGGACCAGATCCGCCAAACGATCCAGCAGGTCGAGATCCAGCTCGGCGATGCAAACAGCATCCCGCAAGTCGGCGGCGTCGCATACCGAGCGGTCCAGTTCACCCAGCCACCCCCACTGTTCCCCGTTGAGCAAGACCTCAGCTCCGCGTCCCGGAGTGAACTGAGATACGGTGGACGGACGCACGGAAACGACCGCGTGCGGATTGATGCGTTTCGCCAGCAGTTCCACGACCCCCTTCAGTTCGAGGTACGACGCGCCCGAGACCAGCCCGATCATCCACGGTTCAACATCCTGTTCCGGTCGATCAGGATCGGCGGCGAGGTAAACTTTGGCGATTTCGAACAATTTGACATCAAAGGTCCCCTGGCGTTCGTTCGCACGGCGGGAGCCGATCAGGCTGGGAATCAGCGTCTGCCGCAGCAGATTTTCCTGGCGACGCGACGAGTGATCGACAGACAACGCCGCCGCTTCCCCTCGGGGCTGGAACCAAAGGCGATCGGCCGCCGAGGTGAAGGCGGGAGTCATGGCCTCAAAGAATCCGACCGAGGTCAGCGTCTCGCCGATCCGTTCGACCACCCGTTCCCGGTGCGATTTGCTGCTGGTGCACAAAGGGACGACGACATCCGCCGGCAATTTGTCGTAACCGTGAATACGGGCGACTTCTTCGATGAGGTCGATCTCACGGGTCAGGTCCCGTCGGTAGGTGGGGGCAAGAAAGACTGCCTGCTCGGCAGAGGGTGAGCCGACCAGCGTCAGTCCCAGGCGTTGCAGGATTCCGACGGCGGCGTCGGAAGGAATGTCGATCCCCAGGACTTTGCGAAATCGAGAGAACCGCAGTGGAATCTGCGCCCCCACCGTCTGGGGGGTCACGCCCGCCGAGACGCAGCCATCGAGGAGTTCGCCCCCGGCGAGTTCGAGGATCAATTCGCAGCAACGGCGGCTGGCATAGTCGGGGCCCTGCGGATCGAGCGCCCGTTCGAAGCGATGCGACGACGGGGAATGCAGGTCCAACTTCCTTGCGGTGTTGCGAATCGACAGCGGAGCGAACAACGCGGCTTCGATGAGGACGGTCGTGGTGGCATCAGAGATTTCGGTATCCAGCCCCCCCATCACCCCCGCCAACGCCACGGGTCGCTGTGCGTCGGCGATCACACACATCTCGGCGGTGAGCGCATAGTCTTTCTGATTGATCGCCTTGAGAGTTTCGCCGGTTTTCGCCCGACGGACGATGATCTGTTCACCGCGGAGCTTGTCGAAGTCGAACGCGTGCAACGGTTGGGCGCATTCCAGGAGAACGTAGTTGGTGATGTCAACGACGTTGTTGATGCAGGCAATGCCGACGGCCTTCAATCGTCGTTGCATCCACTCCGGACTCGGACCGATCTTGACCCCGCGAATGATCCGGGCATGGTATTGCGAACACAGCTCCGGGCTCTGAATCTCCACCTGCACGTGCCCGGCAACGTTGTTCCCGCTCGCTCGCGGTCGTGCGGCTGGCAACTTCAACGCACGGTCGTACAAGACCGCAACTTCACGCGCGATCCCCAAGTGACCGAGACAATCCGGCCGATTGCTCGTGACCTCCAGATCGATCACCCAGTCGCCGCCGACGGCGTTGTACTCCTCGAGATTGAGACCCGACATCGTCAGCCGATCCGTCAATTCCTCGACCGACATTTCCAGCGCGACGTATTCCCGGAGCCAATCCCAACTGACGAGCATGACAGCAACCCACCGATGTGCATCACATCTGACACGCAATGGTAGCTCCCACGCGGCAGCCACCCGCTTGCGTTTTCGCGAATCTCGAACCGCGTAATCTACCCTCGAATCGCAGAGAACGACAGCGCATTTCGCTTCGAAAGAACGCCTACAACCGGTTGACGCTGGACGACGCGCCCGGCACACTAAACACGCAGGTCAATGTTGGCTGATGCGTCCGACCAGAATTTGTGGGGTGACACAACGATGCGTCGAGGGTTCGTCTGTTCGTGTCTGATCGCGCTGCTCTGCGGCCGGGTGCATGCAGAAAACTGGCCTAACTGGCGCGGGCCGCGCAACGATGGCATCTCGACCGAGCGGAACCTGCCTGTCAGCTGGTCCGCCGCGAAGGGCGTGGCCTGGAAAGTCGCGCTCCCCGGACCCGCCGGTTCGACCCCGGTGGTCTGGGACGGGCGGATCTTCTTGACGACGGTGGATGGGTCGGGAGATCTCTGGCTGATCGCTTACAGCGACGCCGGCACGGAACTCTGGAAGCAGAAAGTCACAGGCGGCAACAAGGACGTCCGCGGCGACGAAGGAAATTCCGCCTCACCTTCGCCGGTGACTGACGGCGAGCACGTCTGGACCCTCATGGGAGAAGGGACCCTCGCCTGCTATACGGTCGCTGGAAAACCCGTCTGGAAATTCAATGTTCAAGACCGCTACGGCAAGCTGAGCATTGCCTTCGGGTTGACTTCCACGCCGGTCGTGGATGGTGACGTCCTCTATCTCCAGCTGATCCACGGCGAAGGGAACGTCAAGACGCAGGAAGCGTGTGTCGTGGCTCTGGAGAAATCCACCGGGAAACAGATCTGGAAGGTCGACCGCCCCAGCGATGGCCACTCGGAAAACGAACACTCCTACGCGTCGCCCGTGATGTACGACGCCGGCGGCGTGAAGTTCCTCGTCAGCCACGGCAATGACTACGTTGTCGCCCACGATCTTGCCGACGGTCACGAACTCTGGCGCTGCGGGGAGCTCAACCGCAAATCGAACTACGACCCCACGCTGCGGTTCGTGGCATCACCCGTGACGGCGGAGGGCATCATCATCGTTCCCACCGCCAAGAAAGGTCCCGTGCTGGCCCTGAGTCCAACAGGCCATGGAAACATCACCGACGATGCAAAGTCGCATCTCTGGACCGTGGAGCGGACCCCCGACGTACCGTCACCCCTGGTGTACGGCGACATTGTCTATCTCTGCATGCAGGACGGCAATCTGATGGCGCTGGATCGGGCTACGGGGAAAGAGCTCTATTTCGAACGCACAAATCGTCAGCGGCATCGGGCTTCGCCGGTCTACGCGGATGGGCATATCTACCTCGCCGCTCGGGATGGCAAGGTGACCGTGGTCAAAGCCGGACCGAAGTTCGAGGTCGTCTCCGAGAACGAACTCAACGAAGACTTGTCGTCGTCGCTGGCAATCTCCAACGGCACGATTTACGTCCGCACGTTTCAACACCTGTGGGCCATCCGCAAATAGCGACGAGTGGCGGTCGCGGCGTTCGTCACCGCGCGGCTGGTTTCGCATTCCCATCGAGTCTCCACCCCGAGACGCAACATGGCCAGGTCGCAACCCGAACCTCGGATCGTGCGGCTGTCAGACCTGGAACCTGGCCAAACCGGGGATGCGTTTGCCTTGCTCGTCAAAAAAGACCGCGGACAGACTCGGGACTCCAAGCCCTTTTACCGAGTCGCGTTTCGGGACGCTCACCGCACGGTCACCGTCATGATCTGGCTCGACGGCGGCTGGTTCGAGGACTGCGAGCACCACTGGAACGTTGGGGATTTCTACAAGCTCCGCGGTCGGTACTACGAGAACCAATATGGCTCGCATCTGGAGTTGGAGAAGATCCGCCCAGTGGAGCCAACCGACGCGGCCGCCGGTTTCGATCCCGCCGAGTTTCACCAGGCCTCGCGGTTTGATCCCGCTGTCATGTTTGCCGAACTGCTCGAACTCGCTGAGGAGCAAATATCAGACGTCACCGTCCGCCAGTTGACGTTGGAACTGCTGCAGGAGTATGCCGAGGTGATGCAATCGATGGCCGCGGCAGCGTATCACCATCACGCCTACAGGGGGGGATACCTGGAGCACGTTGTCTCAGTGACCGAGACCGCCGTCTATCTGGCCGACAAGTACCGTGAGCAGTACCCCGATTTGAAGCCGGCGTTGTCCAAATCGCTCGTTGTTGCCGGTGCGATTCTGCACGACATTGGCAAAGTGATTGAACTGGACCATCGCCCGTCAGGGGCGGAATATACTCCGGCCGGCCGGTTGATCGGCCACCTGGTCTTGGGCCGCGACCTCATCCGATCGAAGGCCTCGCAGATTGCGGACTTTGATCCAGAGATTCTGCTCCGCTTGGAACACATACTGGTCTCTCACCAGGGGCTTCCCGAATGGGGGAGTCCCATTCCCCCTTCGACGCCGGAGTGCCTGCTGGTCCACTTCGCGGACGACATCGATGCCAAATTTCAGATGATGGCCGCCGCCCTGCAGACCGAGCGGACGGCGGGCGACGCGGAATTCACTTCCCGCGATAACCCGCTGAAACGGCGGATTTTCCGGGGATTGTCAGAACCGAAGTCGTGATTCAAAACACGCCAGTACGGCTCTGAACCCGTCTCATGAACTCCAGAAAGAGCGCTCCATGTTTCCGAGCAACCTGATATCCGCGGGAGTGATGTTATGGCTGCTCTCGGCAGCGTGCGGCATGACTGCGGAGGTTCTAACGGCGCGGGATTCCCTGGACACCGCTGCTGTCATGGGGGATGCCGGTGCGGCGCTCTCGGGTCTGCGCTGGGAACCGGGAGAGTTTTCCATCGAACTGGCGGAAGTCGCAAACGAGCAGCATCAGGCCGTGGTCCGATTCGCTTCTCCGATCTCGACGGGGGATGAAGTCATTGACCGCGTCGCCCTGTTATGGCACCGCCCAGAGGTCGAGCATTTCGGTGAAATCCGCCCTGCGATCGTGGTGGTGCACGAATCGGGTTCGGCGATGCCCGTCGGAAAATTGTTCGCTCGAGCATTCGCCGCAAAGGGTGTGCACAGTTTCCTGATTCAACTGCCGCACTACGGACTCCGGCACCGCGAGGGGATTCGACCCGATGGCGAGCAGTTCCTGACAACCATGCGCCAGGCGATTGCCGACGTGCGCCGCGCCCGCGATGTCGTGGCCCGGCTTCCCGGCGTCGATCCCCGGCGGATCGCACTCCAGGGGACCAGCCTCGGCGGATTCGTTTCGGCAACCGTTGCTGGACTCGATCAAGGGTACGACGCCACGTTCATCATGCTCGCCGGAGGCGATCTGGCCAGCCTGCTGCAAAACGGGGAGAAGGAAGCGGCCCAGCTCCGCGAACGGCTCCGGCAGGCGGGGTACTCCGGAGACCGATTGGCCAGGCTGCTGGACACGATCGAGCCGCTCCGTCTGGCGAGTCGCATCGCCAGTGACCGGATGTGGCTCTACACCGCCGATCAGGACCGGGTCGTCCCCCTTGCCAACGCCCTCGCCCTGAAACAGGCGGCGAACCTTCCCGATGCGAACCATGTCCGCGTCTGGGGGGATCACACATCCACAATTGTGTTTTTCCCAGTGATCGTCCAGCACGTGATCGATCATCTCCCAGAGACGAAACCGCCGACCAAGCAGCCATAAGCGGCCGGATTCCTGGAACTGGCTGCAGAGCTCTGACCGAGAATCGCGATGGGAGCGCTTGCCGAACGTTTGCGGCTTGTTAGACTGCAGGGGATGTCCGTCGTTGCGTTCAGCGCCGCGGGCACACGCACTCGTAGCTCAATGGATAGAGCATCGGTCTTCGGAACCGAGGGTTGGGGGTTCGAGTCCCTCCGAGTGCGCTGACTCTTTGCTGCTCCGTTCGAAAACGGTCTTGCAGCCTCGGTTCGTCACCGCTGCCCGCACGCACGCGTTTGCCGGCGGCGATCGTTCATCCAGGATCACGGGTTGGAGTTTCTCCTCGCGGAGAGGTGACTCTACGGCGTGAGCTCACCGAGGCGGATGTTCTTGAATTCGGCCCACATCGGTTTCCCCGCGTGGAGTTGCACGGCGAGGACCCCTTCCGTCAGAGCGAGTTCCGGTGCGTTGTCGGTGAAATCGAGAATCAGTCGGCCGTTGAGGTAGTGCAGAATCCGCTTGCCCCGCGCAATGATGACCACATCGTTCCAGTCGTCGAGTTTGAACAGCTTCTCGAAACCGGCCTGATCGATGAGGTCGGACTTCACCACCTTCTTGCCGTCGGCCTCCCAGGTCGCGACTTCACCAACGAGGCAGATGCGGCCGCGCTTACCTCCTTCATCATAGATGAAGCTCGACGTGTTTGGGAATTTGAGTTCGTTGCGCAACTCGTGCTGGTAGCCGCGGACCACCCACTTGTTGCGGACTTTGTCGTCGGTGATGTGCTTCGACCGGTATTGGATGCCAGAGTTGTTGGTCGCATTGCAGCGGAACGAAAGCCGCAGATCGAAATCCTTGAGAACACCGTCCTTCCAGATCAGAAAGGTGTTCCCTGCCGCCACGTTTTCCGCCGTCGTCTCACCGTGGATGACGCCGTCCTTGACGCTCCACAACCGCGGGTCGCCATCCCACCCGGCCAGGTCCTGACCGTTAAACAGGACGCGCATGTTCTTTGGTTCGGTCGGAGCCGTCAGCGACGCATCTTCGGCGGAGAGAGTCCCGGTGAATGACAGCACGACGACAACCAGGGCGGCACAACGCATTCTCAGATCTCCGAATGGCAGGTGGTTCTCGAGGCCGGTTCAGCAGCAGTTTGCCAAGGCAAGATACGCGACGGCGACAGCGGCGTCACGCGTGCCCAAAGGACGACGTGCAACCTATCGCAGACGGACCTGTGGAGCCCGGAATCCATTCCGCAGACCAACACTGATCCCGCTCCGTTGAGAGTGCTTGTATCGAGATTGAACGCTCCATCTGAACGAAACGCGGAATGCGAGCGCGCCTCATTGAAATTGATTGCGATCGCAAAGCCCACTGGGCGGCAGAGATTCGGCCACTCTTGCAGGCATCGACCGCCGCATGGGCAAACGATTACGCCCTGCCGACCCCCCGTTGTCGCATCTCACAACTTCATTGTGGGACACACTCCCGGTCAACCGGCTTAACGAATCAAATCTTCCCAGTGACAGGGGACGGGAGTACATGCCTTCGAGAATCAGACCGACGGCTTAACGTGATGCAACGAACGCACGACGATCCAGACTCGCCAATGCGACAAGCGCAGCAATTCGGAAACAGCAGTGGTGGCTGTCGCGACCGCAACTGAGTTAGCCGATACTCAGCCGAGGTCATGAAACCGCTCAATCGATACAGAAGCAGCCACCGTGTTTCCCACAAGGGCAATCTACTTTGCAGCCGGTTTGACCACAATGTCGACGGTGTCGACGGTCAAGAGCGCTCCCGAGTCCTCGCTCTCATCGAGTCGATCCACCAACAACAGCAGCGTGGTTTGCACTTTGCCATTGGGGGGAACTTTGCGTTGAATGCACACAAAAAAGTCATCCGATCGATCCGGCTTCGCGGAATCGTAACCTTCTGATTTCGCCAACTCCTCCGCCTGCCGTTGAGCCTCGTTGGGTGCATTGACGGTGAGGGCTTTAGCATCCTTGATGGCTTGATCCAGATCAACGAGCTTGCTCGCGCCCTGGGAATGAATCAGCAAGGATGCACTGCCGGAACCGAAGGTGCTGACAAAACCGCGAACCTGGATATCAACCAGACATTCCTGGTCGCTTTTCAACCCCAACACATGCACGAAGCGCTTGGTCTCCACGCTCGGCAACGAGGGTCTCCCAATCCGGGTGCCGATCAAGAGGTTGTCAAAGATCATCGTGCAGGCCTGACGATCCTCACTGAAGCCAGTCACGAAACGCACGCTGTCCGGCAAGATCACGCGATCGAGCGCGGGTTCCGCGCTCGACGCGCCTGAAGCCCAGATCTGCACGCACAAGGTTGCAGCAATCCAGCAATATCTCGACATCATCACCCTTTCCCAAACTTGGTCTCTGACCGAAACCCTGTGTTCAATATCCTGCCACACTGAGTCCAACGCTGTCCGAAAAAAAGCGGCCCGATTCAGCCTCCGAGCGTTCTCGTCAGAGGATGACGGCTGGCGGTTTAATTGTGCAAGTGAATTCTGCATGCAGGAAGAAAGAATTCGCCCACAGACTTGACGAACATGAACTCAAGGTCGCTCTCAATTCCAACTTTGGATCGATTCGGCAACTTCTGCGTGCCGAGCGGTCGTCAAACTAACCAGCGACGATTCAACGTTCGTCGAGCATGCGCACCAGGAATCTGTTCAACTGCCGCGAATGAGAGACGGTCACCGCACGAGGAATTCTCGGCGCGCAACAGGCCAAACATCACGGGACGGAGCTATTCCAGATTGCCAAACCACAGTTGCTTCAATTGGCCGTCAAAGCGGTAGCGATAGGTGGTGCCAAGCTGATCGTTGATCGAAATCCCCCCGAGGGACATCGGGGACTTGCGATCGAATTCGCCGACAGGCTCGTCGAAACGAACCGGGGCCGCCGGTTTGTAGTCGACGTAGAATTCGAGTTGGGCCAGTGGTCCGTCGAAGAGAATCTTGATGTCGACCCAGGAATCGGCCGCAGTCGCCGTTGGCAGGGGGGCTCGCAGCTCATACTGCGAAGCCGAGGGGAGCGACATGGTTTGTACGGTCAATGTTGGCCCCGTTTGTACGAGGCTCAAATGCGACACGAGTTGCGGTCCCTGGTTGGGAACCATGACCGTTGAACCCCAAAACAGGCAGGCTTGCTGCTCAGCCAGGTTGAGGTCCCCCGGACGGAGTTGCAGTGATAACAGCCAGGAATCTTGAGGTCGAAACGCGGGCTTGACGGCACGCTTGATGACCGCAGCGCTGCAGTCAATTTCACTTGCGGACTCGACGCCATTTGCCGAGTTGCCCAGGATCTTCGCGAATCGCGGTTTCAGCAGTTGCTCTCGCAGTTCCGTCGTGTGGGCGAGAATTTTCGCCTGCTCCGCGGGAGACGCTTCCGGCAGGCGCTGAGTGTGCCAATGAATCGCCCGTTGGAGGCAGAATTGCTGCAGGTCGGGATCATCCACGGTCACCGTTTCCCAGCCTCGAGCGAGTTCTTCCAGAAGCAGATTGGAGCTTTCCGACTCGCTGGCGATCAACTTCGCCAAGTCGGCCCGACCGCCCCGGGCCAGATGCGACAGGCCTCGTTCCGGATCCTGTCTCAGACCGCAGTGGTACCAACCGAGCGTCCAATGCGCCTTGCTGGAGTCGGAATTCGTCCTCAAGGTCTCTTGCGCGGCCAGGGCTTCGCCGTACGCGGCGCTAAGGCTGGCGAGCATCCGAGTTTCAGCGGAAATCCGCTCCGACAGACTGCGATCATTAAGGCTTCGCGCGAGGATGGTCCCTGCCTCCAGGGCGATTTCCGCCTTCTTGTAGTCTTCACGACGCCGTGCATCATCCGCGATCCTCAGGACCTGCGTCACAAAAACGCGCTTCTGGGCGGCGGATTTCACAGCCCGGCTGAGGACCCGAACCTGCGCCAGCTTTTCCGTAAGGGGATCCACTTCGAATTGCTCGGCCAGACGATCGATCAGGGCCGATGTCGCCCAGACGTCGCCGCTGGAAGCCGCCAGGTCGCGGGCCTCGGTGAGCAAGACATACTGCTCGACGGGTTTCGTGGATGTACCGGCCAATTGGGCCAGTTTTTGAGCCAATTTGAATTTGCCGGTGGACGTGGACGCGGCCTTGAAGTCGCTTTCGTACAAACTGTGGATGGCGTCGCGCGTCTTCTTGACATCGGTTTCGGGCGGAACAGGCGTTCTTGCAGCCGGTATTCCCGCGTCGTCGCTCACTGAGGCTTTCTCGCCCGGTTCTGCGTCGGCACTGGGGGGCGCCGCCTTGCCGAAGCCTGTTGGACTGGCTTTCCCGAAACTCCCGGAACCGCCGGCTCCAAGACCACCAGAAGTCTGGGGACCCGCCCCGGCCTTTGCCTCGGGAGGGTTGGGCTGGTCACCTTGCTTCTTGGATGTCCCAATTTCCTGAGTCGAGTCACCTGCACGGGAGCTCGATCCCAGAAGGGACATCGCCAAGAGCACGATCAGCAGCTTCGCGAAATGAAATTTCCAGCGAAATAAGATCCCCGATGATTCCCCGGCACGTGAAGACATAGTCTGTCTTTCCAAATAGCTGATCCGTCGGAGACGCTGCCAGATCAAGTTCTCTTGCCGATGAAGCCAAGGAGTTAGTCGAACGGAATCGCAGCAACCCGTAAAGCCCTTGGAATGAGGATTTGGCGAAGAGGAACCAAAAGTGCCCGCATGGTCCGGCTCAGGTTCGCGGGAATGCCCTGTGCCAACGAGAACAGCCGAAAGGCATTCCCTTCGGCTGTCTCGATCCGGCGGTGGACGGTGTGGCCTAGTTGAGGGTCTTATCCCCCTTTTTCCAGTTGCAGGGGACCAGCTTTTCGGTTTGCAGAGCGTCGAGGATCCGCAAGACTTCGTCGACATTACGACCGACGGGCAGGTCATTGATTGCGGCCCAGCGGACGATGCCGTGCGGATCGATGAGGAATGTGCCGCGGTAGGCGATCCCCTGGTCTTCCTTCAGCACGCCGTAGGCCTTCGACAGCGTATGGGCGGTGTCGGCGAGCATCAGGTGCTTCATTTCCTTGAGCGCCGGATGGCTGTCGCACCAGCCCTTATGGGAAAAGACGCTGTCGGTGCTGGCGGTGAGGAGCGCACAGTTCCGGCTTGTGAATTGCGGCAGCGCATCATTGAAGGTCACGATTTCCGTCGGGCAGACGAAGGTGAAATCGAGGGGATAGAAGTAGAGGCAGACCCACTTCCCGCTGTAGTCCGAGAGATTTGCCTGGACGAACTGGCCGTCCGTGTCGTCCTTCGTGCGGTCGTACGCCTGGATGGAGAAATCGGGAGCCAATTTGCCGACGCATGCGGACATGGAACGAGATCCTCAACTCAAGAGTCAACAAGAGAGCGCGGAAAAGGGCCACAGCGCCTCGCGCCGCGCGAACAGTCGCAGCCGCTACGGGTCGCCCCGCAGTTCCCGGAAGTATAGCGGGGTGGCAGTCACCGGCAAGGATCGCCGAGTCACGCAGCGCGACGCACCGATTGCGACTGTTGTGCGATTGCTTCACCGCGGCGGACACGTTCGGCGTCCGCGTCGAGGCGGTCCATCTCGGCCTGCACGATCGCCATCTGTTCGTGCAACTGCTCGCGGGAGAGTTCGGCACGAATGCTGATTGGAGTGCTCGTCAACAGATAGATGGTCGTGAAGGGAAGCGGAATGAGCATGTCGGTCCAGCTTCCCTGAAGTCGCCAGCCGCGACGGCAGGTGTAAGCCCCGGCGCAGATGCGGCGTCCCGTCTGAGCGGCAAGATAGACCACGCCGGGTTTGAGCTCGCGGCGCGGTCCGCGCGGCCCGTCCGGAGTTATGACGATGTGTTTTCCGGCGGTTTCGTCGAGGAGTTGCTTCAGTGCAGCAGCCCCGCCGCGGTGCGAAGAACCACGAACCGTGGTGTACCCCAGGATCGCCATCGCCTCGGCGAGATACGAGCCGTCCTGGTGACGGCTGACCAGGCAGCAGGCCCGGCGACGCGACGCGGGCCTTGCCGCAAATGTCGGAATGATCAGGGCATCATGCCAGATCGACAGAATGAATGACTCGGGATGGGTTTCCGCCTCACGGGAATTCAGCGTGAGCCGGACCTCCGGCGCCAGATGCACCTTGCGGCAAGTCGCGAACAGGACACGAAAACCGCCGACCAGCAACCAGGCGGCCAGTTTGGTCAACCAACGACTGCGAAGCTTCACGCCCAGTTCCCTTTCGCCCACGGCGGGGGGTCATCTCCCGCGCGGCGGGGAATTTAGGCGAGGCGAGAAATTTGGGAAATGGCAGTTTCCCTCAGAGATCATGTTCCGAGTGGCCGGCGCGCAAATACCAGGGTGCGACGTCGCTAGCGATTACTGGATCACCGCGCAAAGGCGACGATTTCCGCGGCGAAAGCCACTGCGAAACTGGCCCAGGCGGTGGCTGCGGCGACTAGGGTGCGATGAGACCACAAGCCGTGGTCAATGCGGGACTCGACTCCCTCCGGAGGGGCTTCGACCGTCAGATAGCCGGGCGTCCATTCGGCGCCGTCCATCAGCACGTAACGCGTCCGCGTGTGGTAGAGAAGCGTCCCGAGCACGATCACGGCCACACATGAGGCAATCAGCAGGCCAACGCTCGGCGCTCCATCAACGAGTGCCGGATCGAGTTGACTGGCCTGACTCATGCGGCTGGCCACGGTGGCCCAGGAGTTATTCAAGAAATGCAACATCACCGGCGCCCAGAAACTGCGCGTCGAGAGATAGATCAGATGCATCGCAATCCCGAGGGGAATCACGCCGAGGACATGAGCGGGATGCAGATGCATCACGGCAAACAATAGCGATGTGATCACCACTCCCGTGGTTAATCCCCAGCGGGCCACCAGCCCGCGGCCGATCACGCCGCGAAAGATCAGTTCTTCGCCCAATGCGGGACCGACGGCGAAAATGACCAACATGATGGGGAGCGAACCCAGCATGGTCAGCTCTCCCATGGCTTCCACAGTATTCATCGAATCAACGATGCGCAGCGGCGGGCAGGCATCAACGATGCGCAGCCACAGCCGATGCGCAACCCAGTAAACTCCCCCGCTGACGCTCGACAATGGCAACATCAGTCCAACGATGATGAGCGAGTGCAGCGGATGGGGAACGGAGAAATTGAGCTTGGTGCTCAGGCGGTCGGCGCAGCGGCACGCCGCTGCGATCACTGAGATCAGCAGTACCAGCATCTGGCCTCCGCCGACGAGGAGCAGATTGAGATCGGGCCGGGCTTGCAGATCGAACGCCCCCTCGTGCCATTCGCCAGACAGAAACATGAGACCTGCAATCACCAGCAGCATGGCGACCGCCGCGCCCACATGAGCCGTGAGCAGACCGAAGGTCCAACCCAGCGCCTCGGGCAATCCAGGACCCGGTAGATTCAAGACGCGCTGCCGTGCTGCGTGATCATCTTCCACCGACGCCGTGAGATGCGTCGAAACGTGTTGAGGCTCTGGCCCGGGAAAGAAATCAGCGTCACTCAACACGAGCGGGACGTTGGTGACGGACCTGAATGCAGGCTCATCAACGCCCAGTCGGTTGGGATCCCGCGGGTCAGGGACAGGTCCATCCGGTTCGTCTGACATCGTGCGCCCCCGAGACTCTGGAGACTGCGGACATTCCGGCCGGACATTGGGGGAGGAGAACCCGCGACGTGTAGCCCGCCTGCCGGAATGATACACTTCCACTGTAGGCGGCCAGGTGGGCGATGGTCAATTTCCCATTTGCCGGGATGATCGCGAATGTGCAGAAATGACGAATCCGC
>JANRLN010000301.1:0-1907 GCA_033762515.1 Planctomycetaceae bacterium
GATTCTGATCGACCACCGCCACGCGATAACGGTCGGGCTTCTCGTTCGTCGTCAGAAACTGGCCTGTCGACATTCCCAGAATCGCAATGAAGACCAGCGGCAACAGCAGCAACAGCACCAGCGCCCGCTTGTCGAGGACCAGCAGCCTCAAGTCTTTGACGGTGATGTCCCAGGCGCCCAACACGTTGTGATGTCCCGTTCGCTTGTCGGAAGGTCAGTCGCGCAGGCGATTTCCGGTCAACTGCAGAAACAGCCGCTCCAGGTTCGATTGCTGCGTTTCAATGCGTTCCACGTGCACCCCTGATTTTTCCAATCGCGCCAGGACTTCGCGGAGCACGGCGCTCCGGTCCGGACGATCGCCGGGAATCACCACGGTCGACAGCCCCTCCGACCCGGCTTCAATCCGTGCCAGGTCGCCGAGTTGTCCATTCAGCGTGCCGCCGGAAACGTGCACCTGCAGGTCGGCGGACATTCCGGCAAGCAAGGTTTCAATGCCGTCGTAGGCGAGCATCTTGCCATGATCGATGATGGCCGCCCGCCGGCAGAGGGACTGAACCTCTTCCATATAATGACTGGCGTAAATGACTCCCACGCCATCCGCGGCCACGTCGCGCACGCAGTCCATCAGATGCGAGCGCGATTGCGGGTCGACGCCGACGGTGGGCTCATCGAGGATCAAAATGCGTGGGGCATGAATCATCCCCACAGCGAAGTTCAACCGCCGCTTCATGCCGCCGGAGTACTCCCGCGAAGCCCGCTTGGCTGCGTCGAGCAATCCCACGCGGTCGAGCAGATACTGGCAGCGCTCTTCCAATCGCGAACCACGCAACCCGTAAAGTTTGCCGAAGAACCGCAGATTCTCCCAGGCGTTTAATTCGGGATAGATGGCGAGATCTTGCGGGACCACGCCGAGTTCCCGGCGATGGGAGGGATCGCGGGCGTTGAAGCGTTCGCCGTCGATGAGCACCTCGCCCGAATCAGGGGTGAGGAGCCCGGCGATCATCATCATCGACGTTGATTTGCCGGCGCCGTTGGGTCCCAGCAGTCCGAGAATTTCTCCCGCCGTCAGCTCAAAGCTGACGTCCACGACGGCGAGGTGCTCGCCGTAGCTTTTGCGGAGATGACGGACTTCCAGGAGCGTCACGGTTCAGACTCGTGGGGCGATCATCGAGCACGCGCGACAGTGACCACCAGCGCCCAGAGTCGCTGTCGGATGTTCCACGCGCCGCACTTCAGCCTACCACCAATCGCTCCAGGAGAGCACCCATCAGCAGCGCGGTGACCCCGACTCGCAGATTGTCGTTCCCCTTCGTTGGAATAGACTCTGCAATCGCTGCGGTCAAGGTGGCCCCCATACCGCACACGAACGCCAGCGGCAGGCTGATGCCCGGTCGACATTCTCCCCAGAACGCGAGACTGGCGAGGGGACCGCCGATGCCGACGAAGCAAACAATTCCGGTCAGGGTCTTTTTGCGGTTCCACGGCAGGCGTCGACCGCCCAGTTTCATTCCCCCGAGTGTCGCCGATCCGTCGCCGAACGCCAGGATCACCAGCGTCATCAGCACCAGTTCTTCACGTCCGCGAAACAGAAAAACGGCGGCAAGAATCGGAATCGCATACCCCAGGATCGATCCGCGACCGTTCGCTTCCCCTTCGCGGGCGAAGGCGGCGAACTGCAGCAACGAACTGCTGCAGACCACGGCGAAAGTCGCCAAGACCGCGCCGACCAGATATGGACCCCAGGGATCGGGATGCGGAATCAACCACAGCAGGCACGGAAAGAACCCCGGCAGCATATGCAGCATCCGCCGCCGCACCTCGCAGGGATTCAGATCCCGCGCCGGAATCCGCATGTCCCATTCGGCGGTGGAAATCCCTGGGGAAACCAGTGCCCGTTCCAGCATCTG
>JANRLN010000302.1:0-2665 GCA_033762515.1 Planctomycetaceae bacterium
CCATTGCTCATCCGACAGATCGCTGGGGTAAGCCTTCCGAGTCGTCGCGTCCATGCGTCGTTCCTTCCAGGTTCGAGGAACACCCAATGTCGCTCAATCACTGAACTTACCGCAATATCACTTTTCGGATAGACTCTCAGACGCGGAACCGACCTCGCTGTTTGTCCCCCCGTGGCTCGACGTTGTAGACTTACCGGGTACGATTCTTGACCGATCGTCTCCCCAAGGAATTCTCTCATGGCCCGTTCGCTGTTCGTCCTGTGCGCCGTGCTGCTCGCCGCGGGTTGCATGGATTCGTTAGAGAAGCAGGTGCAGAAGGATCCCAACAGCAACATTGGGAAGTTCACCCAAGACATTGGCGAATTCGACCCGACCGCCAAAGCCAAGGTCAGCGACTCAAAAGTTCACATCACCAACCCCATCACCGGCCCGATCGAGGCGCGCGGACCCATGTTGGAGCAGACTGCCAAGTTGCAGATTCAGCACACTCTCAACATCTACAATGCCACCGAAGGCAAGTATCCGGAATCCCACGAAGAGTTCATGGAAAAGATCATCAAGCCCAACGGCATCAAATTGCCGGTGCTTCCTGGGGGCGCGAAATACCAGTACGACGTCGCCAATCATGAACTCGTGGTGATTCAGGCGGCGGCGGAAGACGCTCCCCCAGCGGCGCCCGCTCCCTAGTCCCAGACTTCTCTGCAAAACCCCATTCTCGAAACTCGATACCCCCATGCCCGAAGCTCCCCTCGCGAACGCCTCCCTTTCCGACGCCGCGGCCATCGAACACCTTTCGGAAGCCTATGCCCGGCTGACCGAACAACTCGGCCGCGTCATCGTCGGACAGCGTGCGGTTGTTGAAGAACTCGTGACGGCGATGCTGGCCGGGGGACATGCACTCCTCGTCGGCGTCCCGGGGCTGGCGAAGACGTTGATGGTCCGCTCGCTTGCCGACACCCTCGACCTCGGCTTCAACCGCGTGCAGTTCACCCCCGACCTGATGCCCGCCGACATCACCGGGACCGAAGTCATTCAAGAAGACAAGTCGACCGGGACTCGCGTCTTCCGCTTCATGCCCGGTCCGATCTTCGCCAACGTCGTCCTGGCTGACGAAATCAACCGCACCCCGCCCAAAACGCAGGCTGCACTGCTGGAAGCGATGCAGGAACGGCAGGTGACGATCGGCGGCGAACGGCACAAACTCCCCGACCCGTTCTTCGTCCTCGCTACGCAAAACCCGATTGAACAAGAAGGGACCTACCCTCTTCCGGAGGCGCAACTCGACCGCTTCATGTTCGAGATCCGCGTCGACTACCCCACTGAAGATGAGGAGTTCGAAATTGTTCGCCAGACGACCATTGGGACACCCGCAACGATCGAGCGAGTTCTCTCCCGTGAAGAGTGGCAGCAGTTGCAGAATCTTGTGCGCCGTGTGCCTGTCGCCGACAGCGTGGTCCGATACGCGCTGCAATTCGCCCGGCTGACGCGAAAGAATGCCACGAACGGCCCCGAGTTCATGCGAAAGTATGTCAGTTGGGGCGCGGGACCCCGAGCCAGTCAGTACCTGATCCTGGGAGCCAAGGCACGCGCCCTGCTGCACGGACGCCCCTACGTCAGCCCGGACGATATCCGCGCCGTCGCCTTTCCGACGCTACGGCACCGGCTGGTGCTGAACTTCAATGCCGAAGCGGACGGCGTGACCGCGGACGACCTGATCCGCCGCCTGATCGCCCACATCCCCGAACATGCCCCGCCGCCGGCGGAGTTGCCGCAGGTGTGGAAGAGTTGAGACCGGATCGAATCTCCCCGGAAAAATTCTGGTCTCTCGAATTCTTCGACTCGGGGCTCGATCTGCCGCCGAGGTGCTCCTCTTGGCTGTGGCCTGTGTTCGCGGTGAGTTCACTGAATTTTCGCAGCGGTGCCTTCGGAAACTTCCTGCGGCGCCGTAGTCTAACGGGGTCGTTCATCGCCTGGGCTCAGTCCAACGGTGCGGACTGGTCGAGTCGGGTGCTGCGTAAAACTCGATCAATCGGGAATGCGTTTATGCTTGTGCAGTGCTACATCGGTTTTGTGGCTTTCGTTCACTTCATTTTTGCGCTCGCGGAAATGCTTCCATGGACTAACCCGACGCTGCTTTCGAAGCTTTCCACGTCTCTGCCGGATGTCGACGCTTTACAGCCTGCGAGCATCGGAGCTTCGTCCAGCGAGAAACCGAAATTCACAGCCGAGCAGCAATTGCTGGTGGCGACCATCGTCCACAACGCTGGGATCTACAATGCCGTTGTGGCAGGAGCATTACTGTGGACCGCATTTCGCGGAGTGGCTGCATACGAATTTGCCGTAGTTTTATTCATCGGAGTTGCAGTAGCCGGCGCTTTCGGGACCGCAACCATTCGGTCGCCGATCACCGCCGGTCAATGTCTCCTTGGGATTTGCGGTGCCGTTTGGATACTCCAAGCGTAGATACGCAATCGTTGAGGTCGTGCATCCCCGGCGACGACCAAACTCCCCTTCAACTCCCAGCCGATGGACGACCAGCCTCCCCGCATCGTCGACTTGTTCCTTTGGTGCTTCTTCGGCGGCGTCATCGGAGTGTTGTTGTCGGGTTTGGGAGATTATCAATTCCAGCAGCATGTGAACGTTTTCTATCCAACTGGCTCTCCCC
>JANRLN010000303.1:0-6229 GCA_033762515.1 Planctomycetaceae bacterium
TCGCGCTCAACTGGTCTTCGGGAATCTTCAACGAACGCAGTCGATCGAACCGTTCAATGGCCGCTTCCTGCTGATTGGTCTTCCACAGCGCCACTCCCGATCGGTAGAGCGCTTCCCAATCGTCGGGACGATCGCGCAGCAGCTTGTCGCAGAGCTTCAAGCCCGTTTCGAAACGACCATGTCGGAACATCTCGTCAATGGCATCGTAAGTCTTGTGAGGCTGTTGATCGGCGGCCGCGAGATCGAGCAGGATCTCCTCGGCCGCCTCCGCATTGCCGACCCGCAACAGCAGCGAAGCCAGTTGTTGCTGCGATTCCCGGGAGGGAGAGAGTTCCTGAATCCGCTTCTGATACGCCAGTGCCGCCTCGTGGTCGTACTCCAATTCAGCCAGACGCACCAGTTGTTGCAGCAGCTGCGTGTCTTTCGAGTCCTCCGATAGCAGTCCTTCCAGCACCAACCGCGCAGCCCCAACGTCTCCCGCAGCCTGATGCGCGGTCGCCAGCCAGAAGACCGACTCGCGTTCCTGCTTCTTTTCCTGGCCGATCCGCTCCAATTTGACGATCAGACGGTCGAATTGATTCGTCCGCAGATAGAGGTCAGAGAGGCTGGTGATGACGGCGTTCCGACCGTCAAGATCTTCTGCGCCGTCAAAGGCGCGCCAATACAGCTCAATCGCCTCTTCCGTGCGAAACTGCTCGGCCAGCGCCGCAGCCAATACCAGCAGCGATTGAGCGTCTGTCGGGTTGACTCGGACGGCTCGCCTCAGGGCGTCCAATCCTTCGTTGCGCTTCCCGAGGCTGAAGCACAATTGCGCGTAGAACTGATACGCTTCGGGCTTGCCGGGGGCTGCGGCGATCACCTCTTGTCCAGCCTGAAGGGCCGCGTCGGTGCGACCGAGCCGCACGTTGAGATTGGCGATCCGCTCCAGATAGTCCGAACGGGCGCGACGATCCAGTTTCGCCAATTTCTCATTGGCAGCGACCGCCTGCGCCAATTGACCGGTGGTCTCGTAAATCCCGGCGGCGACAAGCCACGTGGAGGGAGACTCGGGATCGCGCTCCAACGCCTTCGCGATGGCGGCTGCCGCATCAACCGGGCGACGACCTGCGTCGTAGTATTGCGCCAATGTGCGCCAGTCCTCGGCGGAGCCTCCGGCGCTGGTCACCTGCTCGAGCGCCGTGATTTCTCCGGCCAGTCGGCTGGAGTCGACATACGTCTTGATCCGCTGCGACAGAATCTGGTCTCGCTCTTCATCGTTCTCCGCCAGCGTGCGGGCTCGATCGAGTTGCTCCAGAGCTTTCTCGTAGTTGCCAGCGTCGTGCAAGAGGTCGGCGTACCGCAGAATGTCGGCGAATTCCGGGTCCAGCGAACAGGCCTCGCCCATGGCTGCGACCGACTGCTCGCGATAGCCGAATCCCCGATAGACCTCCGCCAGCCGGACGAGGTTGCGGGTCGTTCGCTGTTCGCCCGCGGCAATCCCCTTCCAGACCTCCACGGCTTCGTCGCGGCGTTCAAGTCGGTGCAGATACTCGCCCAGATACTCTCGATACTGCGGAGCATTTGGAGCCAGAGTGACGGCTTGGCGATAGAGCTCGAGGGCCTCGTCCGCGAACTTCGCCTGACGCAGCAAATCGGCCACCTGGCTAACACTCACCGGATCGTTCGGACGGGCCGCCAGAAGTCGTTTCCAGACCTCGACGGCGGACTTGCGCCGCGTCGCTTCGGGTTGCGATTGATCTTCGAGAATCATGCTTCCCCAGGCCCGCAGGAGGTCGGGGTTGTTCGGCTCCAACCGGTCGACCTCCGCGTACTCCTTCAAAGCGTCGGGGACTCGCTCGGCCTTCGCCAGCAACTCCAGCAGGGAGCGCCGCAGGGCCTTGTTCGACGGCGCCGCCTTGATGGCCCGACGATACAACTGCTCGGCCTCTGGAAATCGTTGCTGATGTCCCAAGGTCTTCCCGTAACGGGTGATGGCATCAAGGTCATCCGGGTTCTTGGCAAGCCAGGTTTCGTAGTACCGGCTCAGGCCGTCGAAGTCATCGGTCCGCAGGAACGTTTCGTCGATCTTCGTCCGCACGTCGCGGTAGAGCCAACTGTCGGGTTTGAGTTGGCCCAGGAGCGCCTCGAGGTCTTTGATCGCCTCCGGGTTGCGTCCCAGCTTGAGCTTCAGCTCGGCCACCTTCAGTTGATGTTGTACGCGTCGGTACGGATCGGCAGCCGACTTCGCCAGAGCTTCAAACCGAGTCAGGCCCCCGACCAGGTCCCCCTCTTCGGCCAGGATCGTCGCGATTTGTTCGCGGACGCGCTCGTCCCCGGGAAAGTTCTGTTCGAGCCGGTCCCAGACTCGCAGGGCCGCATCAGATCGTTGAGCCCGCTGATGCATTCGGCCGAGTGCTTGGGCAATTTCCAGGAAATCGACCTTGGCCGGCTTTCGGTCGAGCGCCCGAGCATAGGCTTCGGCGGCCTCATCGGGGCGGCCCACCAGCAACAGCGCCTTTCCGAGGTAATAGGACATCAAGGGATCATCCCGTCGCAGCGTTTCCGCCTGCCGGAAGGCTGCCACGGCATCGGCATCGCGTCCGCGTTGCAACTCGATCAATCCCACCACCGCCCAGGCGGCGCCACTCTTGGATGGGTCCTGAGTCTGTTCAGTCAGGGTCGAGACGAAGTCATCCAGCGTCCCCCGTTCAATGTGATAGCCATAAACCTTATCTAACGCAGTCCCCAGACGGGGCTGCCGCTCGAGCAGCGACAGGTAGCGTGCTGCGGCCAGGGCTTCGCGATCGGCTGCTTCGGATTTCCCAGTTTGGGCGAATCCTGCGGGGCTCAATGGTTCGCTGAGAAGCCACAGTAAGATGATCGCGAGTCGAAGATCCCTCATGGCAACTCCTCCATGCAGACAGGACTGTTTCGCGGGCGAAGCATGGAAAAAATTTTCACGGCAGACAGAATGTCTGAACTTTCTTGTTTCCTTCTTATCGCAGCGTCGGTAGATTTGCACGTGTCATTTTCAAGAATTTCGGGAACTGCCGAATCCATTCGCAGTCTCGGTCGAGAGAGCGGCGCTCCGGCGACTGCGTCGGACAGGAAGGATCGATATGAGCGATCTGGCAGAACTCCGGCAGCAGCTCGATGACTTTCGTCGGGATTTCGGCGCCCTGCGCACTGAAGTCGGCCAAGTCATCGTCGGTCAGCGCGAAATTATCGACGGGACGCTGATCGCACTCGTGGCCGGGGGGCACGTACTGCTGGAAGGAGTCCCTGGCCTTGGTAAAACACTACTGGTCAGAACGCTGGCAGACTGTTTGCGTGTGCAATTCTCCCGAGTTCAATTTACCCCCGATTTGATGCCCGCGGACCTGATCGGCACCAACGTGATGCTGGAAGGCGACGACGGTTCGCGACGGTTTCAGTTTCAGCGCGGTCCCCTGTTCGGCAACATCATTCTGGCTGATGAAATCAACCGAGCGACTCCCAAGACGCAGTCGGCCTTGCTGGAAGCCATGCAGGAACATTGTGTGACGGTGGGCGGAGAGACCTACCCGTTGCCGGAACCATTTCTCGTCCTGGCGACGCAGAATCCGCTGGAGATGGAAGGGACCTATCCGCTCCCGGAAGCGCAACTCGACCGATTCTTCGTCAAGCTCGATGTCAAATATCCCTCGGCCCAGGACCTGGCGACAATTCTGGATCGCACCACTTCCACCGAAGACCGGAAAGCAGCCGGCATCGCCCACGGCGAACGTGTCCTCGAAATGCGAAGGCTGGCGCGGCAGATTCCCGTGGCCGATGAAATTCGCGATGCAGCGATCCAGATGGTGATGGCGACGCACCCGGAAAACGCCGTCGCTCCCGCCGCGGTCAAGCGCTTTGTTCGCTTCGGCGCCAGCCCGCGCGGCGCACAGGCGATGATTCTCTATGCCAAGGTGCTGGCGATCCTCGACGAACGGGTGCACGTCGCCAGGGAGGATCTGCGGGCCGCGGCGGTCCCAACCTTGGGACATCGCTTGATTTTGAACTTTGCCGGGCAGGCCGAACACATCCCGCCCGAACGGATCATTCACGACATTCTCGGCAGCGTGCTCGCAGCCGCGGCGTAGGGCGGGCATGAGCCCGCGCCGGCAGGGCGAGAATTGGCGAGCGCGCTCATGTCGCCGATGACCGAAGACTCAGATTGAGGCCCGTCCGTGCTGTTTGACGCCGACTTCCTGACGAAGCTGGAATACCTCGCCTTGGTCTCTCGCAGGGTGTTTCGGGGGCAATTGTTGGCGCAGAAGCGGACGAAGCAGCTCGGAGGCGGCATCGAATTCGCCGACCACCGTGAATACTCCGCGGGTGATGACTTCCGATACCTTGACTGGAATCTCTACGCACGGCACGGCGAACTGCTGCTCAAACGCTTTCAGGAAGAGCAGGATCTTCACGTTTATCTGTTGCTTGACTGCTCGCGAAGCATGCAGATGGGTTCGCCGCCCAAGTTTGATTTGGCGCGGCAGGTGACGGCGGCTCTCGGATACATCGCGCTGGCCGACCTCGACCGCATCAGCGTGCTGGCCTTCGCGGACGGTGTGCTTACCGATTTCCCGCTGACGCGCGGCAAGGCGCGCATTCTGAACCTGCTGGAGTTTCTGGAATCGCTCCCTGCGGAAGGGAACGCCACAAATCTATCGGAGCTGGTGGGCAGTTTTGTCCATCGGACGAGCCGTCGCGGACTGGCGATCGTCATCAGCGATCTGTTTGATCCGTCCGGGTTCGGCGAGGCTCTCGATCGACTGCGGCATTTCCGTTTCGAACCCTACGTGATTCAGATCTACGATCAGGACGAGGCGGAGCCGAAGTTTTTAGGCGATGTGGAGTTGGTTGACGTCGAGTCCCACGAACCGCGGAAGCTCACCATCACGGAAGCGCATGTGAAGAGGTATCGACGCGTCTTTCAGAGCTTCTTGCAGTCGGTGCGCGACTACTGCGCCGCATACGGAATCCCCTGCGCGACCGCCACCGCCGACGTCGCTTTTGACGAACTGATACTGGGGATGATGCGCCGGACGGGAGCCGCGGGGTGATCCGATGAATTTCTCGTTCGCCGCCGCGTGGTATTGGGCGCTGCTCGCGCTGCCGATCATCGTGTTCTATCTCTTAAAGGTGCGGCTGCGCCGCGTTCCCGTTTCAACGGTGATGTTCTGGGAACAGGTGATCGAGGAGCAGCAGGCCCGCTCCCGCTGGCAACAGTTGCGGCACTGGATCTCGCTGTTGATGCAGTTGCTGCTACTGGCGCTGCTGGTGCTGGCGCTGTCCGATCCCTATTTCTTGTGGGAGGTGCGTCAACAGCGCCGAGTCGTGCTGGTGGTCGATAACTCCGCCAGCATGCAGGCGACCGATGTGCGACCCACGCGGCTGGGTCGCGCCAAAGAGATGTCGCACGTCGTCATCAATCGCCTGAGATTTCGCGACGAAATGGCAGTCATCACCGCGGGAACTCAACCCCGCGTGGTCTGCGGTCTGACAAGCCATCAGCGGAACTTGCGGGCCGCCATCGATGGCATCGTCCCCACCGACGGACCGACGCGCGTCGTTGAGTCGCTGGAACTGGGACGCCGACTGCTCGCGAGCCACCCGAACGGCGAACTTGTGGTGCTCTCGGACGGAGGGTTTGAAGCCATCCCCGGACGTCCGGCGCTCACCGACGCGCAGACCACTTGGATTCCCCTCGGCGCGGCGACCAGGAACGTGGCCATCACTCGCTTTCAGGTGCGCCGCAGTTTGCTAGATCCGTTGGGCTATCAAGTCTTGGTCGAGGTGCGAAACCTGTCTCCCGACCCGGTGGAGTCGCGGCTGGAACTTGAACTCGCTGAGAACCTCGTCGATGTCTGGCCGCTGAAGCTGGCTGCGGGCGAACGCTGGATCAGACACATCGAACAAACCTCCGCCGTGGGGGGCCTCTTGACGGCTCGGATTCGCCATGAAGATCCCCTCCCACTGGACAACGTGGCGCGAGCGATTCTCCCCAGCCGCCGACGACAGCCGGTGGTCCTCGTGACATCGGGGAACCGTTTTCTGCAGGGAGTCTTCACGGTCAATCCGCTGGTGGATCTGGAGGTCACTCCCACGCCGCCGTCCGCCGCGAAACCGGGGGTGGTCACCGTGTTTCACAAGACCATACCGGAAAAGTGGCCCGCCGGGGACGTCGTCGTTCTCCAACCAGAGTCGGCTTCTCCGTTCTGGGAGGTCG
>JANRLN010000304.1:0-5583 GCA_033762515.1 Planctomycetaceae bacterium
TCCTAGGCTCCGGCGAACCACTTGCGGGCGTATTTGCGGGCACGTTGTTTCACGGCTTGCGGGTCGAGGAGGGCCAGCCAGCGCTCCCAGGGGGCGGACGGCGTGGCCTGCTGTGGACGCAGTTCTTCGGCGAGGGCCCGCAGTTCTTCCTGAGTCACCGGCGGACGCTCGTCGAAATACTCGAGATAGTCGCGCCACAACTCTCCGAGTTCTGCATTCACGGTCTGATCCTGCCACAACGGCACCGGCTCGTGCAGGTAGCGCAGCCCGCCCGGCTGATCGGTCAGACCGTTCAACGTCTCCAGCACTTCGTGGGCGGCGGCCTCGTCGAAACTCAATCGGCGCCGGGCGTCGGCGGACCCGACGAAGCTCCAGCGGATCAGCCGCAACTGTTCGCCCGGGGTCGCCGGCAGCTCCTCCAACTGGGCCAGCATCTGCTCGCAGAGTTCATCACGATGCCGGGCCTGTTCCAGCCGAATCGACAACCGTTCGCGACGGACGGGGCCAAGCGCCACGAACCGCTTCGTCAGCTGACGCTGCGGATCGAACTGCAGCAGCGTCGCTCCGCGCGGGCCAACGTCGTCCACTCCCATGCCCTGGGGGGCAGGCTGACGATGGACCACTCCCTCCGTCACCGGCAGTTCGTCGTCCGCGACATCCACGCCGCAGCACAAGACGTTTAACGAGGCAAAACGACGCTCCCCCGCCGGCTTTGCTGCGGCAGGACGTTCCGCCTCTTCGGCGTTCCACATCAGTCCCACCGAGAGGGCTCCGGCGTCGCGGGCCGACTTGGCGTGAGCCTGCAGCCGATGCAACTCTGGGGGCGAGACGTCGGTGTCGGCCGAAATCGGCATTAACCGGGCGATCAAACGACCGTTGTCGGTCAAGTCGACCGCGGCATCCCAGGGGGAATCGAATAGCGTCACATTCTCGGGCAAGGCGGGAATCTGCTGCCAGGCGGCGAGGGGATCGAGCCGACCGGGGACAACGAAGACGGGAATCTCATGTTCCAGCAATCGCTCCAGACCTTGGCGCAGCGCGACATCCGCCGCCAGACTATCGGCCGCGGCGTCGAAGGTGTCGCCAGTGAGGAGCAGCCCATCCACGCCATGGGTGATGGCGGCATCGACCAGCCGTTCCCAGGCGGTCAGAGTCGCCGACGCGACGACGTCCAAGGCGTCGCGCGGAATCTTGCCGACGCCCCGTAACGGGACGTCGAGTTGCACGCCGGAGGCATGCAGCAGCTTGACGAAGGGGCTTGACACGACGGAGTCCTTTCCGTCCTGTGCACAGCGCGGTCGCCGCACACCGGTTCGCGGACAGCGCCGTGAGAGCGTCACCCGCCCCCTCAGTCTGCTCAAGCGCCCCCGCGTTGTTGAGAGTGTAACCGGAATTGAAAAAACCGCAAACACCGTTTCAATCGGAAGCGAATGGCACGGGATTTGGGGCCGACTTCGGCCCGAACCTCGAAACTCCGAGGGACTTCGGGGCCACCGTGTTTCCGGCGTCCGCGGATTGCCCCCGAGGGGCGTGATCAGAGATACTGCCGCCATGACCTCGACCGACGTCCCTGTCAATCGTGCCCTGGTGGGAGTGCTGGCCCTCGTTTGCGTGGGGTTGGGCGCCCTGCTGTGGCTGTTCACCGGCGACGACACGGCAAACATGTGGCCGGGCGCCTTCATTCGTGTCGGGGCGGTGATGGGCGCCTTGTGGCTGGCGCTGCCGACCCGCGACCGCGAAGCGGCCTGGGCGCGGGTCTCCATCTGGAACGTCCTCGGGACCCTCCTGGCCCTCGTGGTGATCGTCCGCACACGACTCCCGTTCAAACTGCTCATCCCCGCGGCGGCCTTCTTCGCCATCGCAATTCTCGTTCTGCGTCCGCGCCAGAAAGAACGTCCCGGACGCCGGTGATTCGGCGTGTCGATGACAAAGTCTGAGACAGGGATGGCACGGCTCCCGCCCTGCTCTTCTGGGATGGTTCTGAAATTCCGGGCGAAGAGATTGCCGCAAAGAACGCCAAGGGGCGCCAAGCAGGACGTCGAATCGAACAGTTTGGCTCAACGACGATTCAGGGACGGACAACGTCGCCGACAGAATTCCCAACGCATGAACAGCCCTTGCGAGGTGCGCCTGCGGTCTCGACGCCTGCATCAAACCTTCGCGACTCTTTGCGTTCTTTGCGGCTATCATGCCCCTCTGCGGTTGATGATCATTGCGGCATTCGACTCACTGCGGATTCGTTCGAAACGTCTTCGCGGCTGACTGGTGGCATTCTTCACGGCGGGATACCTTCACGGAACGGGAAACGGCGCTCTCGCAATCCAACGGATCCCGTTCCCTCTTGATCCAGATACAGGGGCCGCGGGAATGGCATTGACGGCTGTGGAAATCTATCCGCTGACGGGTGGAACGGTGGACGGGGGTTGGCCCCAGGGACACGAGCCGCAGGAGAATCTGCATACTCTGCTCATCGTCCGCAGCGATTCCGGTCACTGCGGCTACGGCAGTTGCTTCACGTCCGGCAAGCTGGTGACCGGCAGCATCGAACTCCTCTGGCCGCTGCTGCGAGGCGCCTCCTCGGTGGAACCGGAGCGGACGACCGAAACGCTGCGGCAGTCGAGCTTCTGGCAGGGACGGGGCGGCGCGGTGGAGCATGCCATCAGCGGACTCGACCTCGCCCTGTGGGACCTGATGGGCAAGATCTGTCAGCAGCCGGTTTCACGTCTCCTGGGCGGCAACTACCGCAACCGCATCAAGCCGTACGGGTCGATGCTGTTCGATGAGCCGGAACCGCTGCGCAAGCAGCTCATCAGCGTCGTCGAACGGGGCTTTAAGGCCATCAAGCTGGGTTGGCGTCCGTTTGGTCGCCGTGATCACAAGTTCGATGAACTTCTCGTCCGCACAGCCCGGCGGGCGGTGGGAGACGATGTCGAACTGATGGTCGACGCCGGCGGGAGCGAACAGTTCTGGCCGCATGGAGTCAACTGGGCGCGTCGCACGGCGAAGATGCTCGCCGATTACGGCATCGTCTGGTTTGAAGAACCGCTGCCGCCGGACGATTTGGCGGGGTACATCGAACTCACGCGCTCGTCGCCGGTGCCCATCGCCGGGGGGGAAGTGCTGACGCGCCGGCAGGCCTTCCTGCCGTGGATCGAACAGCGGGCGGTCGACATTCTGCAGCCGGACTGCACCAAGAACGGCGGACTCAGCGAGTCGCGCCGCATCGCCTGGCTGGCGGCCGATCACAATGTGCAGGTGGTCCCGCATGGCTGGAACACGGCCGTGGGGTTGGCCGCCGATCTGCAGTTCTCGGCGGCGATTCCCGTGGCCCGCTACGTCGAATACTTGACGCCCTGCGCCTACATCGACGGCTTGCTGGCGGAGCCCTTCGTGCTTGACGCCGAAGGCTGGCTGACAATCCCCGAGCGTCCGGGTTTGGGGGTGGAGATCGATCCGGAAAAGCTGAGACGCTTTTGTCCGCAGCCGATCGTGTTTGCGTAGACGCCGTCTTCGAATGGGAGGGTGAGGCTCCCGCCGAACCGCGGGCGCTTCGATAGGATCTCCGTTTTCTCTCGGAAGACGGCTCGGCGGGAGCCTCGCCCTCCCGGTGCCGTCTTGATCCCCACATTGGAAAACAGCGTCTTGTGCTCGACGCATTTGCGGGAACTCCGCGTTTTTGCAGGTCGCCTCGTTGCGTTGCCATGCCGAACACGAAACACTCAGACGCTGACTGCTCTCGGCAACACGATCACGGTGTCATCGCTTCTGAAAAGCTGTTTTGAAAAGGGAGGGTGAGGCTCCCGCCGAACCGCGGGCGCTTCGATAGGATCTCCGTTTTCTCTCGGAAGACGGCTCGGCGGGAGCCTCGCCCTCCCGGTGCCGTCTTGATCCCCACATTGGAAACTCGCGTCTGAGGTCGCTGCACCATGACCCGCGGCATCTGGGCACTGTGGGAACGATCGTTGAGGCTGGATGCCCGACACCTCGGCGGGCATTTTCTGCGGCTGTGCGTGATCGTCGCGGTTTACTCTGCACTCGTCATCATGATCCGCGACGCCGGTTTCGTGGGCGCGCCGGGTCGACAGTTTCTGTCGATGATGGCTTACATGAATGTGCTGGTGTTCACGCTGACCGGCGTGCGGTCCCTGTCGGCTGTCCTGACCGAGGAAAAAGAGGATGGCACACTCCCCCTGATGATGCTGACGGGAATCAGCCCCCTGGCGATTCTGCTGGGCAAGTCCACAAGCCGACTGGTGCTGGTCTTGCTACTGATCGTGGTGCAGATTCCCGTGGCGCTGTTCGCCGTGACGCTGGGTGGAGCGACGCTGGGGCAAATCGCCGCCGCCGTGGCGGCCATTACGGCGTATGTCATTTGTCTGGCGAATGTGGGACTCCTCAGTTCGGTCGTTTGCCGACGTTCCGGAGACGCCTCGGGCCTGACGACGATCTGGGCGTTGCTGTATTCCATCGTCTTGCCAGTGGCTGCGGTCTTCGCCAATCAGGTGCAGGCGTTTGGGAGCGAGTGGTGTCCCAATGCCTTCGAACCCGCGCTGATTGCGGGACTGAGATTCGCCAGTCAGCAATCGGTCTGGTGGCGCTTGAGTGAAGTTTTTGAATCCCGCTTTGCCGGGACGCCGATGTGCTGGCAGGTGGGGACGAATCTGCTGTTTGGACTGGGCTGTTTTCTCACCGGCTGGTGGTTGTTTCCCATCGCCAATCGCGATCCCGGCGCGGAATCCACGCCGCGCCGTCTGGTCCAGGCGACGACATCCACAGGTCGAAGAAGTTGGCGAACGGCGGGCCGACCCGGATCGAACGCCCTCCGTTGGCTGGCGTTTCATTTCGACGCCGGAGGCTGGCCGGTCATTATCCTGAAGTTCGCCGCTTACGCAGGGATCTTCCTTTTCATTGCGTGGATGCAGACCGATGGTTTTCGCGATCGCGTCCGCCCGTTGGACTTGTTCGCCGGTTGGGCGGGCACGCTGTCGGTTTTGCTGGTGATCGAGGCGCTGTTGCATGGGGGGCGCATTTTCCAGAACGAGTACAAGGCGGGAACCTGGTCGACGTTGCTGACCCTGCCGCGATCCGTCGCGTATCTGGGATACTCCAAGGTTTGGGGGGCGGCCCTCTCGATGGCGCCCGGAGTCGGCCTGTGCGCGCTGCTGTGGGGCTTGACGATCAGCAGATCCCAGTTCCACGACGTGCGACGATTTCTGGCGGAACAGGGATTCTGGACCGTCCTGCTCGCGATGGTCTGGCTGGTGCATATCATCACCTGGCTATCGGCCTACCGACACCAGTCGCAGGCGATGGCGCGCCTGGTTGCGATCGTCGCCATCGGGCTGTGCGTTGTCTGGATCCTGAGCGTGCTTCCCTGGCGTCGCTGGGGAGTGAATGAAGACGAGGCCTTGCTGGTCTTCCAAGTGGTGATCATCGCCACCTCGGCGGCGATGCACTGGTCGATCGGACGGCAGCTTTCGCGCGACGATGTCACGTGATTTCCGGGCAACCCTTGCAGGAAGGGGCGTATTCATGTTCACCGGCGTCTTCGCGCTGCTCGAACGGTCGCTGCGGATCGATGCG
>JANRLN010000305.1:0-4573 GCA_033762515.1 Planctomycetaceae bacterium
GGGGAGACCATCACGCAGCCCACGGGGGCGCCGTAGCCGCAGTGGGCGTCGGGATTGAGGACGAGATCGGTCACGCCGGGGGCGAGCCGCGAGTTGACCGCCTGCTGCAGGCACATGTCGTCAAACGTGCCGCGGATGGCCTCGGTGCCGATGACGGTGATCGGCCTGGTCTTGCCGCCCGTGGGGAGCATGGCGGTGGCGTCGGACGTGGGGATGAGTTCCAGCGGCATCGTGCCCTCGCAGGGTCTCGGGAAAGGGATTTCGGGAACCAGAGAGGGGAACGGGGATCCAGGTTTGCTGAGAACTCAGCATCCCCGCGAGCGCACGTTGATGCGCGGGGGGACCTTCCCTCAACACGCCGGGAGAACGGCCGTCTGCAGCCGGACAAAGTTCCTCTCGCTGGACCACTCCTTGCGGATCGACCCTTTCAGTGAACATACGAGATTCCCATGAGAAATCGAGCGGCCGGCGGCTTGACTCGGTGGGAGCTTGCGAAATTAAGATAGCCTCTGGGAACGGATGCGGGCCTCATACGATGCGTCGTAAAGGAGTTTTCATGTTCGGCAGGTCTTGGCGCAGCGTCGTACTCGCGAGTGGGACCGCGATTCTGGTCGCGGGGATTCTCAACGAGATCCGCGCGATGGGAGCCGAGGCGAACCCGCGTTACGAGGGATTGGGATCTCATACGCGGAAGATCACCACCGACTCGGCGACCGCGCAGGCGGAGTTCAACGTCGGGTTGGCGTTTCTATATGGTTTCAATCACGACGAGGCGATCCGAGCGTTCGAGCGCGCCCTTGCCGCTGATCCCGAGTGCGCGCCGGCTCACTGGGCGATCGCGCTGGCGAATGGCCCCAACATCAACTATCCCCTCGTCGATCCCGACAGCGCCGCGGCGGCTTGGAAATCGCTGTCCGCCGCCAGGAGATTTCTCGCGAGCGCCTCTCCCGTGGAGCAGTCGCTGATCGAGGCGCTGTCGAAGCGATATCACGATCCGCCGCCTGAAGACCGCAGACCGCTGGACGTCGCCTATGCCGCCGCGATGCGCCGGGTTTGGGAGCAATTCCCGGACGACGCCGACGTGGGCGCCCTGTTTGCCGAGTCGCTCATGGATCTGTGGCCGTGGGACCTCTGGAGTGCCGACGGTCAACCGCGCGACGACACCGCAGAGGTGCTGACGACGCTGGAGCGAGTCCTCGCGCTTTCGCCCAATCATCCTCTCGCACTGCATCTCTACATCCATGCACTGGAAGCGTCGCCTTCCCCCGATCGGGCCGCCGGCGCCGCCGATCGCCTGCGGAACCTGCAGCCGGGGCTGGGACACATGGTGCATATGCCTTCGCACATCGACGTGCGGCTGGGCCGATGGCAACAGGCGATCGCCGCGAACGAGAAGGCGATCGTCGCCGATGCGCGATATCGCGCGCTGTCCCCGGATCAGGATTTCTATCGGCTTTATATGGCGCACAACCATCACATGCTGGCCTTCGCCGCCATGATGCAGGGGCAGCAGGCCCGCTCCACCGCCGCCATCCGCCAAATGCTCGACGAAATCCCCGAGGACTGGCTGCAGAAGAACGCCCTGTTCGCGGACGGCATGTTCGCAATGCCGTATGAACTGCACATTCGCTTCGGCCGCTGGGACGAGATGCTCGCGGAGGCGGAGCCGCGGGCGATTCTGCCGATCGCCCGCACGCTGCGGCGGTACGCTCGCGGTGTGGCCTTCGCGGCGAAGCACCACCTCGCCGAGGCGCGCGCCGAGCAGAAACGATTCCTCGCGGCGAAAGCCGAGCTGCCGCCGGAAGCGATGTTCGTACAGAACCGCGCCGCCGATGTCCTGGCCATTGCCGAGAAAATGCTGGACGGGGAAATTCTGTATCGCGATGGCCAGGTTGCGGAAGGCATTGCAGCGCTGCAGGAAGCGGTCGCGCGGGAAGACCGGCTGCGCTACATCGAACCCCCCGACTGGATTCAGCCCGTTCGCCACGTCCTCGGCGCGACCTTGATGGACGCCGGACGGTTTGCCGACGCGGAAGCGGTGTTTCGTGAGGATTTGAAGCGTCATCCCCACAACGGCTGGTCGCTGCACGATCTGGCCCGCAGTCTGCAAAAGCAGGGAAAGCTCGCTGAAAGCCGGACGGTCCAGGCCGAGTTCGAGGTCGCGTGGCGCCATGCCGACGTCAAGCTCTCGTCGGCGTGTTACTGCCTGCCGGGGAAACCTTAGGCAAGTTAGCTTCCCCCGATGGTCAGTTCCCATCGCGGTACGGTTCGTCTTCCAGGGGGCGAAGCGCCGCTACGGCGTCTTGGCCAGCGCCTTCAGCAGCACCTGCGGGGGGACGATTTGGCGGGGAACTGGGGCCGCCGCCGCGGTGCGTTCGATCATCGGGTCGGCGGTTGTCTTCCCCACGATGCGCAACGGGCCCAGCCAGGAGGCTTCGCGGGTCGACTTCACTATGAGTTTTACACTCTTCGAGGAATCTCCTTTCGGTTCCGAAACCACAGGCTCGACCGTGATCCCATCCGGGAGATCGCTGATGGAAATGCTGATGGGCGCCGCCAGGCCGCGTTGGCGATCAATGGCCACGGGAATTTCGAGCTTGTCCCCCGATTTGATCACGAAGGCGTTTTGTGCCACCGTCAGTTCGAAGTCGGGAGCAGAGGGCGCGAGCGTGAGGGAATACACATAGTCGGGTCCTCCGTGCCAGAAGCGTTCGCTGATGACAACGGTGTATTCCCCATCGGCCGGGAGCGTGAATTCGGCGTCGATCTCGAAATCGGCCTTCTTCGTGTCATCGAATTCGTGCAGCCGTTTGCCCGCGGCGTCGAAGACCCGTACGAGGGCGTCCAGGGGCGAACCCAGGTCTTCGGTCGCCGCCTGCAGATGGAGTCGCTGCCCCTTCGTCCCGACGAACTTCCAGGCCTGTTCTGCGCGTCGCGACGACAACTGTCCAGCGACGCAGACGGGGAGCACCACCACTTGCGGCTGAGACTTGCTGTTGTCGGGCGTCGCCGCGACCACGGTGTGGGACTGCACCTGAATTGGAGCGAGTCCCACAAAATCTGGTCGCAGGAGCGATGCGAACCCAGGCGTGAGTGAGAGCGGCTCGCAGGGAATCCCGTCGCCGGGTGTATTCCATCCGTACCCGCGCAGAGTCGCTGTGCCGCCGGAAGCCAGAACCGGGGGGGACCAGCGGGTGACCACGGGACCGGTGGTCAAGGTGAGTCGATAGACGTAGGTCGGTGCGCCGGAAAACCGAATGCTGCTATCGGGAGCCGCGGGGAAGGCAAAGACGCGCACGTAATACGTATCGTCCCGCGGCGCGGTGAACGACAATCGCGGATCGAATCCGCGGGCGTCGTCATTCTGGATCAGCACGAATCCGTGGGCGTCCGCCACCTGCACGAGACCATCCATGGGCGACCCGAAGGTTTTCAGGGCATCAAGCGTCGCAACCAGGGTCTCCCCGGTCTTCAGAACCACAGGATAAGTGTCGACGTCGCCCGCCTTCTCAAGAACGCCGTTGGCGACGACGGGCAGGGTCAACGCCGCCGCGCCAGGGACGATCGAATTGTTGGAGTCAGACTCGTTGATCTCCGGCAGCGAACCAACGACGAACGCCCGCTGCGGACTGACTCCTTCGGCATTGTGCCAGGTGAGCCAGACGACGCCGAGCGGGGCCTCGGCTGCAATCTTCAATTTCACCGCATCTTTGCCGTCGGCACCAATCCACTCGATTCCCGGCGTCGCCGTCCACAATTCCGACGCATCGGCCTCAATTTTCCCCTGCAACTTGATTCGCACTTCACTGCCGCGCATGCCGCCCGCGGGAAACAGAGCGGTCACATCGGGGGGAGCCGCCGCGATTGATCCTGACCAGAGGTGGACGAAGAGGAAGCCGACGCAGCTCACTCGCGATTTCCAGACGGGCATCACACCAAATCCCCACGAGAATTCATCGAACATCTCTGATCCATTCTATCGCAGCGGGGCAGGAGGCGGAAAGTCACAGGCAGGCCTCACGTCATAACTGAATGCCAGCTAAGCACTTGCCGCCTGAGTCCTGGCGTGAGGCCTGCCAGGCCGGCAAATTTCACCGCTGTGCTGTTAATGCCGACTGACTGGGACGGTTAACGGCAGGAGAATCCCAGCAGTCATCGTCCCAGTGTCCGAGACCGGAAAGAGACCCGATGCCTCGTCTCGCAACTCCCCCCCGGCAACCAAGGAACGTGTCCCGCAGCCGGAACCCCCGCAGGGAAACCCCCGGTCCAGTTGCCCCGGAACTTCCGCAAATCGATGCGTCAGACCTCCCGGAACTTCGAGCAGAAGCGGAAAGTCTGGCTTCCACAGAGATTGCCTTCGTTGACCATCCCGAATTTCACGGGCGAAACGCGGAGAAGTGGTTGGAAGCTCAGCGGCCCGACATGACCCCCACCGAAGGGCGTCGAGCCAGCGCGACGATTGGCCTGGCATTTGTGTCTGGCTTGGTGCAGGCCCCGCTGCTGTCGCATCCGCAGGAGCGCTACCTGTTCCTGAAGATGAACTTCCTCAAATTTCGCGCCGAACGCCTGCGGA
>JANRLN010000306.1:0-6259 GCA_033762515.1 Planctomycetaceae bacterium
AGACCTCGATCGTCTCGGCGCCGAAGACTTCCGTCTCCCACAGGCTGGCCCAACTGCCCGTGTTGCTGCCGAGGACGGTGAGCTTCAAGAACTGGAGTGACTGCTCCTCAAACGTCTCAGCGTCGATGTGCCTGTCGGCGGCGGCCCGGTCAGCGAGCAGATTCCACACTTTGCCGTCGGTTGATCCTTCCAGGCGGTAGCGGTAGACGGCGGATGAAGATTCCCATTTCAGCCCCAGACCGTTGACATTCCGGGTCCGGCCCAGATCGAGTTGCAGCGACTGGGGAAATGAGCCGTTGGCGGCGCACCAGCGGGTGCCGGCGTCGCCATCAATGGCGCGGGGGGCGAAGTTGTTCTTGCCGGTCTCTTCGCTCGATGCCTTCGCGGTCGCTCCTTTGGCCAGATTCACGGGGACCCGCTGCGGCGTTTGAGGCTTCAGATACTCGTCCTCCAATTTGCCGCAGGCCCACAGCGCTCCGCGCGTCACCAGATCGAGAAACTTGGGATGCTCGACGGTGACGTTGTGGTGCCCCAGTGTGCTGCCGAAGACCCGCGTCTTGTTCGGTCCATACTCATTGGTCCAGACGCAGATTTCCTCCTTCCCCTGTTCCTGGTTCCGGGCGGAGGCCAGCCCGTGCGCCGTCGGCCAGAGCTTCTCAATCCAGTAGAGCTCCCCGGCCGGATTCGCCCAACCGGCCCCGCAGCCGCGCATGATCGGGTGTTCGGCGTCGCGGGTGAGGACCTCGTGGGGATAGTGCGCCCCGTGTCGGTGGGACGTGACCCCGCAGAATTCGAACCAGTCGGTCGTGCCGTCGCGGTAGCAATGCATCGCGCAGTGCAGCACCACCCCGGGAAGCCCCGCGCGGTGCGGTTTGAGAATTCCCCGGGTCCACGCGTTGTCATGGACGGCGGCGAAGCACTCGTCGTGCAGCACGACGTCGAAGCCCTGCGCCCAGTCAGGATTCGCGTAGAGCTCAATCTTGGAATCGGTCGCAGTCCCTCCCTGGTAAACGACTTCAACGTCGATATACGCCCGCTGTTCCAACCCTTTCTTCAGGATTTCCTTCTGAGCGGGATAATCGTGGCAACAGCCCCCCGTCACCAACAGGGCCTTCAAGGGCCGCGGGGGCGCCGCGCCGACCAGCGACGGCGTCAGCACCAACAAAACCACCAACCAACACGAACGGCGATCCATACACAGTGCTTTCAGCAGGAAGATTCTTGCGAACCATTTCAGTGGATAAACGGCCAAGATACCCGTCGCGAGCCGCGATTCACCAGTCCGCCTGCCGAACGCCGGCCGTCATCGAGACCGCGACCGCCCACAGATTCGACAATCCGTCGGAAGAATTGAAGCTGCGGGGCTTGGGCGAACGATTCGGGCGTACGGTCGTTGGCGAGCATGCGCTGGCTCCCCTTCCGGCTGCTGAAAAGTTGGGCTTACCGCCCACAACCACAGCAGCTCGATGCCACCAACCGGTGTTCGTCAAAATGCTTGCGAATCCTGCGACCGAAGACGCGCCGCGGATCGCCTCAGTGCGCATCAAGGATGTCGCAAAATTCGCAAGAATTCTGACCGGCACGGCAGACGGCATCTTTGATTGTGCGTCGAAATTATTCAGGCGAATGTCGGCACGGCGGTGGCGCGCAGCGCGAGTGCCAACGCTGCAGAAAGCTGAGCCTCACGGCACATCGGTTGCAGCGGTTTTCGTCTGGCCAGAGATTTTTCTGGCACTCACGCCGTTCGCGCGTTACCGTCGCCAATCACTTCTGTTTTTGTTCGAGTGGGGATCCATTTCATGGGCACGAGCATTCTGCGCGTAGAAATCCTCAGCCCGACCCTCGTCGCGGTCACTCCGCCGGCCGCAGAGTTGGGCGTGCTGACACAGTTCTTCTCGGAGCACGGACTCTTGGCGATGCGCCAAGCGGACTGCGTGGTCGTCGAAGGGGGCTGGCGGACTACCCTCGCGATCGTCGCCGGCTACGACGGCGATCCCTGGCTGGCGGATGTTCCCGTCGAAGAAGTCGCCGTCCCGGTCTAGTCGGAAGGGCCGACTCTCGAATCCGCAATCTCAAAAAGCTCCAAGTTCCAACGCTCGATCGCTCGGGCATGGACGAATGGGAATTTGGTGCTTCCGGTTTCGTTGAGATGTGCCGATGGAGACCGGGAATTTGTCCGGGAGCTCTGCGTCCGACGTCCCGCGGAGCCGACGCCCGCGGTCACTGGTACTTCTTCACCGTCGGCTCCGGCACCTCGTCGATCAGCCGCTGAATCACCGCTTCTGACGTCAGCCCTTCCGCCTGGGCCTGGAAGTTGGTCGAGATGCGGTGCCGCAACACCGGCACCGCCACCTTGCGGATGTCGTTGAGGGAAACGCTCGGGCGACCGTCCATCGCCGCCATCGCCTTGCCCCCCGCGATCAGAAACTGACCGGCACGCGGTCCCGCCCCCCAGTCGACCAGTTCACGCACGAACTTCGGCGTCGATTCATCGCTCGGTCGCGTGGCACGCACCAGACGGGCCACATAATTGATGGTCAGCGGCCCCACTTCGATCTGATTGATCTGCTTCTGCAGATACAAAATCGCCTTCGCGGAGAGGACCTTGCGGACCTCTTTCTTTTCGCCGATCGTGGTCGCCGCGAGAATTTGCTCCTCTTCCGCCAGGTTGGGATAGTCGACCTTCACGTTGAACATGAAGCGGTCGAGCTGTGCCTCCGGAAGCGGATAGGTCCCTTCCTGTTCGATCGGGTTCTGCGTGGCGATGACGAAGAATGGTTCCGGGAGCTTGTACGTCGTCTGTCCCACCGACACCTCGCGCTCCTGCATCGATTGCAGCAGCGCGGCCTGCGTCTTGGGGGGGGTGCGGTTGATTTCGTCCGCTAGCAGGATGTTTGTGAAGACCGGCCCTTCCACGAACCGGAACTCACGCCGCCCGGCGTCGTTCTCGTCGAGGACGTTCGTGCCCGTGATGTCCGAGGGCATCAGGTCGGGCGTGAACTGAATCCGCTTGAAGCCCACGTCCAGAATCTGCGCGATCGTCGCCACCACCAGCGTCTTCGCCAATCCCGGGACACCGACAAGCAGGCAGTGTCCTCCGGTGAAGATGGCCGCGAAAATCTGCTCGATGACCACATCCTGCCCGATGATGACCTTGTGCAGCTCCTCAGTCATCAGCTTGCGATGGTTCCGGAACTTCTCCAGGAACTCGTCGAAGTCACGCTTTTCGCCAGCCAAGGGTCGCATCCTCGCACTCAGGGGACGGCAGCTCGTACACAATCCACGGTAGCGATTGTGCTGGTCCTCTGACAACAACACCGCGCATTCCGAAGGCCGGCGACGCCAGAGATCGGGGTTGTCGCCCGCGTTCCTTGTCCCTGATAATCACGGTTGTGTTCATTCACGCTGCCTCATGGGACACCCGCATGTCGACCGTCCTCGAACCCCCACAGACGGCATGGGAGCCGACTCCGGCGGAACTGACCCTCGGCGACCTCGTGGAGAAGTTTGGCCCGATCCCCCTCAGCCGCATTCGCATGTCTCCCTTCCCCGGCACCGCGACCGAGGATGACGCCGTCGCGATTCAAGATCGTGAGAACCGTTCCTGCGAACTCATCGACGGAATTCTGGTGGAGAAGACCGTGGGGATGTTTGAATCGCACTTGGCTGTGTTGATTGGCTCACTTCTCAGCGAATTCGTCAGGAGTCGAGGACTCGGAGCGGTCTTCGGCGCAGATGGCATGATGAAGCTCTCGCCTGGACTCATCCGCATTCCCGATGTCTCCTACGTCTCGAACGAGCGGCTGAGCAAAGTGCGGATCGTCCCCCAAGGTCCATTGGTCCCTCTCGTCCCAAATTTCGCCGTCGAAGTGTTGAGCCGCGGCAACACCCAGAAAGAAATGCAGGACAAGCTGGAAGACTTCTTTCAAGCAGGAGTCGAACTCGTATGGTACGTTGACACCCGCAAGGAATCGGTCGCCGTCTACACCGCCGTTGATCAAATGAATCTCATCAAGAGCCCAGCCGTCTTGGACGGCGGAACCGTATTGCCCGGATTCAGCATCGAGCTGAAGACTCTCTTCGCACCCGTCGTCTGAGATGACACCATCGAGAATGGGAATTACTGACCATGCCCCTCCTCACCCGCCGTGAACTCCTCGCCGCCGCTTCGGCTGCCGCAACGCTGTCGCTGACTGCGAAACCCCTCCAGGCTGCCGAGGAATTGGCCCGTCTCAACGGACGCATTCGGCACTCCCTCGTCAACTGGTGCTACGAGAAAGAGTTCTCCGACTTCGCCGCCTTCTGTCGCGCCGCGCGGCGATTGGGCTGCAAAAGCATCGAGCTGTGCGACCCCTCCCGCTGGCCCACCCTGAAAGAGCACGGGCTCACCTGCGCCATCGCCGGCAGTCACGGCTTCGTCAAAGGGTTGAATAACCCCCAGCATTGGGATGAATGCCGGGCCAAACTCCGTGAGCGCATCGAGCTCGCCGCGGCGTTCGGCTGCCCCAGCGTGATCACCTTCACCGGCATGCGCGAAGACATCCCCGACGACGTCGGCGCCAGGAACTGCGTCGAGGCCCTCAAATCCCTCGCCGGATTCGCCGAAGAAAAACGGGTGACGATCTGCCTTGAAATGCTCAACACCCGCGCCAGCGATCATCCGATGAAGGGACACCCCGGCTACCAGGGCGACCACACCGAATACTGCATCGACATCCTCAAGGCCGTCGGGTCGCCGCGGGTCAAACTTCTGTTCGACATCTACCACGTCCAGATCATGGACGGCGACGTCATCCGCCGCATCCACCAGCACAAAGACTGGCTCGGACACATCCACACCGCCGGCAACCCCGGCCGCGGCGAACTGGACGCCAAACAGGAGATCAACTACCCCCCCATCATGCAGGCCCTCCTCGACGTCGGCTACACCGGCTACGTGGGACACGAGTTCATCCCGACACGCGACTGCCTGACAGGACTCCAAGAGGCCATCGCCTGGTGCGACGTCTAATCGCCCCCGCCCCGTCAAAGCCCCCCGCGTCATAGCCCGGCGTCCCCGCCGCCGGTGCCTTAGCCGCCGGACACTGACCGGCGGCTAAGGCACCCCCCCCCACGCGTTGGAAGACTCGCGCATTTCCCAGTCAACACGCTGCAAGATCCACGCCCCATGAAGCAACCGCCCCCCCGTCACTGACTGGGGAGCTCTGACCCCCGCACCGCCACACCGCCACACTGGCATCCGCGCTGCCGCCCCCCTAACCTACAACCCTCCGGGTATTGCATGCGTGCGCTCTCAGGAGGTTGACCCATGCCGATGTCTCCCTATGCCCTCGAAATCTCCGGTTCCGATGCCGCCGCGGTCGCGGCCGATCTGCAGGCTGCGTGGTCGCAGGAGTTCGCCGAGCCGCTGGTTCCGCGGCGGGAGACGCCCCCCGCGGCCGGGGGGGTGGAGCGGGCGGCTGATCCCATCGCTGTCGCCGCGTTGATTTTGACGATCCCCCAGACCGCCCTCGCCATGCACGACATCGCCCAGCGGATGGACCTTGTGCAGAAGCTCACGCGGTTTCTGGCGTGGGTGCGGCAGCGGTTCCCCGCGGCGTCCGGCCGCCTCCTGTTGCGCACCCCCTCCGGGCGCACCCTGATCATCAACAGCGACGACGCCGACGTCGTCGCCTTCCTCACCGCTTTGGAAGAGGGCCGCGCGTGAACCCTTTTTTGATGTACGAATCGGGCCGTTTCACCTGGAACGGCGACGGGCGACGCTCGGAGCACAGATCCGGCGACGATCTCCCGTTTGCAGTTTGGCGCGACACCTCTGAGCACGCACTCACCCGGCCCGACCAGGCCGCGCGCCTGGCCTCCCTCGGCCAGGAGATGTTTCGCTGGCTCGACGGTCCCCGGCAATGGCTGCAAGCGCTCCTCCAGAGCGCGCCCCCCGCTCCCTTGATCATCGAATTCCGCGCCCCCGCGCAGCCCAACGCCGCCGAGCACAACTTCCTCGAAGCCCCGTGGGAACTGCTCCACGACGGCCAGCAGCATTGGGCCGCCCGTGAAGACCTGCAGTATTGTCCCATCCGGCGACTCGGTGCGCCGCAGCCGCCAGCGGCTCCGTCATCGCATCGGCTGGCCCTCGCCTTCATGGCCGCCGCCCCTGAAGGGGAAGTCGTCCTCGATTTCGAGGGGGAAGAAGCCGCCATTCTCCAGGCCGCCCCGTCCGACCGGCTCGACCTCGTCGTCGAAGACAGCGGCACGCTCGACG
>JANRLN010000307.1:0-3167 GCA_033762515.1 Planctomycetaceae bacterium
GCGTGCAGGCCGAAGCGACGGGAGAGTTCCTTGCACGCTTCCACCCCTCGAACGCTGTTCCCTTTGGCGTCGAGCTTGGGGGAGTAGAGTCCGATCCCCAGGACGCCGGGGACCACGGCGACAATTCCACCACCGACGCCGCTCTTGGCGGGGAGGCCCACACGGAAGGCCCATTCCCCGGCGTAGTCGTACATGCCGCAGGTGAGCATGATGCTGAGCAGGTACTTGACGTTCTGAGCGGAGATGGCCCGTTGTTGCGTCAGGGGATTGACGCCGCCGTTGGCGAGCGTGGCCCCCATCACGGCGAGGTCGTGACCGGTCACCAGGACCGAACACTGCTGAAAGTAGAGTTCCAGGGCCTCTTCGAAGCGCTCGCTCATCATGCCAAAGTTGCGCATCAGGTGAGCCATCGCGCGATTGCGATGCCCGGTGAGTCGTTCGGACATAAAGACAGAGTTGTCGACATAGACCTCGCGGCCGCAATACCGCGAGTACATGTCCATCATCCGCTTGACCCGCTCCGGGTAATCTTTGCCACGCACCAGATCGGCAGTGGCAATGGCCCCGGCATTGACCATGGGGTTGAAGGGACGGTTGGAAGCCTCATCGAGCACAATGGAATTGAATGCTTCGCCGGTCGGTTCGACGCCGACCTTGGTGAGGACGTGGTCGACGCCGTGGTCTTCGATCGCCAGGCCAAAAATGAACGGCTTGGAGACCGATTGAATCGTGAACTGCTGCTGGCAATCCCCGACTTCGACGATTTGTCCGTCGGTGGTGCACAGCGTCATCCCAAAGTGCCGCGGGTCAGCGGCGGCCAGCTCGGGAATATAGTCGGCGACCTTCCCTTCGTCGTTGGCCGACAAACGGCTGTGAAGCTCCCGCAGAATCTCGCGCAAAGGAGAGGCGGCGGACTTCATGCGTCCGAGGAGCAGGTCGATCTCGTGCGATGGCTGTTCGGCCACGGTGTCTGGACCTTTATGACAGGAAGACGGCCCACATCGGCAGAAACCACATTCGGAGTTCTCCCCGAACCTGGTTTGACAAAGTGCCCTCAGGAATCAGCTGCCCCGTGGAGCAGCCGTTTCACCACGGTCTGCAAACCCCGGGTGAAGGGATGATCGGGATAGCGGTTGGTGAACAGCCCGCCGCTGCCGAGTCGGGACATCTCATTGTTCAAGGGGAGCAGCGCCACCACCTCGGCTTGATAGCCCGCTTCCACTTGCTCCCGGATCAATTCCTGATCGACTCCGTCAGGAACCTTATTGACGACGACCAGCAATTCCGGAACTTCGAGACGACGCGCCAACTCCACCGTGACTGCGGTCCCCTGGAAGTCCTGATTGTCAGGCCGCAAAATCAAGACCAGGACATCGGAAATGGCGATCGACAACAGGGTCTCTTCATTGACCCCCGGGTGCGTATCAATGAAGAGGTAATCCAGTTGGAGCCGCGACACGACGTCCTGCAACCCGTCGTTGAGGAGGGCGACGTCGTACCCCTCGCGCAGAATTCGGGCGATCTCGCCGCTGTTGAGACTCGATGGAATCAAAAACAGCCGCGGCTTGAAGGAATCGGGCGTCACCGCGCCGATGCACTGTTCGGTGATGTCGTAGGCCGCATCTTCAATGCGACAGCGGCCCCACAGATAATCATTGAGGGAGTGTCTGGCCCGCTGCTGATCGAATTGAAAGACAACATGGATGCCGGGCGACTGGATGTCGGTGTCAATGACGCCGACGCGATGTCCCGCGCGTGCCACCAGGGTCGCCAGATTCGCCGTCGTATTGGACTTCCCCGTTCCGCCGCGGAATGAATGCGTCGAGATGATCTTGGCCACTGAGCTTTGCCTTGCCGAAGAGCGCTGATGGATGTGCCGATCGAAGGGATGGAACCCGATTCTAGTCGGATCGCGGAGCGGTTGCCGCTCGCTGTCGCCGCAATAGCCGCGCTTTTTCCTGGAGTTGCTGAAAGTAATCGGTTTCGACGATGTCCTGGGCCTGTTCCTGAACTTCGCCGCGGTCGAAGGCCAGCACAATGATGGCGTCAGGATCGAAACTCAAGGTCGCCTGGCCGGTTGCCGCAGGAGCCGCATCAAAACGAAACATCGGCCCGCTGATCCCCAGACGGAATGTGCCGCCCTGGTCTAAGCGGCTCTCGGCGACGCTCTTGCCGTTTACGAAGACGCCGTTGCGACCCCGCGCGAAGAGCTGCCAGACACCGCCCACGCAGATGAGTTCCGCGTGCAGGCGCGAGACATAAGGATCGGCAAGGGGAATGCTCTCGGTTTCACCGCGTCCAATGGTGATCCGCTGTTGGGCGAACGACCAGGTCTGCAGAGAACGACCGTCAGCGGGATCGATGAGATGTACGGAAACCGAACCGTGAGGTTCAATGGACATAACCGCCCTGTTCTCTCGGCGCGCGGAAAGGGGTGAGGACGCAGCTACCGAACGGTGTCCGCGCCTGGGCTTGCTGCAAAGTTCAGCAATAAACATGCCTGAGGCTTCAGCCACGGTTTCATCCGAGTATTCATGCCAAGGATCGCATCAACAACGACACATACCGCAGTCGGCTTGCTCAAGGGGAATGCTTGATCGCGCGAATTCCGCGCAGCTCGAATGTTTTTGAAAATCCAGTCGAAGACTGGGTGTCACCAATATCGCTGGCATAGAATCTGTGAACACGGCACACGACCTCCGGGAGCACCCCGAATGAACGCACCACCCGATCAGGACAAATACCAATCTGGCGAACCGCCACGTCCCAGTGACGCTCCGGCGGGAGCGATCGTCAGCCCCGATACGCAACGCGAGAACCGCATTCCCCCCGGTCAGTCTCGGACCAGGAAATGGCCGGTGCTGCAGTACGGCCGAATTCCTGAGATCTCCACCGACCGTTGGCGGTTTGAAGTGCGCGGACTGGTGGAAAACCCGCTCCGGTTCACTTGGGCCGAATTCCAGAAGCTGCCCCGTGCGCAAGTCTTCTCCGATTTCCACTGCGTCACCCGCTGGTCCCGACTGGGAAATGTCTGGGAAGGGGTGTCTGTGAAGACCCTCATGGACATGGCGGTGGTGCAACCTCAGGCGAAGTATGTGATCGCCACCGGCTATGACGACGGCTGGACGACCAACATGCCTCTCGCCGACTTCCTGCAAGACGACGTC
>JANRLN010000308.1:0-6901 GCA_033762515.1 Planctomycetaceae bacterium
CCCGCCGTCAAGGACGATTTCGATGTCCGCTTCGCGCCCGTTTGCGCATCTGCATTGCCATACCCATTACAGCCTGCTCGACGGCGCGACCCGGATTGACCAATACATCAAGAAGGTCAAAGACCACGGCATGACCGCCGCCGCCGTGACGGACCACGGCAATCTGTACGGTGCGCTGGAGTTCTATCTGGCCTGTAAGTCGGCCGGTGTGAATCCCATTCTGGGGATGGAGGCCTACATCGCTCCCGGTTCGCGGTTTGTGAAGAGCGGCGCGACAAAGACCAAAGAAGCGAGTTTCCACCTCACGCTGTTGGCCATCAACCGGCAGGGGTTTCAGAACCTCGTGAAGATGTCGTCGCGGGCCTTTCTGGAAGGCTTTTATTACAAGCCGCGGATCGACAAGGAACTGCTCGAGGCCTGCAATGAGGGTCTGATTTGTCTGTCGGGCTGTGCGGCCGGGGAGTTGTCGTTCCTGCTGCTCGGCGAGCAATTGGAAGAGGCCGAGAAGCTCGCCGCGTGGTACTCGCGCGTCTTCGGCGACCGGTTCTATCTGGAGATTCAGAACGCTGGGTTCGAGATTCAGACGCGGTGCGCCGAACGAACGATTGATCTGGCCCGCAAGATGGGCTTGCCCCTCGTCGCCACGAACGACGCCCACTACTTGAATCGCGAAGACGCCGCAGTGCAGGACGTTCTCTTGTGTGTGAACACCAAGAGCGAACGGAGCGATACGAACCGCATGCGGATGGACAGCGACCAACTGTTCATCCGCACTCCGGACGAAATGTATGCCGCCTTCCCGGGGCTGGAAGATGCCGTGGCCCGGTCGCAGGAGATTGCCAACCGGGCGGATATCGATCTGGATCTCAAGAGCCGCCACTTCCCGGTCTTCGTCACGCCGGACAACAAGGCCGACATTGATTACCTGCGCGAGCTGTGCGAACAGGGAATGATCTGGCGCTACGGCGCCGACGGCATCACCCAGGCCCATCGGGATCGCCTGACCTTCGAATTGAACGTGATCCAGAAGATGGGGTACGCCAGCTATTTCCTCATCGTCTGGGACTTCGTGCGGTTCGCGATGGAACGCGGAATTCCCTGCAGCGCCCGTGGTTCGGCGTGCGGCGCCATCGTGGCCTATGTCCTCGGCCTCAGCCACGTCTGCCCATTGGAATACGACCTCCTCTTTGAACGCTTCCTGGATCCCAGCCGCACAGAACCTCCCGATATCGATATCGACTTCTGCCGCGACCGTCGGCAGGACGTCATCGACTACACCAAGCAGAAGTACGGCGAACAGAACGTCTCGCAGATCGGCACGTTCGGCACCCTCAAAGCCAAGGCGGCGATTCGGGACGTCGGACGCGCGCTGTCGGTCCCGCTCAAGCGGGTCGACGAAGTCGCGAAGATGGTCCCCGACGAACTCAACATCGAACTCAAGGAGGCCATAGAGAAAAGCGCGGACCTCAAAGAGGCCTACAACACCGACCCGCAGATCCAGGAACTCCTGAACATGGCGATTCAGTTGGAGGGCTTGGCCCGCTCGGCAGGGACGCATGCCGCCGGGGTCGTGGTCTCCGATCGTCCGATTGAAGAGTACGTGCCGCTGCAGACCATCTCCGGCAAGACCGACGTCGTGACCCAGTGGGAAGGTCCGACGGTCGAAAAGGCCGGCATGTTGAAGATGGACTTCCTCGGCCTGCGGAATCTGACGATCCTGGATAAGGCGGTGAAGAACGTCAAGAAGCACCGCGGCAAGGACATTGATCCGGTCAAATTGCCGCTGGACGATGCGCCGACGTTTGCGCTGTTGCAGCGCGGTGAAACGAAGGGAATCTTCCAGCTCGAGTCGGGCGGCATGCGCGACTTGCTGACGAAGATGAAGCCCGACAAGTTTGCCGACATCATCGCCACCTCGGCGCTCTATCGCCCCGGTCCGTTGGAAGGGGGGATGGTGATGACCTACGTGGACGTCAAGCACGGCCGCCAGCCGTTGCCGCGCGTCCACCCGATCATGGACGGCGTTCTGGATGAGACCTACGGCGTGATGGTCTACCAGGAACAGGTGATGCGGATTCTGAACCGGCTGGGGGGCATCGAGCTGTCCCAGTCGTACCAGTGCATCAAAGCCATCAGCAAGAAGAAGCTGGAAACGATCGCCAAGTACCGGGCGCAATTCCTGGAAGGAGCTCAGAAGAACGGGCTGCCCGAACAAACGGCGGTCGAGCTTTTCGGGATGATTGAGAAATTCGCGGGCTATGGTTTCAACAAGTGCGTCGTCGGTGAAACCGTCGTGATGGACGCACGCTCGGGAAAACGATCGACCATCGGAGAACTCTTCGAACGCGGCGTTCGACGCAGCCGCATCCTGGCGCTGGATGAGCATGGGAAACTTGTGCCGCGGACGGTGACCGACGTCGTTTGGAATGGCCGGCGGCGGGTATACCGCCTGACGACCGCCCTGGGCCGAGAGCTGGTCGCGACGGGAAACCATCCCTTGCGCACATGGGGCGGCTGGACCGACTTGTCGGCACTGCGAATCGGCGATCGTGTGGCCGCTCCCCGTCGGTGTGTGATCGCTGCCGGGAAGCGCTGGCCTGCGCATGAAATCATTACGCTGGCGCACCTCCTGGCGGAGGGGAACTTGTGCCATCCGACATGCCTCTATTTCTTCAACAATTCCCTGGATGCAATCGACGATTTTCAACAGGCAGTACAAGCGTTTCCGAATTCTGTCGGCCGGGTGACAAGTCGTCATCAGGGGCGGCGACACGAAGTCTGCGTCAGCACTGGTCGCGACACCCGCTTCCAACGGGGACAAAAGCCCTGGAATGCCGACGCGGGAGGAGTGAAACTCGCGCACGCTTCGCGCTCGGGAGCGTATCGATGGGCGGAACAACTGGGCATCCTGGGCGCCAAGGCAAATGCCAAGAGTGTCCCCGCAGCCGTTTTCGAGTTGGCCGATGCCGATCTGGAATTGTTCCTCGGGCGCCTGTGGTCGGGAGATGGTTACATCGGCCGCGGGGGGCAATCGCCGTTCTACGCCACATCATCGAAACAGTTGGCGCGGGATGTTCAGGATCTCTTGTTGAGGTTGGGTGTTGTTTCCCGGCTGCGGACGGTTGAATTCAAGTATCGCCATCGCGGCGAGATCAGCCTTCGCACCGGTTTTACCGTGCACCTGATCGGCGAGGATTCTCTGGCGGCGTTCGTGCGTCGGATTCTGCCGCACGTCGTCGGTCGCGAAACCGATGTCGACACTCTGACGGCCTACGCTGCCGCACAATCTCCGGGACGTTCTTCGAAAGATACGCTCCCGGCGGATGTCCGCCGCTGGGTCGACGAGGAACGACGCGAAGCCGGCCTGACCTGGCGGGAATTGGAACAGCAATCGGGAGTCTCTATTCGGGAGTTGTGTCGGGTCGCATCCTCCGGCAAACGCGGGTTCCGTCGTGTAACGATTGGTCGCCTGGCGACGTTCTTCGAGTCGAACCGGCTGAAAGCGGCGGCGGAATCCGATCTGTATTGGGATACCGTCGTCGCCATCGAACCGGTCGGGATTCGCGACACTTATGATCTGACGGTGGCGGGAGATCACAATTTCGTCGCTGACGGTTTGATCGTCCACAACTCACACAGCACCGCCTACGGTGCGGTGGCTTATCAAACGGCTTATCTGAAGGCGCACTACCCGGTCGAGTTCATGGCGGCGCTGCTGTCTTGCGAACTGGGCGAGACCGACAAGTTGACGGAGCATCTGGACGACTGCCGTCGGATGAAGATCGAGGTGCTCCCGCCGGACATCAATCGCAGCGAAGTCGAGTTCACGTGCCACGGGGACAAGATCGCATTCGGTCTCGGTGCGATCAAAGGGGTCGGGGAAGGGGCTGTCGGGGCGATGGTCGCCGAGCGTCAGGCGAACGGTCCGTTCACCAGTATTTACGATTTGACCGAGCGGGTTGATCCCAAGCAGGTGACGAAGGGAGTGCTGGAACTCCTCGTGAAAGCTGGCGCCTTTGACTCGCTGGGGGGGCGCCGGGCGCAACAGTTCGCTGTGGTGGAACGCGCGGTTCAAGGTGCGGCGAACATGCATCGCGACCGGCAGCGTGGTCAGAAGAGCCTCTTCGGAGGCGATGACGAGCCGGCGGAAGCGGCTGCGGCGTCGATGCAGGGACTGCCGGAAATGCCCGAGTGGTCTCATCGCGAAAAATTGAACTTCGAGAAGGAGGCTCTGGGCTTTTATTTGACGAGTCACCCGCTCACCGAGGTTTCCAAGCAGCTCGATGCGTTTGCTTCGAACCCCATCAGCGATCTGGTCAATCTCGAAGACGGCGTCGAAGTGGTGCTCGGCGGGATGATCTCCGCCATCAAGAAGGCGCAGACGAAGAAACCGAGTCGCAACGGTCACAGCAAGTACGTCAACTTCGACTTTGAAGACCCGTCGGGTGTGGTGCGGTGCATCATGTGGCCCGAAGAATTCGCGCGGCTGAGTGAGAAGGTGGTGGGGGATGAGGTTCGTTTCCTGAAGGGGAAAGTCGACAAGCGCAGCCGCGAGCCGAACGTGATCGTTAATGCGATGTGGACGCTCGACGAGGCTGAGCGGGACTTCACCCGTCAGGTGGCCATCAAGTTCCACAAGGGACTTCACGACGAGCGCGTGGTCAACCGGGTGCGGGATATCCTGCAGCGGTATCCGGGAAAGTCGGAGGTCGTTGTGCTGGTTGAGACAGTCAACTCCGACGAGCCGACCAACCGGTTGCGGTTCATCGCTCAAAAACCGCTCGCGATGAAGGTGAGCGCCAGTCGCGACCTGCAGACGGAGCTGAATGACGTACTCGGCGAGGGGTATCTGCACCTCTTTGCCGACACGAAGCGGGCCAGTTCGAAACCACAGAGTGTCGGTCGGTGAATCAGCCCGCGGTCGGGTGTTGCAGCGTAACTGCTTTGCACGTCGCTGCTTATGTCGAACTTGACCGCGGTGGCTCGACCGAGGATACTACAGTGCTCTGCCGAAACCGGCTTTGGGACGCCCGAAGCCTCCTGCCAATGTTGTTCCCCAGCAGGCCGTCGATTCATGCTGAAGGCTCAGGAACTTGCGGAGTTTAAGCAGCAGTTGCTCGCATTGCGCGCCCGTGTGCGCGGCGATGTCGAGCAGATGACGCATGAAGCCCTCGACATGGACGGTGGAGAATCCAAGTCCCCCACCCATCTGGCGGAATTGGGGACGGAAAACTACGAGCAGGACTTCGCGCTGCGTCGCGTTGAGAACGAGCAGGAACTCCTGGACGAGATCAGTGCGTCGCTGGAGCGGATCGAACAAGGGATTTATGGACAGTGTGAGTCGTGTCTTGCTCAGGGAGTGTCCGCAGCGAAGTCGCTGATCCCGAAGGCGCGGCTGAAGGTGATCCCCTACGCCAGGAACTGCGTCGAATGCGAACGGAAGCGCGAGGAGTCGTGGCGGTGACAGCGGATTCCGGCAAGGTCCCGCTCAGTCGCTTTCTGGTGTTTGGTCTGCTCGTCATCGTCGGCGTGGCGTGGGACTTGTGGACCAAAGACACGGTCTTCGCCGACTTGGGGGTGCAGGGACGCGCTGACTGGGAATGGCGTTGCGGCGATTTCGTGAGGTTCTGTCTGCAGACCAATCTCAATTTTGGCGCTCTCTGGGGCATCGGCCAGGGGTGGACCGGCCTGTTCGCGGCGCTCAGCATGGTCGCCGTGATTGGGGTGCTTTATTTCCTGTTTGGGATGAAGCACGCTCAGAGCTGGTGGCTGACCATCTCTCTCGGGTTCGTGCTCGCCGGTGCACTTGGCAATCTGTACGACCGCCTGGGCATGCATGGGATCGTCGACGCGAACGGGGCGCAGGTCTACGCCGTTCGAGATTTTCTCTATTTCCGCTTCTTTGAGACCTTCGACTGGGCGATCTTCAACTTCGCCGATTCGTATCTGGTCACGGGGGCGATCATGCTGGTGATCCATTCGTTCCAGGCGGAACCCGAGACGGTTGTGAACACCAATGCCGTACCTGCGTTGAATCCAGCCGCTCCGACTGACGCGGTCTAACGCCCCGCCGATTCAGGAAACTCCGTGTGCCGCGGCTCTGTGAGCCGTGCGGTTGTCTCGGCGTGATGCCCACGCACGGCTCGCGGAGGCGTAGCACATCACCCAGCAACAGGCAATGCGCATGTCGGTGCCAGACTATGACGTCGATGTGCTCATCGTCGGATCCGGGTTCGCCGGGAGCCTGACCGCGCTGCTGTGCCGGCAGATCGGTCTGCGCCCGCTGTTGGTTGACGCCCGGTCCCATCCTCGCTTTGCGATCGGCGAATCGTCGACGCCGCTCGCGAATCTGGTGCTGGAATCGCTGGGCGAACGCTATGGCCTGGACTGGCTGAAACCGTTCGCGAACTACACATCCTGGAAGCAGGCTTACCCGACCCTCGGCGTCGGATTGAAGCGGGGTTTCAGTTACTTTCATCACACCCACGGCGAGGTCTTTATCCCGCGAGCGGACCATGGAAACGAACTGCTCGTGGCGGCCAGTCATGGACCCGATGATGCCGATACGCATTGGGTGCGCGCCGACTTTGATCATTTCCTGGTGCAACAGGTGCAGGCCGCCGGGATTCCGTATTTCGAGCAAACGCGTCTGGGTCCGCTGCAAGCCGCTGGCCAAGGTTGGCGGACGTCGGGTTTCATCGCGACAACGGCTGGGGACTCTTCGCCCCGGTGGGATTGCGCCGCGCGATTCCTGATCGATGCCACCGGCGATGGCGGGTACCTCACGCGCGAACTCTCCATCCGTAATGCGGTCGACTCACTGAAGACCTGGTCGCGGGCGGTCTTCGGACACTTTCGCAACGTGACTCCCTGGGAAGTCCTCTATCGAACCGCGGGGGGG
>JANRLN010000309.1:0-4019 GCA_033762515.1 Planctomycetaceae bacterium
ATGCCCGTCCCGAAAGTTGCGATCGTTGGCCGTCCGAACGTCGGCAAAAGTTCACTGATGAACTGGCTGGCGCATAAGCGCATTTCCATTGTCGATCCGATGGCCGGGGTCACGCGCGACCGCGTCACCTATCAGCTGGAGCACGAAGGCCGTTATTTCACCCTGATTGACACCGGTGGGATCGGCATCGTCGACCTGGATGAGCTGAACGACGAAATCCACCATCAGATCCAGATCGGCATCGACGAGGCCGACGTGATCCTGTTTGTCGTCGACGGCTCCGCCGGAGTCTCCGCCCTGGACCGTCGCGTCGGCCAGATGTTGCGTCGGATCGACAAACCCAAGCTGCTCGTCGTCAACAAATGCGATTCCCCGAAGCGCGACCTGGAGACCGGAGACTTCTACGCACTCGCCGACGCGCCGCTGGTGACCACGAGCGTGATCGGCAACCGGAATCAGAAGGAACTGCTCGCGGCCATCATGGAATTGCTCCCGCCCCCCGACGAGGACGAGGCCGACGCGGGGGCCGTGCTGGAAGAAGAGCCGGAGATGAAGATGGCGATCGTTGGTCGCCGCAACGTGGGAAAGAGCACGTTCATCAATCAGCTCGCGGAAACCGACCGGATGATCGTCAGCGAGATTCCGGGGACCACCCGCGACAGCGTGGACGTGCGGTTCGAACTCGACGGCAAATCGTTCATCGCGATTGATACTCCCGGCGTGCGCAAGCGCAAGAGCCTGGCCAACAGCGTGGAGTGGTATGGACTGGCCCGCGCGAAACGCAGCATCCGTCGGGCCGACGTCGTGCTGATGTTTTTCGACTGCATGGAGAAGATTTCGCGCGTCGACAAGCAACTGGTGTCGGACATCGAGAACGAATTCAAGCCCTGCATCTTCGTGGTCAATAAATGGGACCTGGCGAATGAAGACGCCACCACCGGAGATTGGGCCACCTACCTGTTCAAGACGTTCGGCAACATGCGGCACACGCCGATTGCGGTCATCACGGCCAAGACCGGCCGCAATGTGAAGCAGTTGATCAACCTGGCTCAGTCGATCTACAAACAGTCGCGTTTCCGCGTCCCCACAGGCGAACTCAACCGTCTTGTCCGGGCCGCGGTGGCCAATTGGCATCCGCCGATGCGGCAGAACCGGACCCCGCGGATTCTTTTCTGTACGCAGGTCTCCACGGAACCACCGACGCTGGTGCTGAAGGTCAATGATCCCGTCCTGTTCGACGACGACTGGCTGCGCTACTTGCTCGGGTTCCTGCGCGAACAGCTCCCGATCAAAGAGATCCCGATTAAGCTCTACCTGCGGGCGCGCGACGACAAGTCGCCGTTGAAGACGCGGCGGGAAGACGCCGAGGTCTTGGCCGAACTGGCCGCGGAGGAAGAGGCCGAAGCGAAACTCGCGGCTGCAGCCGAGGCCGAGTGGGACGACGAGTGACGCGTTCCCCTTTTCGGGCAGAAGGACGCGGTAGGACGGGCACTCTTGCCCGTCCCTTCTTTGCAGCAGCAGGGTGACGGGCAAGAGTGCCCATCCCACTGCATGGCGGCTACCGCTGCGCCTCCGAGACCTTCAAATGCGGTCTGATCTTCGCCAGCGTCTTGGGGCCGATCCCTTTGACGCGTGCGACGTCTTCGATGGACGCAAAGGGCCCGCGGGTGTTGCGGTCTTCGACGATTCGCCGCGCCAGCGTCTCGCCGATGCCGTCCAGGAGCATCCAGGTCTGCCAGTCGGCGGAGTTGATGTCGACCAGAAATCGGGCTTCCGCGGGTGCGTCGGCGGGAGCTTCAAGTCTCGATTCGGGCGCGGGGGCCGCTGGAATCAGCCCCGCGGTCTGTCGCAGGGGGGAAGCGGAGGCGCCGGCAGGCCGGACGACGCGGACCTGGAACGTGGAGCGACGCATCTCCCGGTAGCCGTGTGCGACGAGCAGGAGCGCCATGATCGCCAGAGCGACCGCGAGGAATCGGCGATCGCCTGCGGAGAGTCCCCACAGGGGGAGCTGGTCGAATTCCTGGCTGCGCTCACCGGCAAGTTCGCGAACGGGGGACGAGCGCGTGACGGGTCCGTCGTCGAGAGGAGTTCGAGACTGGGAAGCCACGGGAGCCACGTCGCAACTCGCGAAAGCCGCATCAATGAGCGATACCGCCATCGTAGCCAGGCGATTGGTTGACGCCAGACCCTGGTCAGAAACACCTCCGACCGCACCGTCGTCGCGACCGATGGCGACGATTATTGAGGTGCGAACGCGCGGGCGGTCCTGGCCGCCGGAGGGGCATTGTTACCCTTTCCGGGAACTTGGTTACTGGCTGGTTCAATTGCCGGCGGGAGGATCTTCTTCCACCCCCGCAACTCCGGATGGAAGGGATCCGTGTCGCGGCCGAACCACCCGCCCAAAGCGCTCAAAACCGAGTTTCGCGCGGGATTCACTTGAATATTCTCGAAGGTGTACTTGGTCATCAGCGTGCCTGCGGGATCGATCAACTGAACGCCGCGAGGAATGAACGTCACCTTGTCGAGGGAGATCATCGCGTGGCTGTAGTTCTGGGCATCCATTTGCAGTCGCGGAACGGCGCCAATCACGTACGCCTTTTCGTTCTGCCCGCGCAGGGTCAGTTGAAATCGCCGCTTGGCATCGTCCGCCTTCATGCCGAACAGAAAGGGGAGGGGACTCTGGATGATGTTCGCGCCCTGCATGTTGGGGGGGATCGGAAAGGCTTCGAACTGCTTCTCCGAGGGAGTGAGCACGAGGACTTCGTTGCCGGTGCAGATCCAGCCCTGGTCAGCCCCGCAAGCCAGTTCATAGGGCTCCATGGTGACGGGGTCGACCATGGATGACTTGGCGCCGGGTTTCACTTCAATCCCCTGCATGTCGATGCGTCCCTTGTCAGGCGCCTCAAAGTAGAACATGCCCTTGGATTGCTTTTCGACGCCGAACACCTTGTTGAACTCAGACCGCTTGTGTTCGCCCTGCAGCACTTTGATCTTTGCCGATTCCCGTTCCCAGTCCTTGAGAATCTGTTCCAGCTTGGGGTCGAGCGTTTCCACTCGGAGTGCTTCCCCTGCGGGTCGAGGTTGTCCCGCGGGCTGAGCATTCCCCGCCTGTGGGGCGGGACGCGTCTGACCGGAGGCGGGAGCGCTGGCCGGCTGCGCGGCGATCAATGGCCGCGTCCCCGCCTGAGGGCGCGGTGCCGACCCGGGGGCGGTTTGCGTCGGTAGTTTCGTGGACCGCGGCGGCGATTGGGCTGGCGGCTGTGCCAGTGCCGTCACGACGACCAGGCCCCAGAATGTCAGTCCCGTAGCGGCCCGCAGGGGCCAGCAGCAGCGTTGTGTCATGGAGCCGATCTTCCTGAGCGGCAAGGAGTTTTGCACGGGCGTGCCCAGCCCGAAGCCATAGTCCCGGCCAGAAACGAGCGGCGGAGTGTAGCGAGGGGGGCCTCGTCGGCCTAGACCGATTTTTCCGGGGGGCCATCGCGAACGCTTCGCGGGGGTTTCGCGGTTGAGGACTGCTTGACACTGTGCGTCGGTCGTGACTAGAACCCGCGCGGGGGGAGCGCTTTCGCAGGCGATCCGGGGCTGGCGCGTCGGTCGAGGACCGTCCGAAAATTTCCTGCCGCCTGGGTTCCAGGGGCGCCCCTGCGCCAAATCCTCGAGTCATTCACTCGCAGGGGTTCGCAGACTGGGGGGCCCATGACGACCGGCGAACATTCGCGCCCGCACACCCGCCGTCGGCGGCACTCCAGCGGCGCGCTGAGCGAACGACGCTCGGGGGGAGCATCGGACTCCTGGTCGGGGAGTCGCGGCGGTGCATCACCACCCTTGGGGGTCGCCGGCTGGCTCTATCTGCTGACAGATTGGCTCTATCTGCTGACAGATCTTGCGTTGGCGGCCGCACTGTTGGGGACAACCGCCTGGTTCGGCGGGCGTACGCCGGTCGGCCACCTCTTTCTGGTTTCCGTCGCTCTGCTGGCGGCGGGATGTCTGTCTGCGGCGGCCCTGTTCGATGGGGAACG
>JANRLN010000310.1:0-5819 GCA_033762515.1 Planctomycetaceae bacterium
GCCGGAGCGCTGAGCGCTGCCGCCGGTTCCTCAGCGTCCGCCGGGAGCGCTGGCGCAGCCAGCAAGAGCAGACCGAAAACCACGAACCTGGCAAGCATAGGGCATCCGTATCCAACGCTGAGAAGCGATCCTTGCATCTCAAGAACCACCGCATCGCCGCGCCCGCTCTGCGATCGACTTTCGCTGCGAGGGGATCGTAGCGGCAAACGAAGGCTGACTGCAATCGAGGATCGGGCGCCAGGTTCAAGGGCGGAGAGCGGCAGGGATGCGAATCGCGCCCCCGTGAGGACTCGTCCGGCGCACTGCCCACTTCTGCTACTTCCTTGACTCCGCTCTCCCCCGGCGTTTACCGTTCGATCTCCTGATTGGCTGCGCTGCCGTGCTGACCTGCAATCGCGTACGGTCCTGGAGACGTCGAATGGACGATCGCCCGGCTGAGACCCTGACCGGTCCCGTCTCACCGACGCAGATCCGCTGGCTGGTGCTGGCCGTGGCCACTCTGAGCAGCCTGCTGTTGTATCTCGACCGCATCTGCGTGTCGTTCGCGGTGGAATCGATTCGCGTCGAATTCCGCGCCACTCAAGCACAAATGGGTTGGTTTCTCGGCGCGTTCTTCTGGTCGTACGCCCTCGGTCAGGTCCCCGCAGGCTGGCTCAGCGATCGCTTCGGCATTCGCCCCATGTTGACGCTCTACATCCTGCTCTGGTCGGCGTTTACAGCGCTGATGGGACTATCGACCGGCATCGTGACGCTCCTCGCCTATCGGCTGGGTTGCGGCTTGGCTCAAGCGGGAGCCTATCCCAGTTGTGGTCGCGCTGTTCGCGACTGGATGCCGTTGACGACGCGCGGAATGGCCAGCAGCGTCGTCGCCTTTGGAGGACGGATTGGGGGGGCCATCGCCCCCCTGCTGACGGGAGCGGTGATGTTGTGGCTCGCCCTCAATGGACGCAGCCCCCAGATCGATCCCGAAGAAGTCATCGATCCGTTCATCGTGACCAGGTTTCTGACCCCCACGGAATCCCAGGTCAGTCCCTGGGTCACGTTGCTCCAGCAAAAGGCCAGCGTTCTGCCGGGCGACTCCGCCTCATCGCGCGATCAGGTCGCCCGGCGTCTCAACGCCCTGGATCCGTTGCACCTGCTGGCAGACGCTCCCAGCGTCGAAGCCCTCGAATTGCCCCCCGAACTCCGCGTGCGAGTCACCGATTTTCGGGAACAGGCCGACACGATCAGCGCCGCCGATCACTCACTCTCCAACCGGCAGTTCTGGGAAGCCGCGATCCCCGGCGGGGTGCGGAAGCTGGAATCGCGCGGGTGGCGAATGACTCTGGTGATTTACGGAGTTGCGGGAATTGTGGTCGCCGTGGTCTTCTGGCTGAGCTTTCGCAACCTTCCTTCGCAACATCCGTGGTGCAATGCGGCCGAGGCGGCGGTGATTGGCGAAACGCCGGTGCATGCGGGAACGCCCGCGGTCGCCAGTCCGTTTCCGTGGCGCGCGATCCTCACCAGCTGCAGTTTGTGGGGCAACTGCATCAGCCAGCTGGGCACCAACATTGGCTGGCTCTTCCTCGTCACCTGGTTGCCGCGCTACCTCGACGAAGTCCACAAAGTGCCGGTTCTGGAGCGGGGCGTGATGTCGTCGCTGCCGATCTTCGCGGGGATGATCGGCATGCTCGCCGGGGGGCCGTGGACCGATCTGCTGGCGACCCGTTGGGGGCTGCGCTGGAGCCGCGCCGTGCCCGTCGCGTCGTCGCGATTGATGGCCATGACGGGTTACGGCTTGTGCCTCCTGGCAAACACCGGCGTCTTTGACTCCTTCGGTCCGCGGGCGCCGGTTTACGTCGTCATCGCCGGGCTGGCCATTGTCGCCATCGCGACGGATCTCGGCGTGGCTGCGGCCTGGGCCTACGCCCAGGACGTTGGCGGTCGACACACGGCGGCGGTGCTGGGTTGGGCCAACATGTGGGGGAATCTGGGAGCCGCCGTCGCTCCGCTTCTGTACAACCAGATTCTCGGGGAGAAGCCGACGCTCGCCGCCTGGAGTTTCACGTTCGCCTTCTGCGCCGGGGCGTTCTTTCTCGCCGCCATTGCCGGCTGGTTCATGGATTCCAGCCGCCCGCTCGAAGACATGGTTGAGAGTTGAGGGTCGGGCGGCACGTCGCAACCGTGCGCATTCACATCTCGTCTTCGTCTTTCGGGGGCAGCATCCGGCTCAGCCACCAACCCCACACTAGGTAGTGAAAGATCAGCATTCCGGAGAAGCCGACGACCACCAGGACAATGCCCAGGATCTGCGGGACGACCAGCGCGGAGAGGAAGATCAGCAGGCCCCCGAGCAGGAGCAGCCCCAGGAGAGCGGAAAAGGTCGCCAGATCGCGACCGGAATCGGGCGGTCGGCGCTGGATCACGGCGTTCTCCGCGCGCGTTCCGCCAAGCCGCTCACACCGAACCGCATTTGCAGTTCGCGTTCCACGTTTGTCCAGTCAACGCCGGCGGCTTCCAGGAACACCAACAGGTGATAGATCACATCCGCCGCCTCATGTGCGACTTCGGCTCGATTCGGTTCCTCGTCTTCGCCAACAGTGGCGATCAGTTCGTAGGCCTCTTCGATGACCTTGGTCGAGATCGTGGCGTGTCCCGCCTGCAACAGTTCCGCAGTGTACGAGCCGGCGGGACGTTCCGCATTCCGCTGACGAATCACCGCCGCCAACTGGGCGATGAGGGATTGGCCTTCGGTCATTTCTGAAGTGCCTTCTTGAGGGCTGCACTGCGTTCCGCGTAGCTCTCTTCCAGGTGGCTCAGGATGCGATCCGCCGTCAGCAGCATTCCCAGCATGCCGCCCGGAGGCTCGAATTCGATGCGGTTGGTCAGGGCGGCCAGGCCGTCACCGTGCGGTTCGACGATGTAATCGTGCATCCAGGCCGGGAGAGGTCCTTTCAGCATTTTTTCCCGAAAGCTCTTGGGCCGGTCGAACTCGACGATCTCGTGCTCCAGCTGCTGGGCGACACCGAAGGCGCGGACCTTGAAAATCAACTTGGCCCCCTCGGACAACACGTCCGGCGCTTCCACGATCACCATGTCGACGTTGGGAGGCGTGATCGCCTTGATGTTCGACACCCGGGTGATGAAGTCGAACAGTTCTTCCGGCGAAACGTCGACTTCCGTGCGGCACTCAAACACAGGCATGCGGCAATTTCCGAGAGAGAACACAGCAATCAGCCACCCGCTCCCGACATTCAAGTCGGCAGCGGCATCGGCCCATCTTAATCGGGGCGAAGACGTTCGCGAAATGGGGAAACGCGGGAGACTGGTCGGCCGACCGGGCAGCGGACCAGATTCCGTCTTCCCAGATCAGTCGCCGTGACATACAACACGCGACGTTCGTTGTGGCAAGATTCGCCGATCTCCCCCTCACGCACAACGAAATCCCCTTACAATTCCGTGTTACGCGTCACGCGATCTCTCGTGAGATCGTGGGGCGTCCCAATCCCTGATTTGCCATGGTGCTGGTCGCAGACTGGTCGCCGATGCGGAATCCATCGTGCGCGGCGCCGGCCTTCGGCACGCCGACGCGGTTGCTGAATTGGTCATGCATGTCGCCCGTTTCCACTCCCACCGTGCACGTTCCCGTCATGATGCGGGAAGTGCTGCGCGCACTCGACTTGCGACCGGGACTGGTCGTCGTCGACGGCACGCTCGGCGGCGGGGGACACGCCGCGAAGATCCTGGAGCAGATTGGTCCCACCGGACGCCTCATCGGCCTCGATCGCGATCCCACCGCTTTGGAACGCGCCCGACCTCGGCTCAGCGGCGACAACGTCACGCTGGTTTCCGCCAGCTACGTCGATTTGCCGCAGGTCCTGCCGACGCTGGCACTCTCGACGGTCGACCGCATTCTGGTTGATCTGGGCTTGTCATCCGATCAACTGGCGGATCACGGACGCGGCTTCAGCTTCCTGGCCGAGGGTCCGCTGGACCTGCGCTTTGACGCGACGCAAGGCATCCCGGCGGCCCAACTTGTGGCGACTGCGAGCGAGGACGAACTCGCGAAGATCTTCGCGGATTACGGCGAAGATCCCGCGGCCCACAAGCTGGCGGCGGCGATCGTCAAACGACGCGCACAACAACCGATCCTGTCGGCGCGACAACTGGCGGATCTCGTGGAACAAACGCTCGGCGCCCCGGGCTCCCGCGAAAAGCATCCGGCGACCCGCATCTTTCAAGCGCTGCGGATCGCGGTCAATCGCGAATTAGACCACGTGCAGCAGGCGCTGAGCACTGCCTTTCCGCAGTCGCTGACGCCAGGGGGACTGCTGGCGGTGATCACCTTTCATTCCCTCGAAGATCGACTGGTCAAAGAGGCGTTTCGTCATGAAGACGCCTGGGAAGTCCTGACTCCCCGGCCGATTGCCCCCACACCCGCAGAAGAACGATTCAACCCCCGGTGTCGGTCGGCGAAACTGCGCGTCGCGCGGCGCGCGGTTTCGACGACCTCCTGAATTCCATCGACATTCCCCGCCATCACGCTGCTCCGACGCCAGGACGGCGGCGGCATTCGCGGTCAGACAGAAGGATCGAAATCATGACCCGAGAAACGAAGTTTGGACTACTCTTCGTGGTCGTGCTGACCGGCGTCTTCGGGATGCTGGTCTACAAAAAACTCCACTCCCCACTGGGACTCGTGGCCGGCACGAATTCTCCATCGACGCCTGAAGAGAATCCCCCGGCGCCCGCCGCTGCGGACAAGACGGCCCCTGCTCCGCTGCTGGATGCCGGCGCACGTCTGACGAAAGACCAGAATTCGTCACCACCCCCGCCGAGCGCGACCCCGCTTCGGCCGGTCAGCCCCAACAACGCGGCAACGGCGGCCAACGATCCCTTCCTGACGGAACCGCCGTCCACAACCCCCTCGTCAACTGCAGTCACACCGAAGCCCAAACTGCCGACAGTCATTGACGACGAATTTTTCAGCCCCCCGACGACTCAGAACAGTACGCCGAATCCGACGAACGCCGAGCCGGAATTTGTGGATGCATCTCCGGCAGCCGAATCGATGCCGACACCTGCCGCTACGAGCGACCCTTTCGATTTCGAGCCAGCCGCAAAGACCACTTCTCCGCAGACCGCGTCCGCGACTGAATCTCCCCCGGCGTTTGACCCCTTTGCCGACGCCCCCGCGACAACGGGTTCTCCGGCGACGACTACGGTTTCTCTTCCCGAGGAGACGCCTGCGGCTGCGCCCTTGGACTCCGACCCGTTTATGGAGGCAACCTCAACTCCGCCTGCCGTTGCCAACAACTCTGAGGCGCTGGATGTTCCCGCTGCCGCCATGAACGTCGAGTCGGATCCCTTTAGCGAAGTTTCCACAACGCCGGAAACCTCGGCTCAAGTCCCCACGCCCCTGCCCGTCGAAACATTCTCGCCGAAAGAACCTCAGGCCGCAGCCGCTCCTCCCCTGGACGTCCCCGCGGCCGTCCTGAAGCAACCGCCGACTCCAGAGAGTCCGGAGTTTCTCCCCGCAAAACCGCTGCCGGCCGATGACCCATTTCTAGCCCCGGAACCGCGACCGGCTGCGAACGCCAGGACAACCGAAACTTACTTCAATCCGTCTCCGACAGAATTGACACCTCCGGCAACGACAGAGGTTCCGTTGGATGTGCCGGAGACACCGAGGCGTACGGAACCGACGCCCCCCTCCACCCCCGCGATGTCTGTTCCCCGGAGTGCGGCCCTCCCCGTTGAACCCGCCCCCTTTGGCGACACCCCCCGCGAGGTCGAGCTGCCCGCTCAACCTCAAGTCCCCCTGCCCACTGGTGAAACCC
>JANRLN010000311.1:0-6448 GCA_033762515.1 Planctomycetaceae bacterium
CGACAGGAACGACAGCCACGCCCCCGGATTGAACAGATCGGTTGGATTCCGCGCCAGCACGACCAGGGCCGCGAGCGACATTCCCTGCAGCGCGCTCACGCGTCGACCCGACAACTCCGCCAACTGCAGGACGATCGCGAAGGCTACGGCACGCACGATGGGGGGATTGGCGTCTGTCAACCAGGCATACCCCAGCAGACCTGCAATCACCCAGATTCCACTCGTACGCAGGGAGACGCCCAACGCGCGAAACAAGCGGATCAATCCCCACCAGATCACCGCCACATTCACGCCGGAGATTGCCAGCACATGCAGCATTCCACTGGCGATGAAGGCCTGTCGGATGTCTTCAGGCAACTGCGAGCGCGTTCCCAGCAGGAGCGCTTCCGCCACTGCGGCGGTCGTGGCGTCGGTCGACGTCTGCAACTCCTGCACAGCCGCTTGTCGCAACCTGAAACGCCAGTTGGTGAACTGATCAGCCACAGAGACCTCAGCCGGAACTCGAGTGATCGAGGTCTGCGTTTCCACGCGGAGCAGCGCCTCGACTCCCTGGCTGCGCAGCCAATTGCGGTAGTCAAAACACCCCGGATTTCCTGCGGGAGCCGGTCGAACGAGCCGCCCGACGAGCGTCAACTGGTCCCCCGCCAGGAAGACACCCGGCCGCATGGGGAGTGCGACGTCGTCACATTGAACGCGCAGTCGACCCGGACTGGCCACCAGTTGTTGCCCATCGTCCAGGACTCCGATGCAGTCCAGCAACCAGATCGTCTGCGGCGTATCTCCCGGTCGCTGACGGATCCATGACGGCTCGCTGACCCGGCCAACCGCGGTGACCAGTTCACCCGCCAGCGTCGACCGATGGTAGATGTGATCGACGGGTGGGTCGGACCACCAGGCATGGTGCCACCCACCGAAGACCGCTCCCCAGCCGATCAGCAACCCCAAAGTCGCGCGGAAGCCGTCGCGCGGGCTCAGCGCGGGGGCCAAGGCGCCCGCGATCAGCAATCCCCACCACACGGCGACCGGTGGGTCCTGCCAGCGGTCGAAGGCGATTCCCGTCCCCGCCGCCAACAACAACGGCGCCGCCGGCGCTCGAAGCCGATGGGCGGCGGATTCGTTGATCGGCGGTTCGAGCGACACCTCAGATCCCAAGGTGAGAAACGCGGCACGGCGGTCGTTGAGAATGCTGTTGAGGCGACGAAGCTCCTCATCTCCGACGAGGATGCGTTCGAATCTGTTTGAAATGTGAGTCCTGGTGTTTGCTTGCGTTTTGATCTTGGAGAACTGAGATTTCCGAAGTCGAGCGTTCCTACTTCAACAACTCCGTTAAGTGCACCGCCACACAATCCGCCAGCGCAGACACGTTGTACCCCCCCTCAAGCAGGCTCACGATGCGGCCGCTGCAATAGTCGCGGGCGACGGCTTGCACGCTCTGTGTCAGACGAACGTAGTCCTCGGTTTCCAGGCCCAGCGAGCCGATCGGATCGTCGCGATGGGCGTCGAATCCGGCGCTGAGCAACACCAACTGGGGCCGGCAACGGGTCGCTGCGTCGGTCAGCATCCGTTCGAAGCGGGTCAAATACTCGTCGCGGGGCGTACCGAACTTCAACGGGAGATTGAACGTTGCTCCCAGACCTTTGCCGGTTCCGGTCTCATCGGCACCACCGGTCCCCGGATAGAACGGCGAGCGGTGTGCCGAGAAGAAATAAACATCGTCGCGCTCATAGAAGACGTCCTGCGTCCCGTTGCCGTGGTGGACGTCCCAATCCACGATCAGCACCCGTTCCAGGTCGTGCACGCGGAGGGCCTGCTCGGCGGCGAGCGCGACGCTGTTGAACAGACAGAACCCCATCGCCGAGCGGGGAAGCGCATGATGTCCCGGCGGGCGGATCAGGCACAGCGCCGTCTGCGCACGTCCCGTGAGGACGTCATCCACGGCTGCGAGCGCCGCACCCGCGGCGTTGCGGGCCACGTCGTAGGACTGCGGGCTGACGACCGTATCCGCTTCGATGCGCCCGCCCCCGGCGGACGCATACTCGGCCACGCTCGAAACGTAGTCCTGATCGTGCAGACGCATCAATTCATCGATTGCGGCGACGCGTAACTTTCCCGGCTCACAGCGTTCCACGAGCCGGGATTGTTCCAGTTTTCTGGTGATCGCCTGCAGCCGCGCCGGGGACTCGGGATGATTGCCCGTCAGGTGCTGCTGAAACAGGGGATCGTGATAGAGCACGGTCATGTTGGTTCTCGAAAAGCTGCGTCAACGCCCCGCCCCGCCGAGAACATCTTGGAGAATTTCCCGGAGGTGATCAAAGGGGAAATCGTACCTGCGGGTTTTTCGGCGGCGGTTCCTCGCGACGCTCCGTTCCGCGATCACCACTCGTTACGATGCTCCCTCTTCAATAGGGCGATGAAAGCGAGGATGCAGGTTTCCATGTCTCAGATTGCCGTGATCGGGGCCGCCGGGCAGTTGGGGAGCGACTTGATGCGCGTCCTCGGTGATCGCGGACTCCCGTTGGGTCATGCCGAGATCGAACTCACCCAGCCGGCGAGCATCGCCGCGGCACTTGACGGCCGGGGGGTGACACGCGTCATTAATTGCGCCGCGTACAATCTCGTTGACAATGCGGAAGGCGAACCGGAAGCCGCCTTTGCCGTCAATGCGTTCGGGGTGCGGAACCTGGCTCGCTGGTGCGGTCTGCACGACGTTCCGCTTTTGCACGTCAGCACCGACTATGTCTTCGGGCTCGACGCGGGGCGGATGACTCCCTACACCGTTGACGACGCCGCTGGACCGGTCAGCGTCTACGGAAGCAGCAAGCTGGCGGGGGAGCACTTCGTGCGTGCGCTGTGTTCACGGCATTGGGTCGTGCGCACTTGTGGACTCTATGGTCGCAACGCGGCTCGCGGCAAAGGGAATTTTGTCGAGACGATGTTGCGACTGGGCCGCGAACGCCCCGAACTGCGGATTGTCGCCGACCAATTCTGCACCCCGACCAGCACATCCGATCTGGCGACCGCCTTAGCGGCGCTGGTGCAAACCGACGCTTACGGCCTCTATCACGCCACCAACAGCGGCGGCTGCAGTTGGTACGACTTTGCCGCGGAGATCTTCCGAGTCGCCGGTTTGTCTCCGGTCCTCAAACCGATCACCGCTCGCGAATACGGGGCGGCCGCGAAGCGACCAGCCTACAGCGTGCTGGATTGCTCGCGGCTCGTCGCGGCGTGTGGAGTGAGGTTGCAGCCGTGGCAGGAAGCGGTGGGAGCTTATCTGGGCGACGCCTGAGGCGTCGCCCAGTCGCCGAGACTGCCCAATCAGGGGAGTCTCCCGTTCCCTCAGCCCGACTATGGGCGAATCTGGGTGATCGCGTAGTCAGCGGCGGCCTTCAATTCCGCATTGGGAGATCCCTGGCAGCGACGCAGCTCATCGAGCGCCGACGCGGCGAGAGGTCCCACTTCTCCCAGAGCATAAGCGGCGCCCACCTGCACTTTCGGTGCGGAATCACGCAGCGATTGCGTGAGCGCGGCCACGGCGTCTTCCGACTGCGGAGCGAGCTCGGCCAGCGAATAGGTGGCCAACCAGCGAATGTTTTCGTCGCCGCTGGTCAAGCTCTCGGTGAGCGCCTGCAGTGCCGGGTGCGACCACTCTTCGTGGCGAATCAGCACTTCAGCCACATGCAGGCGAACATAGCCGTCTGGATCGCTCAAGGCAGCGCTGAGGGCGGGAAGGGCGTCCGCGGAATTCGGCCCCATTTCCGCGAGCACGGCGGCGGCAAACGAACGGACGCCGGGATCGGGCGATCGGAGTCCGAGGATCAACGTGCTGGTCACGTCGCTGCCCACGCTTTGCATGCGGACGAGCGCCAAGGCGGCATGCACGCGTACAAATCCGTCGGGGTGACGCAACAGGGCCCGCAGTCCCGGTTCGGCGGCGGCGGCATGCGTCTGCATGCGTCCAAGCCGATGGATGGTGCGCTTCAGGTCTTCCACGTTCGACGAATCGAGGGACTTGACCAGTTCGCGAACTTCCCCCACCGCTTCCGGGCAAAGGGATGAGGGTTTAACGGCCAGGCTGGACGGAGAGACGGTGCGGGTCGCAGGCAGACGTTTGTCGGCCGGTGCGGGTTGACCTGGTTGAATCTTGGCAGCCGCCTCAGGGCTGAAGGCCGACGTCTGACTGATGGCTGGCTGTTCGCGGTACGCGGGAGCATCCTCCAGGGCCCACTCGGGCAGGCCGCTGGTGGCGCTGGCTTGCGCCACTTGCGTACCGCTCGGCTTCGGCGCCGCCGGTCGCGTGAGCTTGGTTCCCTGAGCCACCGAGGCATTGGCCGACGGAGGCTTGAGCACGCCAGATGAGAGCTTCGCCGTGCCGATCGGAGCCTCGACGGAAGCGACTGGAGAGGTCGCGAATTCCGAGAGGGGGAAGTCCGCAAACGGGTCGTTGTTGACCTGCTCGGCGGCCTTGGGACGGATGTCGTCAATCTCCTCCAGGGGGGACTTGCCGATCTCCCGTTTCGGCGCCGCGGCGACTTTCGCTTCTGGGGCCGCGGGAGCCTTTGCCAGGTCTTTCGATTTCGGCGTCGCGGGAGCGGACGGTTTGGCGGTGGCTTTGGGTCGTGAGGACCTGGCATCGGCGAGACTGCTCTCGTCCGCCGTGTCGGACTTCGACTTCGACTTGGATTTGCTCTTGGACGAGTCCGAGACCTTCACTTCGGCTTTGGTCTTGGATCCCTTCTCGGCCTTGCTGGCGCTGCCGTCGATCTCGGCGATTTCGTCGCTCGACTTGCCGCCGCCCGTCCACCGGGAGAAGGTCCGCGCCGTTCCGGCGCACCCGATCAACTGCGAGGTCAAGGCGGCCAGCAACAGCCACGATCCGGGGGCGTACCATTTCTTCATGATCGCACGAGCCTCAAGTTCGACCGGAGCGGCCAAGACCCGGAGGGGTGTTGACGAGCCAGTCGCTGGTCTCATCGGGACGTCCATCGCGCGAGTCGCGTCGATGGTCTACCGCGAGCGGGGTGTTTGCGGAAATCCGGTTGTCATCTGCACTGGGTTCCCCTCGCGCCCAACGAGTCGGGAACCGGACTGTCTGGGATCTTTGTTCAGTGAAAGCCGGTTGGATCGATTGTGCGAATCCTTCCAACTCCCCTAGCGATATCGGATACGCCGACGGGATCGGATCAACCTTCCGACCGGAAAACGCGGGAACCGCGGAATCTTCCTCAAGGTCGGAATGCCTTGAGGCATCAGACTTTACGGGCGCGGAAGAGTCCGCAATAAAACCCGCACTTTGCGCAATCGGCAAAGTCGCGCAACGCAGATTCCACCCAGCTCCCATTGGGGGCTGAGGGGCTTGCCCGCTAGACTGCTCTCCGTACACTCCCCTATGAAGCGCATTGCGCAGGTGTGATTGAGAATTGACGATGGTCGCACTCGAAATCGTGGACTCGCATACTGCAGGCGAGCCGACCCGGGTGGTCACTGCAGGCGGACCCGACCTGGGGAACGGTCCGCTCTCGGAACGCGTGCGCCGTTGGAGCAGCACGCTCGATCATTATCGTTCCGCAATCGTCAATGAACCTCGCGGTTCGGATGTCCTCGTCGGAGCCCTCTTGTGCGAACCTGTCGATCGCACCTGCGCTGCGGGGGTCATTTTTTTCAATAACGTCGGATATCTCGGGATGTGCGGTCACGGGACGATCGGCGTTGTCGAGACCCTGCGACATCTCGGTCGTCTGCAACCGGGAACGATCCGGCTGGAGACCCCGGTGGGAGTGGTCGCCGCGACCCTGCATCCGGATGGTCGAGTCTCGATCGAGAATGTCCCGAGCTATCGCCACCATGCGGACGTTGTTGTCGACCTGCCCGTCTGGGGACGATTCGTCGGCGATGTCGCCTGGGCCGGAAACTGGTTCTACCTGGTGCACACGGGCAACGCGCTCCCGCTGACATTGCCCAATGTCGATGTGCTAACGGACCTCGCGTGGCAATTGCGACAGCGTGTGAACGCCGGAGGATTTCCGGAGGTCGACCACGTGGAACTCTTCTCCGAAGCCCAGGACCCCGGGGGGCATTCCCGCAACTTTGTATTGTGCCCCGGCAAAGCCTACGATCGCTCTCCCTGCGGCACGGGCACCAGCGCCAAACTGGCGTGTCTCGCGGCTCGGGGAGACCTCGCGCCCGGCGAGACCTGGGTGCAGGAGAGCATCCTGGGCACACGCTTCGAAGCCAGCTACGTCTGGCACGACCACGAACGTCTCCGCATCATTCCGACGATTACCGGCCGAGCCTGCGTCAACGCGGAAACGCGGTTGCTGATTGACGAGCGCGATCCGTTCGCGTGGGGGATTCGGCGCTGACCGCACCACGACCATTCGTGCATCTCAAGTCTTGAGTTCCTCTGGTTGAAGGTTTCGATGTCCCAGCACGTAGTGATAGTCGGCGGCGG
>JANRLN010000312.1:0-3802 GCA_033762515.1 Planctomycetaceae bacterium
GGCAATCTGGTGCGCGCGCTGAAGGGCCATTCGGACGATATTTACCGGATCGACTTCAACACTCCCGGCAACCGCCTGGTGTCGGTAGGTTATGCCGGAAACCTGCGCATCTGGGACCCCAACCAGGACCAGCCGCTGCACAGCCAGAAGCTGCCCGTGGTGGTCTACTCCGCGGTCTATTCCCCCGCCGGAGATCAGATTGCCGTGTTGGGGAACGACAGCAAGATTTATCTGGTTGAGGCGCCCCCCGCGGCCCGGTAGGACTCGCGCAGTACTTCGACGGAAACGTCGCGGAATCTGGAGCCGGCGCCGACGGTTTCGCAAGAACTCTCGGATTGGAAGTCTCCCAATGGGTTGTCGTGTTCTCCGCCTCGCGGTCTTGTTCCCGTTGCTCTTCCGTGCCGAAGTCGCAGAAGCGGACGTTGTGATCGCCCCCCGCGCCGACGGTGGATTCGCAGTGACCACGTCGGCGTATGAAGCGACGTTGGACGCGACCGGCGCCATGACCTCGCTGCGTGTCTCCGGCGAGGAATTCTTCGCCGAAGAGCGCAAACTCCATGTGAATGGAGCTGTCGTGGAGGTCCCTGCGGTCTTTGCCAGCCATCATCGCAGTTGGACACCCACGTTCCTCCTGACCGGCCCGGCAATGATTGAAGGCCGCACCGTACGAACCAGGGGCGACGGCTGGGACCTGACCTACACGTTCGATGAATCCGCCTTCTCCGTCGCATTTGGAGGCTTCCCCAAAGGAGCCGGCTATGCGTTGAACGAGGGTTATCCCAACGGGAATCTCAATTTCTGGATGTCTCCCCATCTGCATCGCGCCGTCGACGCGTTGCAGCAGGGAGATCTGGGATGGCCTGTGAAAGGGAATCCCGAACCGGGCAACTACACGCTTATCGCCAGGAATGGGGCCGGCGTCGAGTTCCAGAACAGCTTCTGGATCGCGGCTTACGATGACCGTCGGCCGGATATCCCGGTGACGCGCCGCGGCGATTTCGTCCTCTTCGCCGAGATGGCCAAGTCGCCCAAGCCAATCGTGCGACACGTCGCCATCTTCCCGAAGGTGGACCTCGGTCGTTCGGTGGAGCTGTCGATCACGTCGCCGAATCCCGACCACGTGTTTCCCGAAGCGCGTCCGATCGTATTCCCCGTGCAGGTGGCGGCGCATTACGGCCAGTCGCTCACCGGGAAACTGCGATTTGAAGGGCACAACTACGTTTTCAAAGACCGGAAAGTCACAGCCGAGGCGCCGCTCCGCATCGAGTCAGGAGCACCGGCCCACACCATCGATTTCGCCATTCAGCCCGCCGAGCCGGGTCACTACATCGGCAGCATCATCGTCAGCGACGGCGAGAAGGATCTGTACGCCAAGCGCATCGGATTCCTCTATCAGCCTCAAAAGGTGGCGGCGGTGGAGCCTCCGCCGGGATTCGATGAGTTCTGGGATCAGACGCTGGAGAAGTTGGAGCAGGTTCCCCTGGACCTCACGCTGACGGAACAGCCCGACAAGGAAACGGCGGCGGGAAAGGTCTATCTCGCCAAGTTTCGCGCCTGGGAAGGCCGCTGGGCCTGGGCGTGGCTCTATGAACCCAAAGGGGATCGCAAGGTCGACGCCACGGTGCAATGTCCCCCTGTGAGCGTTTATCAACCCGGCCGCGCGCAGTCGGCCAATGGCGAATTGTGGATTGCCGCGGCGGTCCACGGCGGAGAGCTCACCGACTATCCCGCCAAGAGCGACTTCGATTACATGACGGCGGGAATCACCGACCGCGAGACGACCATGCTGTGTTACAGTTACACCTGTCTCGTCCGCTGCCATGACATCATTCGTCAGCACCGCCTGTGCAACGGGACGGTCCATGTCCGCGGCAGCAGCCAGGGTGGGGGCTTGTCCCTGGTCCTGGCGGGGTTGCGGCCGGTGGCAAGCGTGACCGGCAACACGATCGCGATGATGCGCATCGACTGGACTGTACTGGGTCTCACCACCTGGGGCCCGCACGCTCCGGCGGGGTCCGACCCCAAGCAAGTCGCCGAGGTGATTCGCTACTTCGATCCCCCCTGTTTCGCCCATCGCGTGCAGGCGCCGGTCAAGCTGTACCTGGCTCTGTTCGATTTCACAGGACCGGTGGAAGGGGTGCTCACGGGGATCAATGCCTTGCCGGAAACGACGGAATGTCGCCTGGTGATCGACCCCTACGGCGGCCACTTCACCGCCAACTACAGCGGCCGAGACGCCGGCAAGGCTCCCCCCGTCCCGCGCTGGCTGGGAACGGACGCCGAGAACAAGCTGAAGGCGAAGTAGGGCGTTACCGACACGTCATTTGGCGGGCAGCGTCTGGACGAACTGCACGGCCTGGTCGAGCCATTGCCGCAGTTCACCTTCATCCGTCAATGCGGTGTCGGGGATCATCACCCAGCCTTTCATGGATTTGCCGGTGATGTTGAATTCCTGCACCCACGGCAGCCGCAGTGCAGCGGTCCCTTGTTCCGGGCCGAGCCGCAAGATCAGATACTCGCGCCAGACCGCCGCACACATGTTGCCGTGTAGGAGGAATCCGATTCCTCCGAACATTTTCTTTTCCGTGCAACCCACGTCGTCGCTCAAATGCGGGCGAATGCGCCGGGCCAGGGTGTCATCGAAGGGCATTGGAACTCTCTGAACCTGCCGGCGATGTCGCCTCGACCGCGTGGCCGGTGTCCGCCGGGGCGAAAATGAGCTGGATGACCCAGCGACCATCCGTTACCAAATACAGACCGGCAATCCCAACGGCAATCGATGACGCCAGCCAGCCACATCAGGGTCGAGCAGGGAAGTGACAAGCGTCAAGTCTTGGAACTCGCGGCTACGATAGCGATACGTGGCTGCGGAGTGGAGAACACATGCGACAAGACTCAGGCCTTGGATCCCGGAGGGATCCCCGCCCTTTGCCGGTGGTCGCCGTCCGCGCGCACCACCGGTCGACGTTTGAGGGAAAGGTGATGTCATCCCGGCGGAAAGATGGCCCGGCGGAAACCACCGCACGGCCCGGGTTCACGATCACGGAGACCCGGAAGCGCGCCGCAGGCGGCGAACCCACCCCACGGCCGGCATCCCTCCGGGAAGCAATCGTGTCCTGCAATCTGCATCTCCGGTGGTGCGCCGAAGCGGCGACCACCGGCTAATGGCCGCGATCCCTCCGGGATCAATGCCCGCCGTTCCGCGTCGAGGCCCTTCGGGGCCGATTTGGCAATGGTTGAGGGTCTATGGTTGAAGGTCGAGAGCAAGTCAGGTGCGGTCGGCACGCGAGTTCTGGCTCTGAACCCTGAACCCTGAACCCTGAACCCTCAACCCTGAACCCTCAACTCTCAACCCTCAACTCTCAACCCTCAACTCTCAACTTTCAATCTCCCCCAGACTCCGGCCACTGACATTCGCGGCTCGCGGGAGTCTTTGTCCCGGAGGGACTGCAGCCATTAGCCGGTGGTCGCCGTCTGCGGCGCACCACCGGAAATGTGGTTGCGAAACGATGGGGCATCCCGGAGGGGTGCTGGCCAGCGCTCGGTCTCTCATCCATGCGGGCTGCATTCCTGCAGGATGCATCTTGAATCCGACTCTCGCACCGGTGGTTCGCCGAAGCGACGCCCACCAGCTGATGGTCTCAGTAGTGTAGGGCAGGCTCCCGCCCAATATTGTTCGGCACGCTTTTTGCGCAGTGCGGGGTAACGGTTATGGTTCCTCTGGGCGAGGGACCGCATGGCAGCCAGGCGCGCGAAGAGAACCGAGATTGATCCGCTGATCCTGCAGGGAGCAGGGCTACTG
>JANRLN010000313.1:0-4868 GCA_033762515.1 Planctomycetaceae bacterium
TCGAGATCACGAAGCAGTACGGCTTCAACCTGATCCGCAAGCACGTGAAGGTCGAACCGGCCCGCTGGTATTACTGGTGCGACAAGCTCGGCATGCTCGTCTGGCAGGACATGCCCAGCGGCGACAAACACGCGCCGTGGAATCCCGTGGGCGGGCACAACGGTCAGGAGATCACACGCTCCCCCGAATCGGCCGCGAACTACCGCACCGAATGGCAGAAGATCATCGACGCGTTGAAGCCGCACCCCTCAATTGTGATGTGGGTCCCCTTCAACGAAGCCTGGGGCCAATTCGACACGGTCGCGGTTTCGCGATGGACCAAAGAATATGACCCCACGCGGATCGTCAATTGCGCGTCGGGGGGCAACGATTTTCCCGTAGGGGATGTCGTTGACGTCCATCGTTACCCCGGTCCGTTCGCCCCGCCGCCGGAAGAGAACCGGGCTGCCGTGCTCGGCGAGTTCGGCGGGTTGGGTCTCCCCCTCAAGGGACACACCTGGCAGGCGGAGAAGAACTGGGGCTATCGCAGCTTCACGTCGCAGGAGACCCTCACCGACGCCTATCTCGACCTGATCGACCGGCTGCAGCCGATGATCGGTCGCGACGGGCTCTCCGCCGCGATCTACACCCAGACGACCGATGTGGAGATTGAAGTCAACGGCCTGCTCACCTACGACCGCGAGGTCCAGAAGATCCCGGTGGAAGCGGCGGCCAAGGCCCATGCGCAACTGTGGCAACCGGCCCCGTCGACGAAGTCGTTGATCCCTGCGGCACAACTGAAGCCGGCGGAACACCGCTACACGACGACCAGGCCCGGCGACGATTGGATGCAACCGAACTTCGATGACAACTCCTGGTCCACCGGCAAAGGGGGCTTCGGCGAACCGTCCACCCCGGGGAGCATCGTGAACACGGAATGGACATCGGCGGACATCTGGCTGCGCCGCGAATTTACCCTCGAACAGTTGCCAACCGGTGAACTGCGGCTGTGGATGCACCACGACGAGGATGCCGAAGTCTATCTCAACGGCATGCTTCTGAAGCGGGTCACGGGGTATACCGTCGACTACCAATCGTTCCGCGTCCCGGCCGCCGCGGCCGCCGCTCTCAAATCGGGTCCGAACGTCCTGGCGATCCACTGCCATCAGACGGGCGGCGGGCAGTACATCGACGTCGGTTTGGATGTGCGCACGCGTGTGGACTGAACGTAGGGTGACGCTGAGTCTTCGCGGCGCACCCCGGTTGTCGAAAAACTTCAAATTCGAAGCACGAAATCCGAAGGAAATCCTGATTCTCAAATCCCAAACGCGACTGCGACCACAACTGGTTTCGACATTGAGAGTTAATGGCTTCTTTCGGATTTCGAGTTTCGGATTTCAGTTTTCCTCCAAAACCAGTGAGCCTCGCGGACTCGGCGTCACCCAACAGGTCCCAACCTCGTCTTTCCCCATCTCCCCGCCGCAGTTATAGTTCGCGTCCGGCGGACGGAATCGCCGGGTCGAGCGGGATCAGGGAAGGTGGCCATGCGCAGCATCGCAGTGATGAATCAAAAGGGAGGCGTGGGAAAGACCACGACCAGCGTCAACCTGGCCGCGGGATTGGCTCGTGCCGGCAAGACCGTCTGCCTGATCGACCTCGATCCCCAGGGGCATGCCTCGCTCCATTTAGGGGTCGAAGCCTTCGGTCAGACGCCGACGATTTACGACGTGTTCGCGGGTCGCAAGACGTTCGAAGATGTGGCGCAGCTGGCCCAGGAGCGGCTCTGGGTGGCCCCCGCCGACCTGGATCTGGCCGCAACCGAACTGGAATTGGTCGACGCCGCCGATCGCGAGGTCGTGCTTCGCAAGGCGCTGGAAGCGGTCCGGCACAAGCAAGCCTACGATTACGTCATCATGGACTGCCCTCCGTCGCTGGGGGTGTTGACGGTCAATGCTCTGACGGCCGCCCATGAGGTCTTCATTCCTCTGCAGCCCCATTTCTTCGCGTTGCAGGGTCTGTCGAAACTCTTCGAAACAACCGCTCTTGTGAAGCGGCGGCTGAATCGCGAACTCCGCGTCGGCGGGATCATCCTCTGCCTGTATGAGACGGGAACCCGCCTTGCCGCCGACATCACCGACGATCTGACGCGGTTTCTCGACCAAAGCGATCCCCTCGCCCCTTGGAAGCAGGCCCGGATCTTCAAGAGCCGAGTTCGCCGCAACATCAAACTCGCGGAAGCTCCCAGCTTTGGACAGTCGATCTTCGACTATGCTCCCAAGAGCACCGGGGCGATCGACTACGGCGAACTCATCGGCGAAGTCATCGCTGCGGAACCGCCGCGCGTCGCCCAAACGCCGAACGGCATTCCCGCGGCAGCCTGATTTCGGATGCGAGGGTGAGCGCCCGCGTCGGAGTTGCGTGGGCGCGGGTGTGCGGGTAGCTCGGATTTCTGCACTCTCCCGCATTCCCTGAATCCCGCCCTCCTGCGTCTCGCGGCGGAAATCCAGGAATCCTCGCACAGATTCCGCCCGTTCCCTTGCATCGTCCATGATTTGAGGTTAGCCTGCGTCGAAGTTTTGATTAATCAAAACAACTCTCTCGCAGGAGCGAAACGTGCACAAGAGCATCGTTTGCAAATCAACGGCATCTCGCAGATCGGCGTTCACGCTGATCGAACTGCTGGTCGTCATTGCCATCATTGCCATTCTGATTTCTCTGCTGTTGCCCGCTGTCCAGCAAGCGCGGGAAGCGGCCCGGCAGACCCAGAGTCGCAATAACCTGAAGCAAATTGGCATAGCGCTGCACAATTACCATGACTCTCACCGGGTCTTTCCCGCGGCCTATCTGGCCGACACACGCGATCCCAATCGCGACCCGAACACGTACGATGGTCCCAACGGGTTTGCCTGGGGGGCGATGTTGCTCCCGCACTTGGATCAAGGTCCCCTCTACAATCAGTTGCGGACGGATCGCCCGTGCTGGGATCCCATCAATGCCGCAGCGGTGGAGACCAATCTCTCGGTCTTTATGAATCCTTCCGCCACCAACGCGATCGGGCCGACGGTAGTGGTCGATGGGTCGGGAAATGTGCTGGCCCGATTCGGGCGCTCTCATTACGTGGCGAACGCGGGTCAGGATGAACCGTGGGGCTACACGGTTCTCGATTACACGGACATCGCCGACGGTCCGTTGTACCGCAACTCGCGGACGCGGACGGCCGACGTCACCGACGGTCTTTCCAACACCATTTTCATCGGCGAGCACGCCATCGTCAGCGACAAGACCTGGGTGGGCGTCGTCCCCGGGGCGCAGGTCTGCACTCGGGATCCCGCCCGATTTCCGATCACGGAGTGTGATAACGCGGCCACTTTGGTCAATGTCCACGCTGGACCCGCGGTGGACGAAATCGACCCCATCACCGGATTTGCCCCGATTCATCCCCCGAACAGCCCGCTGTGTCACGTCTGTCAGATGTATTCTCCCCACATCGGGGGCGCACATGTTCTGCTGGGCGACGGAGCGGTGCGTTTCATCTCGCAATACATCCATCAGCCCACCTGGGCCGCTCTGTCGAGTTGCCGCAAGGGGGAAGTCGTCGGCGAGTACTAGCTGAGCTTGCGGATGTCGAGAGAGCTCCAGAATCGGCCGTCGGACCTGCCGGCGATTCGTTCAATCCCGCGATGGGGCTCAGCATTCCAGGCTGGCAGGTACGTGGATGTCAATCCGGCGCGTTCGGTCGGGATGAGGGTCGGTCTCATGGATTCAGCCGAGGACTTTGTCCGGCGTCGATGGTGGCAGATGTCGATCGCCGCAGTGCTGGTCGCCTCCGGCGTGTGGCTCTACCAGTGGTGGACTCGTCCGCCTGCGGTCGAATTTGACAATCTTCGATACGTCCAGTTGCTGTGGACCGCCGTGTCTTCGCAGAACCCCGACCAACTGCGGAAAGTCTCGGAAGCCGTCCAGCAGCGGCACACGGCGGGAGAAATGTCCAATTCGGAACTGGCGCACTTTCGGTCGCTGATCGCGCTCGCAGAAAGCGGCAAATGGGAAGCAGCCGCGCGAGAATGCTATGACTTTGCGGCGGCGCAGCACCATCGACGTCGCACGCGACCCGCCAGCGAACACCACGATCACTAGCCCGCGCTCCGCAGCCGGCGGCACTGCCTCGCTGGGGAGATGGATGTAAATCCGCGTCCACAACTGGATGTTTGCGAGGGCGGGGTAGTCCAGCTGGTTCGGGGGAGTACTGGTGTTCGCTGGCAAAAGCCCTTATGTCCCCCAGTCCGCAAACTGGACGCAATTCATATTTCCTTTGCTTAATTCCTTGAACTCCGATTTTGCACAAGCTACCGTTTGAGCGGTCTGCTGGGTCATGTTGGACGCTTCGTGGTGTCTCGTGACGGACTACGTGAACGCCAAGTTAGGGGGAATGCGATGCGGTTTGCTCTGAAGACTTTGTTGGTGGTGGCATGCGGTTTGGCCCTTGTTTGCGATACGGCGGAAGCTGGTCGTCGACGCCGAGGTTCGAACGGCTCCGAAGGCTCGTCGGGTTCATCAGGTTCCATGGGATCGGAAGGTTCCAGTGGCTCGCATGGTTCCAGCGGTTCGCACGGTTCCAGCGGTTCGCACGGTTCCAGCGGTTCGCACGGTTCCAGCGGTTCGCACGGTTCCAGCGGTTCGCACGGTTCCAGCGGTTCGCATGGTTCCAGCGGTTCGCATGGTTCCAGCGGTTCGCATGGTTCCAGCGGCTCGCACGGTTCCAGCGGCTCGCACGGTTCCAGCGGTTCGGCTGGTTCCGCAGGCAGTGCTGGCATGCACCACGCGGTGATTCTCCGTCCGGCCAACGAAGTGATGGCTTCGACCTCGTCGAACAAGGTCAAGCTGGCGAT
>JANRLN010000314.1:0-20384 GCA_033762515.1 Planctomycetaceae bacterium
CCTCAGGGAGCGTCAGGCTGGGGGCCTGGAATTTCAGGTCCTTCACATGCTGTTCGCCGGTGGCGTGGTGGAACTCATATTCGGGGTAGGCGCCGTAGGTGGCGGCATTGAAGGGGGCTGCTTCAATGAACCAGGGATCGCGTCGGGATCCCATTTCCCCGGCGAATTGACCGGGAATCACCCGTCCGGTCCGATGAATCAGTCGCTCGGGCAACACCACGGCCGGTGGAAGATTGTTGCGCACCGGAAGCATCGCCCCCGCCACTGCGGCGATCGATGGCCAATCCTGCGGCATGGGCGCATTGGCATTGAATGTCGGGGGAAGCTTGGAGCGGCCCGCCATCATCAGCAGGTGGCTGCCCGAATGGTCGTTGGAAGGGTGCGTCAAGGATCGCACCAGCGACCACATTTGACTGCGAGCAGCCAGCCGGGGGAGATGCTCACAGATCTGCACCCCAGGCGTGTGAGTCGAAATCGGCGAGAACTCGCCGCGAATGTTGTCTGGCGCCAGAGGTTTCAGATCAAAGCTATCGTGCTGGCCCAAACCGCCTGACAGAAAGATGTAAATCACGCTGCGCTGAGGTGTTTTGGCGGCTGCCTCGGCCCGTAGCGCCGCGACGTGATTGGTTCCCAGCCCGAGCAAACCAACGGCGCCCGCCTGCAGCGCGCCGCGTCGTGTGACCGATGGATGGCGCCAGCCCGCCATGGGCAACTCCTCTACTTCAACGCATCAATAACGGTTTGCGCAACGGCTAAGAGTATCGACAGAAACCGGGGAGAGCAAGAGTTAAGCTGGTGCCGCGGTCGCAAGGGGCGAATTTGGGCATCCGAGCGTGCACCCCAATACAATCCATCTGGACACGCTTTCCCTGGATCGCTGTAATTCGCCTCCCACGTTTGGCGGGTATTGACAGGATCGTTGCCGTCCTGTCCCCGGCGAATAGGCGGCGCCCTGGACAAGGATGTTGTCATGGTCGAGCGAGTCAACTGCCTCTTCGAGCACTTTCGCATTCCAGGACCAAGCCGAGACCGGGGGGAGATGCTGGCACGCCGGGCTGCCGTCCTGGGCGAGGGGATGACCCATCTGGAAGACTATCGCGCGCTCGCCGCGATCGCGCTGCATCATCAGCCAACGTCGATCTTTGAAATTGGCACTTTCCTGGGAGTGACATCCAACTTTTTCCTGGAGCTCCTCCCCGAATGTCGAGTGACGAGCATCGCCTATGTGAAGAACCGTTGGAACCCCTTTCGAAAGCGATACAACAACTGCGGACTCAGCCGGAAGGATGTTGGTCGGATGGTCGCCAGTGACCACCGTCCCCGGTTTACACAGCTGTTCGGGGACTCCCACGCACTCAGGGCTGAGGACATGGTGACGCGGTTCGGGGAGTTCGACATGGTCTTCATCGACGGCGACCACAGTCGGGCAGGCGTGGCGCTCGACACCGAACTTTGCTTGCGGATTCTCTCGCCCGGCGGCGCCCTCTGCTGGCACGACGCCAATCCGTGTGAGAAGTATCTCGACGTCCGTGAATTTCTGGAACGCGACTTCCCACTCCCGTTAATTGCGACAGCGGACACCTACGTGGGTGGCGTGGCCTATTGCGCGATTCACCGTCCCGCCGCAGGCACGCAGCCAATCGCTGCCTGATCGACTGGACAGCCTCTTCTCCGACTTCTCGTCCGGCGCACCTTGGCTTGAGCGTGCGGCGATCTCAGCGTGGACTGCGCATCCCGCATGGGGTTCCGGACGCAGTTGATCGGTGTGTCGCGTTACGGATCCCGAGAGGAACGAACTTCTCCCACAACGCTGGGTGCGTTTGATCCGCGCGAAACAGCGGGAAACGGTGATTACTCGGAGCAACATTCTCCACTCGGGAATTTCCGCGATCGCGGAGTTGTGTCGTGTGATCTCCCCGGCGCTTGACGGCCCCTCGTGGATTCTCAGATCCCCGGGGCATGTCATTCCGTAGTGAAAATCTTCAAGCAGCGCCGAGGCTTGGACAGGGTTTTCGCGCGGCCGGCTCCCCGGCACTCAGACTCCAGCCGTCAAAAAATTCACATTTGTCTGCTGTACGCATATTCCAACGCTGATAGGATCGAGCGGAAATTTCAGCGGCGTACATTTTGCGAATGCGTCTCGTCCATGGCTCGCCCCTCACTGCAACTCTGAGACTGGAGCATGACGATCGGAAACGAGCGGTCGTTTCTCGACCAACTGATGCAGCTGTATCGCGCCGGGGATCTGTCCGCGACCGACGAGTCTTCCGGCACACAAATGGTCGGGATTGTGCAGCAGGTCTATCTTCGAATTGTGCTGCAGGATTACGCAGGCGCGACCGAGTTGATGACAGCCGATTTCGAGATGGAGATCCTTGGGCCACCCGAAATCCCGCTGACAGGGTGTTGGCGAGGGCGCCAAGAGGTCGCCGCGGCGCTGGAGCGAAATTTTTCCCTCGTTGAGGAACAAGTTCCCCACTTGATCGGAGTGAGCGCCCACCGCGAGGCCGTGCTCGTCATGGGACGCGAATCCGGCCGGGTCAGCGCCACACAGCTGCCCTATCACGTCCATTGGGTCCAATGGTTTACGTTTCGGGGACCGCTGGTGTGCCGGTTCTTACAGATCTTCGACTCCGAGGAAGTCGATACGGCATTCGGAACGAGTCCGATTAAGGAATGATGTCCGGCGAGAGGGCGGGCGGGGAAAGACAGCGAGCCCAGCCATTGCGGCCGGGCTCGCTGCGGTGAATCCAGAGATCATCGACACACAGAATCAGTTCTTCGGTTGCGGCGGCATAAAGAGGCGCGAAGAGGCTTCACCAGGACCGTGGTCATAACAGTCCCGGTCGTGCCAGAGCGGCACACCAGCGGCGTAACGGGCGGCAAGCATCAGCACCTTTTCTTCCGAGCCGGGCTTGGCCAAGGTCGGGGCGCCCGGATCGATCCCCAATGCTTCGAAATCGATGTCCTCGAAGGACATTTCCCCTTCGTCGAACTCTGAGTCGAACTCATCATCAACGCTCACGAGGTCGAGCTGGCTGTCCGCGTCTACTTCGTCCAAGTCGTAATCGAACGACATTCAGTTGACTCCACCGATAACGATCCGTCGAACCAATCAGGCACACAATGTGAGAGGCGATGAGATGCGTAAACGCATCTCTGGCAATACTTTAAGGGTGATGCTCGGATGCAATGCCCCAGACCGAAACTCAATGACGAGTCCTCGATCTGGCAATCATGCGATCTCCGAGCAGCATCCGCCGCAGGAACGAAACACTGTCCGTAAAAAGACCCAGGATCGGGACACTCCCAAGGACTTGCCGTTCATGGCGGATGCGGGGAAGCCGCGGGCGTCTTGCCGGGTGGGACAGCGGGCAGGAAGATCGTTCAAGCGTGGGTATTTTTCAGGGAAGTCGTCGGATTGTCAACGAAAATTCTTGGAACTCTCGACGAACCATGCCTTTTCCCGGTTTCGAGAGAATCCCAGCCCCCGGGGAATTCGGCTTCAGCCGCACAGATTGCCGAAACCGATGCGAATTCCTGATGTACTTCGCAGATTGTGCGGAAAGTTCGGCGCTGCAGACTGAAGTTTGGCGACTACTCCAGACGGAAAGACGCGCAGGAGTCGCGACGCGTTGGCGGGAGCTCGATGAATTCCCCACCGAGCGAGTTTTGACGAAGGGGCAATCGCGCGGGCGCTGCATCGCGGAGAGGAAGCCTAGGAAGCCTAGATCGGGGGGATCTCCGCGGGCGCTGCCGAGAGGAATTCCGATCGACGACCGAGATCACCCCGAATGAGACGCTCGAGCATCGCCACCAACTCCCAGCGCTGAATCGGCTTGCGCGCATAATCGCTGCAGCCGGCAGCAAGACACTTCTCCCGGTCGCCGGACATCGCGTGGGCGGTCAACGCAATGATTGGCCCCACATATCCCGCGGTCCTCAATTGTCGGGTGGCCTCGTAACCGTCGAGCACCGGCATTTGCATGTCCATCAAGATTGCGTCGAATGGACAGTCCGTGACCGATGCTCGGAGCGCTTCGTCCACAGCCTCTCGTCCGTTTCCGACGACCACCACCTCAGCGCCGGCCTTGTTGAGAATGAAGGTCACCAGGCGCTGGTTGTCGAGTCCGTCTTCGGCAAGCAGGACCCGGCTGCCGGCCGGTAACCGTGTGACAGGCGCTGAGGCGAGATTCTGCAGGATTGCCGAAGCGGCATTCGCTTCAACCGAGGGGAAGCGATGTTGCACATCGATTGCAGGAAGGATCACTGCGAACGTACTGCCTTGTCCCGGTTGACTGGTGACGCGAATCTGGCCGTTGAGCATTTCGATGAATGCTTTGCAGATGGTCAGGCCGAGGCCCGTTCCGCCGAACTTTCGTGTGGTTGATGAATCCGCCTGGCTGAAGGGACGGAACAATCGGGAGATTTGCTCGGCCGACATGCCGATGCCGGTGTCGGTCACCCGCAGAACCAGATTGTGAGTCACCGGCTCCGACGGGACTTCCGCAGGTTCAAGGCTGAGACGTACGGACACGGTTCCCTGCTCGGTAAACTTTATGGCGTTACCAACGAGGTTCACCAGAATTTGTTTGACGCGTGTCGGATCGGTCACCACCGAGTCTGGAAAAGAGTCATCGACATCGCAAACCAACTGCAGATTCCGATCCCTCACGCGAACATTCATCAGATTGATGACGTCCGCGGCAATTTGACGCGGCGAGCACCGCACATGTTCGACTTCCAAGTGTCTCGCCTCGATTTTGGAGAGGTCGAGGACGTCATTGAGCAACTCCAGCAGGTACTCGGCATTGCGTCGAATGGTGCGGAGCGGCGTCTCCGCCGGAAGCGCCTCCCCGGCTTCTTCCAGCAGCACATCGGTGAAGCCCAGAATTGCCGTCATGGGCGTGCGAATCTCATGGCTCATGTTGGCCAGGAATTCACTTTTGGCGCGGGAACCGCTCTCCGCATCCTCCTGCGATTGCTTCAGGGCGGCGACCAGGCTTTCAAGCCGTTGATTCTTTTCCAGTTCATGAACTCGGGCGCGTTCCAGTGTCTCCGCCAGACGCTTTAGTTGCCGAGCGGTCCGGCGCTGTTCCGTGATGTCTTCGACTGTCCCCAGAAAGACGCCGCCGAAGTCTGTCGTCAACGGGCGGCAACGAACGTGAATCCATCGTTGTCCGCCATCCTGGGCCAGGACCCGGCATTCCGTTGAGAAGGGCTCGTTTCGGCGCCATGCCGCGCGCCAATTCGCCGCCGCTTCCCCGCGATCTTCCGCAATCACATGGTCGAACCAGGATCCGATAAATCCGTCCAGAAAGCTGACGCCGAGAATCTCGCTGCAAATGGGAGTCATGAAGCGGCAGCGCCCGGCGCTGTCGGCCTCGAAAACTCCGATCGGCAGGCACTCGGTCAGCAATCCCAGCCGCATGGAGACGTGGCTCAGTTCGCGCCCGAGGTCTGGCGCCTCAGGCTGCGAACTCTCAGACCAGCGATCGTAACGGCGGACCTGAAGTACGGGGTGTTCCAACCCCGTCAGCCGACGCTTCGAGAGCCCGGCGATCGCGCCCAGTGCGGCTGCAAAAGCCCAAATTCCGGCAAGTGGACCGACTCCCTGCGACATCGCCACGGCGACTCCGCCGCAGCAGCTCCAACCGGTAATCAGCCAGATGACGTCGGAAGCGATCAGACCCCAGCCGATCAGCAGCACCAGCATCGTCGCGTGCGACCAGAGACTTGGGGCCTCCAGCACCCAGGCGACAGCGGCGCAACAACCGAACATCCAGGTGAGCGGCAGGGCTTGGCGTCGGAGCTCCCGGGAAGCCTGTCGTCGGAAGTCACGGTGTTTTGAGCAGTACCAAATCCACGCCCCTCCCGCGAGGCCGGCCAAGACCGCAAACAGCCCCAGGAGAACCAGGTTCTTCGGTTCGTGGTTGACGACCAATGGAAAGGACAACTGATCGAGCGACGGCATTCGTGATGATCCAATGAGCCTGCGCAGAAGAGCGCAATCGGCGCATGTCGATGAACTTGGATTTGTCACGGCTTGCACAACGATTGTGGCGTTGTGCCGTGCGAAGTGATCACCTCCGAAAGGGAGCATAGGTCACGGATGCCATGTCTGCTGATTCACTTCCGTGCACTTTTGTCGGGTAGCCTGCTTCGCGCAGTTACCCTGGGCGGATCTTGTCGCCAACAACAGAGACGACGATTTTGCCGACGATTCTTTGCGGTTGACGGCGCGGGATGGGTTTTCCGGGGGGGACGCTCGTCAGTACCAGAATTTCACGTCGATTCCGGCGATTCTCCCGCCGCAACGCACGTGGCCACCACTAAGTCACCAACCACATTCACCACGGTTCGCGACATGTCGAGAATTCGATCGACGCCGAAGACAATCCCGATCGCCTCGCCGGGGATGCCGACCGACTGCATCACCACCACAATCAAGGGAAGTGACCCACCCGGAACTCCAGCCGTCCCCACCCCCGCCAGGATGGACATCAGCACCACCTGGAACTGCTGCGCAAAGGTCAATTCGACCCCCATCACTTGAGCGAGGAAGAGGACGACCACTCCTTCAAAGAGAGCGGTGCCGTTTTGATTGCCGGTGGCTCCAACGGTGAGAACGAAATTGGCCACACGCGGCGGAAGCTTCAGATCCTCTTGAGCGACCTTAATCGCGGTGGGCAGGGTGGCGCTCGACGAGGATGTCCCGAATGCCACCATCATGGCTTCGGACGTCTCGCGGAAGAAATTCCAGGGTCGCTTCCGGCTCCCGAGCCACAGGACCAAAGAGTAGGTCCCCAGGAGATGGAGCAAGAGCCCGAGAATTGTGGTTCCCACGAACCAGGCGAGTGTCACGATGATACTCAACCCGAGTTGCGCCGTGACTACAAACAGCAGGCAACCGGCGCCGAAGGGCGCCAGTTGCATCGCGAAACCGATGACCGTCATGGCCACGGCGTTCCAGCCTTCCAGCCAACTAATGAGTCCGGAACATTGCTCGGGGGTCGCTGTGATGGCGACGCCGACGACGAGGGCGAAGACCATCACCGCCAACATGCCGTTCCCTTTGGAACTCCCGTCCAAGGCCCCCACCATCTCCTGCAGCGGGTTTTCAGGGATCAGGTCAATCAACGTATCGCGTAAAGGCTTACTCTGGGCGGCCTGCGCCAGACGTTTCTGCGACGCATCCGCCTCTTTGGCGATGATCCGATCACGAATTTCGGGGGGGAGCGACTCGCCCGGGCGAATCGAATTGACCAGACCCACGCCGATCAAAACCGCGGAACCCGACAAGACCGCCGTAAAGAACAGCGTGCGCAGCCCCATCCGGCCGAGCTGAGTCAGATCGCCGATCTCAACGACAGCAAGCGCCAGCGCCGAGAAAACGAGCGGCAGCACCACCATGAACATCAGCCGGAGGAACAGCTTGCCAAATGGCTCGACCCAGTAAACGAGGTGTTCCAGCCAATCGGCAAGGTTGTTGGCATTGGCATCCGGTCCGCGCCCTGTCGCCAGGACATTCAGGCTCAACCCCAGGCTGGCGCCAACGACCAGACCGAGAAGAATCTTGGTGTGCAAGGGAATTGGCCGTGGTGGATGGGCAGGAGGATCGACGCGCATTTCGGCGGGCGGAGTCGGTGGCGAAGTCGGACGGTTGTTCATGCCGGCGCCTTTGCTGTCATCGAGATCGCGAGCGTCACCATCCTGTCTCGCGAACTTTGACGGCATCGAAGAGGAAGTGCAAACCCGGCCGGTGAGAATTGGCCTCGTCGACCGGAACCGGCTGACCCCTGTGTGTTGACGTTCCGCCCCCACCATCCTCGCCGGGAGAGACCTTGAGTCGGATCCCCACCTTGATTTCCGGGAAGCAGCCATGACGCTGAACGCGGTGCGATCCCTGACCTTTCGGTTCTCCAACGAACTCTACGGGCGATCGACGACAACCCGCCCGCACTTGGGGCGCCCACACCCGCGGTCGTCGCCCCTCTACTCGATCGCAGTGGCTGCCGAGTGAGCTTCGTGCCGCACGGACATGCTGACCGGTTTGGGTTTCGCCTGAAGGGTGACTGTGGTGCGTCCAGGAGCGGTTGCACTCGATGGTCGCCGGAAGGTGGCTGTCAGCACGCCGGGCCGTTGACGTTGGAGCTTCGCGCATGAGACCCCGTTGAACAGGTCGCGGCTGGCGAGAATCATGCAATTCCGCAATTCGAAAGATCCGTCCAGTTCATGACGCAGGGTCATCTCCACGCTCTCAGCGACAATATACGTCAGTTCACTTTTGTCCCTATTGACCCTGTCCCCCGGCCAGACATACCATTCGCCGCGTTTTTGCGCAAGAAAGGGGACGGTCTGTCATGCCGTGGTGGCGGACATCGGCGGTGTGGCTGATCGGCTGGTTGGCCGTCGCGCTCGCCGTCCGTCTCGGGGCCGCCTGCGTGGTCGAGCAGATCGTCTCCGCCACTCCCGGCCGACTCTGCCTCATCGAAGGGGATGCCAGCGGATACTGGGAGTTGGGTGGGGATCTGGCCCGCGGAGACGACTACTCCATCTACGATCCTCCCCGGCGGATTCTCCGCATGCCGGGATTTCCGCTGATTCTGGCGGCTTGCCGACGCTGCTTCGGGGATCAGGTTTTCCCCGTTCGCTGTGTTCTGGCTCTCCTCGGAACCATTGGTTGCGGTTGCGTCTACGTTCTCGGGCGTGAGCTGACGGACCCAACCGTGGGCCTCTGGGCCTGTGCCATTGTCAGTCTGTCGCCGCCGCTGGTGGCCTTTACGCCGCTGCTGCTGACCGAGGCCACGTTTGCCGCCGCGCTCGTGGCCAGCCTGATTCCGGTAGTGCGGCTGTTTCGGACCATCGCCCGTCCAGCCCCGACTCCGGGCGCTCAATACTTCTCGTCGTTTGCTTGCGGTCTTGCGATCGCCGTCGCGACTTACATTCGTCCCACCTGGCTGCCGGCTGCCGGGATCGTCGCCGTCGGTCTCATCGCCAGCGGACCGACAGCCCGAGCCCGCTGGATCGAAGCCGGATTGGTAGTGGCCAGCTGTGGTCTCCTGCTCGCCCCGTGGACGTACCGCAACTACAACGTCTGCGGACATCTGGTGCCGACGACCCTGTGGGTGGGGCCAAGTCTCTATGACGGCTTAAATCCGAATGCGACCGGCGACAGCGACCTGGACTTCTTTGACCGAGAGAATCTCCTGGCGACGATGTCCGAATATGACATGGACCGGGAGTATCGTCGGCGGGCGTGGGCGTTTGTTGCGGCGGAGCCATTGAAGACGGTGGAACTCGCAGTCATCAAGGCCGGGCGATACTGGAGCCCCTGGCCCAATGCGGCGCAGTTCGATCGCCCGTGGCTCGGCCTCGGACTGATGGCGGCCACGTTGCCTTTGTATGCCTTGGCGCTGGTGGGACTGTTCCAACGACGACGGGACACCCTGTTTGCAGCCGTCACTCTGGGACCGGCTGTCTTCTTCTGCCTCGTCCACATGCTCTTTGTCGGTTCGATTCGTTATCGACTCCCGGCCGACGCTTTGCTGGCGGTTGCTGCCGCGTGCGGGGCGGTCGGCCTGTGGCGCCGTCAATTCCTGGTCCGCGACGAAAGGAATTCGTCGTGGGCAAATTGATCATCAACGTACTGCGTCTGGCGGTGGTCCTCGCCGTGATCACGGGAGGAGCCGTCGCCTGGATGTACTTTCGCAGCGATGAGCTGCTCCGCGCGGAAATCGTGCGGCAGCTCGAAGTGGCGCTCCCCGGCACGAAGATCAGCATCGACCGGGCCAATTTCGATCTGCGCGGGCGGGTCCGCGTGTTCGATCTGGCGATCCGGTTGCCGGAGGAGTCCCGTTCGTGTTTGACGATTGCTGAGACGATCATCACAGTCGACCAGCAGCAATTCGCCGATCAGCAGCGTTTGGCCATTGAACAGATTCGAGTGAGCCAACCCAAACTCCGCCTCGTCCGGGAACCCGATGGGCATTGGAACTGGGAGCTGTTGAAATTCGTAAGACCGAAGGGCAGCGGCCAACTCCCCGAGATTGAGTTGGTTCATGGAATGATCGAAGTGGTTCTGGCCGACCATGCCACGCGAACGATGGTCAGTATTCCGATCGACGACGTCATGATTTCCGCGCGCCCGTCGTCGCAGAAGTCCTACCAGATCGACATGTCGCTGCGAACGGAGTTCACGGGCGACATCCGCGTTCAGGGAGAGCTCCCCCTCGAACCGGCCGCCTGGTCGCTGAACGCCGGTCTGGCGAGGTGCCGGCTCGACTCTGAGACGACGCGGCTGGCACTGATCGCAGCGCCTCAATTCGCGGGGCAGTTCGCAGAGTTGCAGCAGAGCATCGCCAGACATGTCCCTGCCGGAGCCGTGCAGACGGCTTCACTGTCGGTTCCAAGTCGCGGCGCGACGCCAACCGTTGCGACACCGTACGACCTGGGCGTCTCGCTGATTGGACAGGTGCAGTTGCAGGTGCAGCAGCCCGACCCGGCTGCCGCTCTCGTCTGGGGGGCGCAATTGAAGGTTCTCGGAGGAGAACTCACGAATGCCGTGCTTCCGAGCCCGCTATTCGACCTTCAGGGATCCATCGAACTGGATCCAACGCAACTGCGAATCCGGGACCTCACGGCCCGGAACGGTCTGAGCCGATTGAAGGTCAACACAACCGTCAACAAATCTGGGGCGCTCGTCGTGCAATGCGACATCACTGCGCTCCCGGCTGATGAGGCGTTCGTGCAGCGTCTGCCCCCTTCGCTGCAGCGGATTGCCCGCTGGATGAAGGCCACGGGCATCGCCTCAGGGCAACTGACCCTGCAGCAGACGCAGGGAGCTCCGCCGAAGATCGATGCGGAACTCTCCCTGGTCGACGGGACTGTGCAGCCGGAGGCGTTTCCGTACTTGCTTCACAACGTGGCCGCAACACTGTCCTGGCATGACGACATCATCATGCTCGACGGCTCCGGCATGGCGGGAACAACTCCCGTTCGCGCGCAGGGGATTGTGCGTCAGCCCGGTCCCGCCAACTACGCCGACTTCTTCATCTCGGCTGACAACGTTCCGATGGACGATGCGGCGATGAAGGCCTTTCCTCCTTCGATCGCGAAGGTCGCCAAAGCGATGGCGTTCCAGGGACGAAGCGACGTCAAACTGCGTGTCACGCGTCCCGAAGGGTTGAACCAGAAATTTCAGATGATCCTGGATGCATTCGTCCATGACGCGGGGGTTCAGTGCGAGGTCTTCCCATACCCGGTCACGCAACTCAGCGGCATCATGCATTGGGAGAAGGACCTCGTGACCTTTCAGAAACTGAGAGGCTATCACGACGGCGCCGAACTCCGCGGTGCGGGTGCGTTTCAACTCAAGCCCGAACCGTCTCAGTTGAACATGGAGATCGTGGCGACCAATGCAGCGTTTGATCGGGCGCTGTTCACCGCGCTTCCGCCGACGTTGCAGGACGTCTGGCAAGCCTTCGCGCCGCAGGGCGAATTTGACGCCAAAATCCTGGTCGACTGGACCGTGGGGGGCAAACTGTTCGTCGACGTTCCCAGTGTGCAGGTCAAGAGCACCGAGTTCCAACTGCGCGAGTTCCCCTATCCGTTTCGCGATCTCACGGGAAGTTTCGCCTATGACGCCCGCAAGCAGCGGGTCGACATCACCGAATTCTCGGCGCGGCATGATGACACGCAGATCAGCGGCGAAGGGAACGCGCAGTGTCACAATGACGGGACGGTCACCGTCACGCTCAATAAGCTGCATGTGGACGATCTGACTCCGGCCCCCGCGCTGCGCCGGGCTCTTCCGAAGCCGCTCCGCGACGTTGTCGATACCCTCAACCCGTCCGGCCGCTATTCCTTTCACGGGCCCGTCGTGGTCTACGGGGACCAGAAACGGGGAGGACTCGTCGCGGCGAAGTGGGATCTGCAGGTGTTGCTCGCGGGCTGCGCTCTCAATGCAGGCCTGCGAGTTGACGACATCCACGGCCGCGTGCAGTTGGGAGGGAGTTGGACTCCTAAACGCACGGAACTGCAGGGAGAACTGGACCTCGATGCCCTCGACGTGCTCGTCAATCATCAATTCACGAAAGTGAAGGGGCCGTTTCGGCTGCACGACGGGATTCTGGTGATCGGCTCGGAGCAGATGGTCAATTCGTCGAAGGAATCCCCCGATGTTCGCGTCACTTCAGACCAGCGAATCACCGGGCGAGCCTTTGACGGCGAAGCGGCGCTCGATGCCGTCGTGAACCTCAACCAGGAGAATCAACCCGAATACCGGGCGGCGATGGAGCTGAATAATGCCAGCCTCGAGAAGTATGCGATGCGGCACCTGCGGGGTTACAACAGTGTTCGCGGATTAATGAACGGGTGGATGGAGGTCCGCGGGCGGGGGCTCGAAGCCAAAGGATTGACCGGTGAAGGGCAGATGCAGATCAGTCCCGCCGCGTTGTACGAGCTCCCGGTGTTCCTGCAGATTTTTCAGCTTCCTCAGTTCGCTCCGATCAACCGCACCGCGTTTGATTACGCCAATTTTTTCTTTCGCATCGAAGATGAGCGCTTCAATTTCCAGTCGATCGACCTGGTGGGGAACACCATCAGCCTGAGGGGTCGCGGGGTTGTCCGGTTTGACGGAGGGGTGACGCTCGACTTCTTCACGATGCAGCCGCGAAACCAGGTACGGTTACCGGGATTGCGCGAATTGGTGGGCGTGGTCAACATGGTAAGTCAGGGGGCCATTGCGGTCGAAGTGCGCGGGCCGATCGGAGCGCCGGTGGCTCGCGTGGTTCCCTTTCCGGCCGTGGATGAGGCCATGCAGCAATTCCTGGGTGCATTTTTCCAGGGACGCGGAAGTCCGCCGCCGGCGGTGTGGCGTGGACCGGCCCGCGCCGCCCCGCCGCGTGCAACGACTTTACCCCCCGAATCGCGCCGTCAATGATCCAATGGGCGGAAATCTGCGTTCTCGAACAGAATTGGGGACGAACTTTTGTCACCCCGTCGACGTCAACAGGGTAAAGGCGTGGAACCGAGCCTGCCTTTTCGCCGACGCGCAATCACCCGTTGATCCCACCTTAGTTAGTCCGCCGGAATCGTATGTCTTCCCTCACCCTCGCAACCAGCCGGCGCCCCGATGCGGCCGATTGGGACCCTGATCGCTATGCGCAGCATGCCCGATTCGTGGCGGATCTGGGGCGTTCGGTGCTGGACCTGCTCTCGCCGAAGTCCGGCGAGCGGATTTTGGATCTTGGTTGTGGAGACGGAGTTCTGACTCGCGAACTCAGCGACCTCGGCTGCCGGGTCATCGGCGTCGATGCGAGCCCGCGGCAGGTGGAAGCGACGCGGCGTCGAGGGGTCGACGCCGTGGTCTGTGATGGCGAGAATCTCCCTTTCGATGGTCAATTCGACGCGGTCTTTTCGAACGCGGCCCTCCATTGGATGCGTCGTCCAGATGTCGTGCTGGGCGGAGTGGCTCGCGCGCTGAAATCCGAGGGCCGGTTCGTGGCAGAGATGGGCGGGGCCGGCAACGTGGCTCAGATTTGCCAGGCGCTTCGTCTGGGCCTGCAATCGCGTGGACACGATTTCGACCGCCTCAACCCCTGGTATTTCCCCGATGAAGATGAATACCGGCGAAAGCTCGTCGCCGCGGGGTTCGATGTGGCCGCGCTGCATGCCTTCCCCCGTCCGACGCCGCTGCCTGGGGATCTGATTGGCTGGCTGGAGACGTTCGCCCAGTCGTTCACGATCGGCTGGACTCCCGCAGACCGGACCGATCTGTTCACTGAAGTCCGCGAATCGCTGCGCCCGCATCTTTGCGATGCGGCGGGCCGGTGGACTGCCGATTATGTGCGTCTGAGGTTTGTGGCCGTCAAACGCTAGCTGTTGCGGCACGCGTCCCGCCTCTGCGGCCGGACACCAGTCGGCGGCGGGATCTGAGCATCACGGTTTTTTGCGACTGCTCGGATTCGTGGCGCCAAAATTCCGATCTCCGCCTGTTTCGCGATCAATTGCAGGTTTCCCGCCTGCGCGGCAGATTGCATGGGGCCTCAATTCTTCGCTGTCGCTCTCGAAGGAATTCACATGCACCGTTTCGTGATCGCATTGTTCGTCCTCGCTGGTGGAACGGCATTCTCTGCGGAGGATCCCGCGCCGGTGAATTTGCTCAAGCTCACGAATAAGTTGGAATCCTGGCGCTTTGAAGAACATGAAGGCGGCAAAGGGACGATGAAAGTGGACGATGACGCGATCGTATTCCATGTGGATACGATCACGGGAACTGATTGGCATGTGCAGGTCTACCAGACGGGGCTCGACCTGAAGAGTGGGACCGAGTACACGCTGAAGTTTCAGATGAAGTCACCGCAAAGGCGGGGCGCACACGTGATCGCCGGCATCGACGAAGAGGACTATCACGAGATCGGCTTGCACGAAGAAATTTATGCGGCCCCCGTCGAGTTCAAGGAATACTCCTACACCTTCACCGCCAGCGACGTCGCCAAAGGCAAGAATCGCATCGGCTTCGTCCTTGGTCTGGAAAAGGGGACGGCGGTGGTGAAGAACATGACGCTGACCCAGAAGTCCGCCAAGTAATCCCCGATCATCTGTCGCGATCCATCGGGGATTCGGACGGGTGTTCGGCTTCCGTCCACCGACGTAAGGTCGCGGCGGGAGGGGCGATTCAGCCGGCTGCCCTCAGCCGACTACCTCATCCGGTGTTTTTGTTGACACTGCGGACAAAAAAACGTCGAGCGCTGTCCCTGCACGATCCGGACGATGATGGCATGCGCACATGTTCGACATTGCTCGCCCTCGCGGTCGTAGACGCGGTGAGCGTTCTGGTAGCCGCCGTCACGGTTGAGGGCGTTTCGATAGGTGCCGTCGGAAAGAGTTGAGCCCTCGTAACGAATCGCTTCCGAAAGGACGTGGTTCGTTGCGACGGCGATTGCCGCAATCTGCGGGACCCTCAGCTTTGCCGCGGGGATCTGCGGATGGACTCTGGCCAGATGCAGGATCTCACTGGCGTAAAGATTGCCGATCCCGGCGATCAGTTTCTGGTCCAGCATCGCCACCTTGATCGCTCGTCGCGTGCGGCTGCACAAGTGTTGCCAGTCTTCCACTGCGGCGGTCAATGCATCCGGACCGAGGCGATCGGGGCCGAGAGCGACAGCGAGTTCGTCGGGGCGATAGTAGCGGACCGTCCCAAGGCCCCGTCGATCCAAGAACCACAGTGAGGCGTACTCATGGCACCCGTCGAGTCCCCATTCCAGCCGCAGGTGTTCCGGGTCAGGGGGATCGGCGAGAAGCATCAGCCCCGTCATGCGCGGTTCAATCACTACATGCGATCCATCGCTCAAATCCAACACGACTCGTTTGGCAATCCGGCGGACCAGAGAGATCGATTGTCCAGTGATTCTGCGGCCCATCGCGGCTGCCGACGGTGACACGGTGATCGGCTTGCACCGCGTGCGGCAGGTGCGAAAGTACCGAATTATCCGGCCGGCGACGTGTGGGCGGATGCCGCGGACCATGGTTTCGACTTCGGGAAGTTCGGGCACGCGGAGATTCCTCTGGCCAACGGAGATGCGCCTCGCGCAAACCCTGCCTGCGACGACCGCTCCGCCGAGCCGCTCCGTTGTCAGCAGTGGTTGCGAATCAACCCGGCGACCGCATTCTATCGGGAATGCCCGTTGAACGGCGCGGCAGCGGCGGGTTCGTCGGGAACCGGCGGATTTCGCAGATCCTGCTTGACGGCGCTTCTCGTCAGGACGATGCTAAATCTCTGACGACGCGAGGTGTGCCGACGGTCGTCGGCGCGTCCGCGCGGCGTTCAGTCGGCTGTCTTGAGCACTTCCACGAAGACTTCCCGATTTTGCGGGATTTGAGGTGGATAGAGTCAAGACACGAGCGTTGACCATAGAAGTCGTGTTCACTGGCAGGCTTGCCAGTTCGATCGAGCTCATTTGATCGAGTCAGGGAGTTCCGGTATGCGGTGCTTGAACGGCTGGCTGCGGGGAGTCACTTTGGCGCTCGGAGCTGCCGCGGCGTTGACAGCGACGGGAGTGCGGGCGGCAACGCCTCAGCAGATCGTCGCCGATCACTTGGCGGCAGGCGAATTTGGTCTCGCGGCGGATGCCGCCGCCGCCGTTCCGGGCGAAGCCGAACAGGCGGCGCTGCTGCAACAGGTGGCCCAGGCTCAAGCGGCTGCCGGCCAGCCTCCGGTCGCTCGCGGCACCCTGAGCCGCATCGCCGCCCCAGATTCGCGGGCACGGGCTCAAGGCTCGGCGACCCAGCAATCGGCCCTGAGCGGTGGGGGCACCTTCGCTGACTTCGGTTCGCTGATCGCTCTCATTCAAGAGAACACCAGCGGACCCTGGGAAGCAGATGAAGGGGTCGGCGGCACCGCGACACCATTCCAAACCGGTGTTCGCGTCGCACCAGGTCGGCTTCTCAGCCGCGTGACGACCCAAGATCAAACCGGCCGCCTGGCTGCAGTCGGACAGCAGGTGCGGCAGGCGGCGATCAATGACGACATGGCCAAGTCGAGCGACCTGCGCCTGATCTCGTTGAAGCGCCTGGAACAGGAAGTCGCCCTTCGCATCTCTCAAGGGCTGCCAGTCCCGGAGTCGATGGCCCGTCTTGGCGGTCTTTCCAAAGTTGAGTTCCTCTTCGTCGACTCCGCCGCGAAAGACATCATCCTCGGCGGCCCGGCGGAAGCCTGGGCGTTCAAGGGATCTGCAGAACCCGTCGGCGTGCAGAGTGGTCGCCCGATGTTGCAACTCGATGACCTCGTCGTCGTCTTGCGGACGTTCGCGGCCGGAGAACGCGACTTCGGTTGCTCGATCAACACCCGCGACGCCGGAGTCAAAGCCCTGCAGGAGTATGCCGCCAAGTCCCAGGAACGCGGGCCCATCAACGCGCGATCGGTGCGAAACTGGGTCAATCAGTTGCAGAACAAACTGGGTCGCCAGGACATTGTCGTCTGGGGCGTGCCGTCCGACAGTCGCGTAGCGCGAGTCATCGTGGAAGCGGATTATCGGATGAAGCTGATCGGCATCGACAAGCTCGACGCCGGCAAGACCATCCCCAGTTACTTCGACCTGCTGTCGAAATCCGCGCAGCAGGATCCGCCGGCGATGGAGGCACTCCGCTGGTGGTTGACGATGAAGTACGACGCCGTGGCTCACAGCCCTGACAAGTCCGTCTTTGAGATTCAAGGCTCGGCCGTCCTGTGTCAGTCGGAGAATCAGATGCTGACCGCAGAAGGCAAGCACCTGCCGACGGGCAAGTCGGAACCGACCAACCGTCAATTCGCCGAGAACTTCACAACTCACTACGCCGACCTCGCCGCCCGTGATCATGTCTTCGCCGATATGCAGAACGTTTTTGATTTGGCTCTCGTTGCGGCGTTGATTCGACACGAACGGCTCGCCGCCAAGATTGGCTGGGACCTTGGAGCCTTCGGTCCTGACGGAGACTACCGCGTCGCTCAGCACGTCGTGCCCAAGGAAATCGATTCGGTCGTGAATCACAAGGTCTACAATGGCAAGGACATCGTGGTGCAGGTCGCCGGCGGCGTACGTGCCGACCTCCTTGCGGTGGCCCAGGACGCCAAACTGTCGCAGGAGTCAGCCGAGCTGACGGGAGTCGCTCAGACCGCCGCTGCTCCGGTCCTGCCCGCCGGCCGCTGGTGGTGGGACGCCGGCAAGTAGAAGAGCCCTCGATTCTTCCAAAACCCATGCAGCCCCGGTTGATGTATCAGCCGGGGCTGTTTCGTTTCTCGACCGTTTGACTCGGGACGATCGCGAAACCGCCGACGTGACAATGTCTCTGGCTTTCGGCACATCGGCGATCGGCAGAATTCGCCGGTGGCAGGCGTTGCTTGCGCCGATTCGCCAGCTTCCGCCGATGATTCTGGGGTTTCCCTCAAGTTCGTCTTGGCAGCCTCGAATTCGGCTGTTAGAACTCGCGCCACTGACTGACTCTCGGATGCCGTCGGCTCTCCCAGCCACGGATTGGTCGGTTGGTGTTCGCCATCAAATCCCCAGACATTTCCAAGCCTTTCTCCTGTCACCTGCACGGACATTCGCAGTCCTGCCGGTGGTGGTTTCGTGTCAGCATCCGGCCGTCGTCCGGACGCATGACTCGCGATCCCTCCACCGACGCCGACATTCGTCGGCACTGGGATTGCCGAGGAGTTGCCGATGAAGCCTCGTTCCCTCTTGGGCTGGTACAGCCTCGTCGCGGCCATTTGCGCGGCACTGCCCGCCTGCTGCTGCACGCCCCGCTGCCAGCCCCTGGCCTATAATCCGAACTACACCCGCCAGATGTATCTTCAAAATCAGCATCTCGCCGCCGAGCGTGATGGGATTAATGGCACGCTCGGGACGCTCGCCGCGGAAAAGCAGCGTCTGGAAGAGCAAAACCAGGCGCTGAAGGCGAATCTCGACCTGGCCAATCAACGGCTCGATAATCTGGCGTCTTCCAACAATCAGTTGACGGAAAAGTACCGTGATCTGCTCACCAGCAGCGGGCCGAACAACAACCCGCTGAACAGCGATCAGACGCAGCGTTTCGAGGCTCTGCGACAAAAATACCCCGAATTCGAATTTGATCCGCAGACCGGTGTGAGCAAGTTCAGCACCGACTTGCTCTTTGCTTCCGGCAGTGACGAGATCACCCCCCGCTCGCTGCAGATTCTGCGAGAGTTCTCGGAGATCATGAACCGCAGCGATTCGCAGCATCTGAAGATCCTGGTGGTGGGACACACCGACGATCAGCCGATCGCCAAAGCCAGGGTGCGGCATGCAACGAACTGGCACTTGTCGACCAATCGCGCGGTCTCAGTGGTGATGGCGTTGCGAAAGTCCGGGATCCAGGACCTCCGCATGGAGGCCGCCGGGTATGGCGAACATCAACCCCTGACCCCAAATACCAGCGAAGCGGCACGCGCAAAAAACCGCCGGGTGGAAATCTTCATACTCGCCCCCGACGCGAACATCGCTGGCTGGGGAGACGCCCCGCCGTTGTAGTCGCCGGTCATCAAGTTCCCCGGCAACACCAGAACGCCCGGCCTCTTCGGTCAAAACTCGACACTCAGCTTCAAGCCGGGCGCCCGTGACGGATTCCTGAAACCGAGCATTTTGCCCCCGTTTCCGCGCGCCGTCATTGACGACACATCGGCACCGAGCGACACTGCCGATGCGTGTCGTGGCCTGGCAGGTTTGGCGTCCCCGAACTCGGGGATCGGTAATCGGGAAATTTCGGGCTGTGTCCGATCCGTCCCCCGTTCTCCACAATGAAGACGATGCCCTGATGTTCGCCCTTCAGGGGGGCGACGACACGGCGTTCACGCAATTGATGGAGCGTCACCAGCAATCGCTGATCGGGTTCTTTGTTCGTAAGCTCCGCGATGTGCAACTTGCGGAGGATCTCGCACAAGAGACTCTGCTGCGCGTCTATATGACCTCCTGGGATTATCTGCCGCGTGGGAAATTCCGCGGTTGGATGTTTCGCATCGCCCGCAACCTGCTGATTGACAACACCCGCAAACGCTCGCACGATGCTTTGGTGCGTGCTGTCAAGACGCGCGGCGGCGACGGTGAGGATGGCCTCAACCGGGTCCCCGGAGACGTCACTGCGGTCGATGAACGAGCCCAGCAACACGAGGTGAGTGAAGCCGTCGATGTGCTCCTGCCGCAACTTCCTGATGATCAACGGGTTGCGTTTATTCTGTATCATTTTTGCAGTTTGAGTCTTCCCGAAATCGCGGATGCCACCGAGTCGAATTTGCCGACGACGAAGAGCCGCCTGCGGCTGGCGCGACAAAAACTGCGAACTCAACTGGAACGTCGCGGGTTTTGCGATCCTTTTGAGTCGAACTCCGACCTCGACCCTGAAGATGAGGGCTAGACGCGCCTAGAATTCACGCGCCCGCAGGGATCAAGATTGCGTCAGCTGCGATGGAATGTGGTCGACGTCATTTTTGATCTCGCGGGGTTCAATCGGGGAATTTGCCAGTTTTTTCGACGCACTCTGATCCATCGAGTAGATTTGAACGTTGCCCTAAGATGTGAGATGAAACCCGAACGACGCTGCACCAACCTGTGAACGATCCGGGCTGACGTGGCGTTCGGAGCATGAGAGAACAGCATGAGCTACTTCAGTCGCCTGACCGACATCGTCACCTGCAATCTGGGTGACCTCCTGACCCGCGCGGATGATCCCCAGAAGGCCATTCAGGACATCATCTCGGAGATGGAGGAAGGGTTGTTCGGCGCTCGGCGAAGTGTGAAGACGGCGACAGACAACGAGCACCGTCTCTACCGGGAAATTCAGGGGCATCGCGAGCAATCCGAGTCGTGGAGCAACAAGGCTCGGGATTG
>JANRLN010000315.1:0-5324 GCA_033762515.1 Planctomycetaceae bacterium
GCGCACCAGCGTTCCTCGGCTTCCGTCAGTTGCGCCGTGAGCGTTTCGACTTCGTTGTGCAGCCGCAGGGCGTCTTTGGCGTCGGTCGACTGCATGAGTTGTGCGTTGGCCGCCTTCTTCTGCTCGTCGAGCCTGGCGATCGTCTTTTCGATGGCGCTGATTTCCTTGCGGACGGTGCGCTCATCGCGGCCCTTGGGGCGCGGGGCCGTCCTGGGGGTCAACACCTCGACCGGGGCTTTCGACATCCGCAACTGGGCGGCTTCCCGCTCGCCGTCGTCGATTTCCTTGTTGACGGCGTAAACGTAAGCGTCGTAGTCGCCGTTGTAATTGGTGACGCGACCGTCTTTGACTTCAATCACGCAGGTCGCCACACGTTTCATGAAGTGGCGATCGTGGGTCGTGAAGATCACGGTTCCCTTGTAGTCGATCAGCGCCTGGGCGAGCGCCTCGACGGTGTCGACGTCCAGGTGGTTTCCCGGTTCGTCGAGGACAAGGATGTTGTAGTCGCTCAGCAGCATCGCGGCGAGACACAACCGGGCGCGCTCGCCCCCGGAGAGGACGCCGATTCGCTTTTGCACCCCTTGATCGCGGAATAGGAACGCCCCGGCGAGATCGAGAATCCGCTGTTCTTTGGTCCCGATCGCGGCGATTGATTCCAGGTACTGGTAGACCGTCTGCGTCTCCGGGAGGCTGGTGTAGACGTGCTGCGCGTAGACGCCGTAGTTGCAGGCGTAACCCCAGCGGAGTTCCCCTGCCATCGGCGGCAGCGAGCCGACGATCGTTCGCAGAAACGTCGTCTTCCCCTGGCCGTTGTCCCCCACGATGGCCGCTCGAGCACCGTGCTCGATTTCCAGTTCGATGTCGCTGGCGATCTGGCGCTCGGGGTAGCCGATGGTCATGTTGTGGCAGCGGAGCGCGAAGCCCTGCCGCGGTTCAATCTGCGGCGCGCGAATGCAGGCGGTGGCCTGGTCGGCTTCAATCTCGGCCAGTTCCAGGCGTTCGAGCTGCTTCGTCTTCGACTTCGCCTGCGTCGCCGTGCTCGCGCGGGCCTTGTTCTTGGCGATGAATTCTTCGAGATGCTTGCGTTTGGCCAGCACCGCGGCATTGGAGCGTTTCAAATGCTCGCGCTGCTCGTGCTGATATTCGAGGAAGGCGTCGATCTTACCGGGGTACATCGTCAGCTTGCCGCGGGACAAGTCGAGCGTGTGATCGCAGGTGGCCCCCAGAAAGGCGCGATCGTGCGAGACGATCAGGCAGGCCTCCTTGTAGTGCCGCAGAAAGTGTTCGAGGAGGATCTGCGTGCGCAAGTCGAGGAAGTTCGTCGGTTCGTCGAGGAGCAGCAGATTCGGTTCGTGCAGCAACAGGGCGGCGAGTTTGACGCGGGTCTGCCACCCCCCGGAGAGTTTCGAAATCGGCCCGTCGAGATAGGCCCCTTTGAGCTCAAATTCGCCGGCGACCTCGCCGCATTTCCAGTCGGGCTGGCCGCTGTCGCGCATCAGGAATTCGAGGGCGGTTTCGTTGGGGAGAAAGGTGTCGTGCTGTTTGAGATATCCCAGGCGCAAGTTGGGATGGAGCGTAACCGTGCCGTGATCGAGTTGCTCTTCGCCGAGGAGAATCCGCAGCAGCGTACTTTTGCCGGCTCCGTTACGGCCGACGAAGCCCACCTTCACGTCATCCGTCAAAGTGGCCTCGGCTTCGTCGAGCAGCACCTGGCTGCCGTACGATTTGGAAGCCTCTTTGATCTGGATCAGCACAGCCATGACACACGGACCTTCAGCGGGGAACGGAAAACTAAGCGGGAAACCTGCACACAGGCACACTGACGCCGAGCCACTGAACGCCACAGCACAGCCTGCGAGAGTTCCGATCCGCGGGGGACCGGAAGCTGGGCACTATACCGCACATCGGGTGCAAGACCGAGTGCAGAATGGGTTTTGATGGGCGCCGGGGGCCGTGGCACCGGTAATTCTGGGTGCGAACGAATCTCCCAGGTCCCGTTCGAGGCCTCATCCGACAACGAATTGATCCCTTCCCAACAGCACTCGACAGTATAGGATCGCGTACAAAGAATTCATAAATGCGCCCCCTTAGCTCTCTCTCCAAGTTCGTCCGGCCGGATGCCAGCCTCCGGCGACCCGCTCGGCACTTGGTAGTTCCCCTCGACAACCACTCCCTTCCCCGCTCCGCGCAACGACCACGACAATCGACGTCCCCGCTTGCCGCGGCAGATCGGCGACCGTCAGCTGGCCGAGGCTGGCTGCGGTCACGGCTCAACCCAGGCGACCATTCGCGCCCTCCAGACCATTGGTGCGATTTCTTGCGGATTTCGTGTCAGAATCGCTCCCGGAGTGGGTTTGGTCTCGCGAGGAGCCCTGAATGACGGAATTCCCGGAAACACGATCCAGCCTGCTCGCGGGTGTGAAATCGCCCGAGAATCACGAGGCCTGGGAAGAGTTCGTCGTCATTTACCGCCCCTTGATCTACCGCATGGCGCGACGACGCGGGCTGCAGGATGCCGATGCCCAGGATGTCGCCCAAGACGTTCTGTCTCGCGTGGCGTCAGCCATCGAACACTATGAATCCCGGCCCGACATCCGCTTCCGGCACTGGCTGCGGCGGGTGGCCCGCAACGCCATCGTCAACGCGATGTGTCGCCAGCCGGAAGATCTCGGCACCGGCGGTACCGGTGCGCAAGAACTGCTGGAACTCGAGGCGGATGCGGCCCCCGAAGTCGACGCAGAACTGATGGCCGAGTTTGAGCGAGAACAATTCCTGCGAGCGGCGGCGGTCGTGCGTGCGGAAGTGAACTCCGAGACCTGGCAGGCGTTTGAGCTGACCGTCATTCACGGGGCATCCTGCGAAGACGCGGCCGTCACAATCGGAAAATCAATCGGTACGGTGTACGCGGCTCGCAGCCGCATCATCAAACGGCTGCGTGATCAGATCGAACGAATGCAAGGACCGGATCAATGAATCCCTCAGAGAACATCAGCGGGACTTCCGCCTGCGATCCTCAGCGGCTCGATCAGTTCCTGCAGTCCGATCATTATCGCATCGAGGATGCGGAGCTCGTTGCCCATCTCGACGTGTGTCCCTCCTGTCGCGAACATCTGGAGTCGCGCGCGGGGGATGCGGAAGTGTGGATGAGTGCGACCACACTCCTTAGACCCTGCGAGTTCGATTACGCCAGTTCACATCTGTTTTCGGCCGGGGGAACCGTCCACGATGCCAGTCGACAACCGATCGTAATTCAAGAGGTGCTGGATGCACTCGCACCCACCGACCATCCGCACAGCCTGGGACGCATCGGGACCCATGAAGTTACCGGCGTCGTGGGTGTGGGCGGAATGGGGGTCGTGCTGAAGGCGATCGATCCGTCGCTTGATCGCGTCGTCGCCGTCAAGGTGATGGCTCCGAGGCTCGCGAACAATGAAACCTCCCGCAAGCGGTTTGCCCGTGAAGCCAAGGCGGCGGCTGCGGTGCTCCATCCCAACGTGGTCCCGATCCACGGCGTCTCCAGCGACAAAGCGCTCCCCTATCTCGTCATGGCCTACATTCGCGGGGGATCGCTGCAAAAACGTCTGGAAGAGCAGGGGCCGCTCCCGCTGGTCGAAATTCTCCGCATCGGGGCGCAGATCGCCGCCGGACTGGCTGCGGCCCACGAACAGGGCCTGGTCCATCGCGACATCAAGCCCGAGAACATCCTCCTGGAGGAGGGGGTCGAACGGGTGACGATCACCGACTTCGGCCTGGCCCGCGCCGTGGATGACCACACCGTCACGCAATGCGGCGCGATCGCCGGGACGCCGATGTACATGTCACCGGAACAAGCCCGGGGGGATCAACTCGATCAGCAGAGCGACCTCTTTAGCCTGGGGAGCGTGCTGTACGCCCTGAGCACCGGGCGGCCCCCCTACCGTGCCGACAGCTCCTACGGCGTCATGCGGCGCATCATTGATGAATCCCCTGCTCCGATTCGAAGTCTCAATTCCGAGATTCCGGAATGGTTTGCAGGGATTGTCGAGAAATTGATGTCCAAGAACAAGGCGGATCGATTCGCTTCGGCCAGTGAGCTTCACAAGCTGCTGGAAGCGTGTCTGAGCCATGTCCAGCAGCCGAATGGGGTTGCGCTGCCGCACATTTCTTGTACGAATCGTCAACCACATCAACCCACCGTTTCGGGAGTCTATCGCATGATCAAATTTTCCGCCGGCATGATGACAATGGCGATGATCGCGGTCGTCATTCTTAATTATGGCGGGATTCCAGAATCGACGCCGAGCATTTCCCACGGAGTCTCAGTCGAGATTGATAAAAGTGCGCAATTCGAGGTGACTGACATCAACGCGGATCTCGCAGAGCGACTGATCGGAAGGTCAGAGCACGTGACCTTCTCGAAGGTGACATCTCTCACTCCGGAAGTGGCGGTCATTCTGGCGAATCATCCGGGAAATTTGAGTTTCCCCGCGATGAAGCACCTGACTCCCGAAGTGGCCAAAGCATTCGCCGCCAAGAAGGAGGGATTGTGGATTGCGTTGAGGGGATTGGACGCGATCTCGCCAGAAGTTGCCCAGGAGTTGGCCCAGGCCGAATGCGCTTGGGACCTCGGAGGTGTGGCCTCGATGAACCCCGAGACTGCCGCGATCCTCGTGAGCGGCAATGGAACGTTGTCGCTGGGGCTGAGATCGATGACACCAGAAGTCGCCGAGAGGTTGGCGCTGCACAAGGGCTGGCTGAGCCTCAATTCGCTGGCCGTCATGGATCCCGAAGCGGCGGATCGACTGGCCGAACACAAGCACTGGCTGTCGTTGAACGGACTGTCTGCAGTGACACCAGAAATCGCGAGCGCGCTGGGGAACTTTAACGGTGAAAAACTCGAACTAAACGGCTTGGAATCACTGAACGTTGAGACGGCAAAGCCACTTTCCAGGGCGCACTGCCGTTCGGGTCTCTATCTGAATGGTCTCCAGACCGTGACTGCCGATGTCATCCAGGAACTCGCCAACGGGAATTCGCACCTCAGTCTTCAAGGTCTTACCGCGATCGATGGCGATTGCCGAATTGCACTCGAAGCTGCTCGCGAGAAGCTAGCCATTGCTGGAAAAATCTTGTTCTTGCCCAGTCCCAAACGATTGGCCTCCGAAGGGCCCGACGCTCCCGTCCATAACACCAACACAATCGTTCCTTAGGAGCCTCGTCACAATAACTTGATCAAGTTATTGAGTTAAACTACAAGGCGGTATGCATGATGCCCAGGTGATTCAAGGGATTGAATTTCGTTACGCGGCGCTGGCATCGCGACTGGATGAACGGTTGCGGCGGCA
>JANRLN010000316.1:0-6706 GCA_033762515.1 Planctomycetaceae bacterium
ACGACAATCGGACGGGCCATGACGGCGACTCGCGTCTGGATGGCGTGCGGGATGATGGTGTTCGCCGCGATGGCGCCGGCGGACGACCCGCCCCCGCCGGACGCGAACGGGCTGCTGGAGCGATTCCGGCCGCTGATCGAGGAGATCCAGCGCAGCGACGAAATGGGTCAACCTCTGGCAGCCGCGCGTCTCCAGCGACGGCTCGTGGATGACCTGATCGCGCTGCTCGGCGCCGAGCATGCGTTTGTCGCGGATGCCGTCGATTCCCTGGAGATCTACGTCGGCGAATCTCTGGGAGCCAACCTCGAAGAGAAAAACTGGACGACGGCGCTCGACAGCCTGCGGCTCCTGAGCCATCGTTATCCGTCCCGCGACCGGGAGAGTCTCGTCAGCCGCTGTTGGGAAGAACTGTTCCTGCTGCGGCAGTGCCTGAATCAGGGCTACCTCGACTCCGCGGCCGAATTGCTGCAGACGCGAGGGGCAGTCTTCGCAGGCCTGCCGCCGGAGGATCCGCTGCGGCTGGACTGGCTGCTCCTGTCGGCCCAGTTGGCGGAGCAACAGACCCGCTATGAGCAGGCCGCGGACGTCTACCGGGAAGTGCGCGACCTGAGCCTGGCGGCGCCGGCGTCGGCGGAGGATCTCAACGCGGCCCAGGAACTGCTCCAGCGAGAAGCCCTTTCCGGCCTGACTCAGATCGCGACGCTGCGCGGCCAATGGGACGTCGCCCTGGATCTCGGTCGCGAATGGCGCCGGCTCGCGCAGTCGCACGGCCCCGAGGGGGGCGGTGCGATCGCCGAAAGCTGGCTTGCGGAAGGAGTCGTCTTGCGCAATTCGGGTCGCCTTGCCGACGCGGAAATCGCCGTTCGGCGGGCGTTGCTCCAGGCGCAGGCGATCCTGCCCCCCGGCGCGGATCCGACGGTGGAGGTGGCGAACGCCTTCAATGAACTGGCAATCATTCAGTTCGCGCTGGGTGAACCCGAAGCGGCCCATCAGTCCGGTTTGGAAGCCTGGCGGATTTACGCATCGTGGCTGGGACTCGATTCCCCGGTCGTGGCCCGGCTCGAAGGAAACCTTGCCGAAATCGCCCGCCGACTGCCCCTGGACGACCGACAACTCCTGGAAGGCTTCCTCGATCAGGCCCTGGAGCGCGCCACATCGTCGGCCGCGGCGCCGCCGCGCGTCGTCGCGACGCTGCGACAGACCGCCGGACTCTACGCCGAACTGGATCAGAACTGGGAGACGGCGCGCGAGAATTTCGCCGCGGCCCTGGAGATCCGTCGCGCCGTGGTCGGCGAACGTCACCATACGACCGCTCGCGCCCTCCATCATCTGGCGCGCAGCGAACTGGCTCTGGGGGCCTGGGACGAGGCTCAGCAGCATCTGCAACAAGCCGCCGAAACTCTCGCGCAGCGTTTCGGCGAAACCCATGTCGAAGCCGCGCTCACCGTCGCCGATCTGGGACTCGCCGCCGAGTATCGGCATGATCCCGAAACCGCCGTCCGCCAGTATCGATTGGCCGCGTCGCGTCTGGCGGCGGGACGGGCGCGGGTGGGGGTCCGCGGCCTGGAAAGCCTGGGACTCAGCGAGGCCGCACAGATCAGCACCCGCCTGGCGACGCTGCTCGCCAGCCAGATGCGCACGGCGGAAGCGACCGCCGTCTGGCAGGGATCCCTGGGGAGCAGCCTCCGCGAAGAATTGGCGATTCGACAACTGCGCAGTCTTGCCCCCCAGGAATTTCAGGCCCTCAGCGATCTCGAAGACGACCACGCCAGTCTCGCGGCGCGCCTGGAACGCCTGAGCGGGGAAGATCCCGCGACGGCGGCGGTCGCCGCTGCGATTCGCGAACAACAAGACGGCGTCGCGGCACAGTTGGTCGAGCGGAAACGCGCCCTGCTGGCGGCGCATCCGTTGATCCAGGAGGCCGCGTTCGACCTCGCCGCGATCCAAGCCGAACTGCCTCCCGAGGCTGCCTGCGTGGGCTGGGTCAGCCGCGAAGAAACGCTGGTAGGTCCGACGCCGGCGCATTGGGGAGTCGTCATCCGTCGCCGGGGACCTCCCGCCTGGATTCCCTTGCCGGACGAGTACCAACCCGATGCCGCCACTGCTTTGCGCGACGCCATCGCCCGGCAGGACTTCACCCCCCTGCCGGAGTTGATTCCGCAAATCGAGACGCTTGCGCGATGGGTCTGGTCTCCCCTGGAGGCCGCTCTCGGACCCACGGACGAACTGCCGGCCGCCACGCAGATCCTCGTGATGCCGTCACCCGGACTGCAGGGGGTCCCGATTGACGTTCTGGCGCCGCCGGACGCGATCGTCACGTATGCCCCATCGGCGACGTTGTGGGCCTGGTTGCGACGGCGCACGGCCGATCTGCCAGTTCCGTCGCGCGGGGCGCGCCTGCTGGCGCTGGGGGACCCGAATTTCAGCGATCCTCGCCAGGGGACTGCAGGACTGAAGCCCGCCCGCTGGGCGGCGTTGCCCGGAACACGCCAGGAAGTCGCGTCGCTGGCGGAGTTGTGTCGTCGTCGGCACGTCGCCGCCGATGTCTTTCTGGGAAGCGCCGCCAGTCAACAAACCGTCATGGATCTCGCGAGGCGCGAGGCCTTGGCTTCGTACCGTTTCTTGCACTTCGCCACTCACGGAGAAGCCAATCCGCACGTGCCGCTGCGGTCGCGGCTGGTGCTGGCCCAAGACGGACTGCCCGATCCGTTCATCGAGCAGCGGGCCGAGGATCGCCTCGTCACCGGCGAACTCACCGCCGAGGCGGTGCTCCGCACCTGGAACCTGAAAGCCGACCTGGTGACGCTCTCGGCATGCGAATCGGCCTTGGGACGGTTCACAGCGTCGGAAGGCTACGTGGGTTTGTCGCAGGCGTTCCTGCTCGCCGGAAGCCAGTCGGTCGTCTCCTCACTCTGGAAGGTGGACGACCTCGCGACGGCTCTGCTGATGGTGCGGTTTTACGAAAACCTCCTGGGAGCGCGGGACGACCAGGCTCAACCACTCCCCAAGGCGGCCGCCCTGCAGGAAGCCAAGACGTGGCTGCGATGCATCACCCTGGCTCAACAACAGGAAATGCTGGAACAATCGGCCCGGGGAAAACCGGTCGTCACCCGCAGTGCGGGGGGACTGAGCACTGCAGTCTCATCCGATCTCCCCTACGCTCACCCCCATTTCTGGGCGGCGTTTGTGCTGATTGGGGATGGGGAGTAGGCACTTCAGTGCGCGCCGCCGCCCCGGGATTTGCGGACAGCAACTCCAACCATCGGCGCCCCGCGCAGGCAGCGTTGAACAGGTCGCGCGCAGCAGGGTGCCATGCTGGCCCTTCCAGGCAAGCATGCGATGTGGAAGTGAGAACGCCAAGACATCCTTCCCTGGTAGGGGAAGCATGCCACCCAGGCGTGGGGCCATCCACTCCGTTCCGGACCCCGGCACCCCGTGTGCGGTTTCGTCGCAACGCTGGGGGCGAATGGCCGGTTGTGACTTCCTGTCGTCGCGATCGGCTGCGGCCTTTCGGCCCAAGCCTCCCTGCCGGTTCACCACGCGAATCTCCGCGATCGAAGATCAGAATTCTGGCGAATTCTGCTAAGTTTCACGCGGCAGGCGCCGGAGTCAGGGTCCGCCCCCGGGGCCATCTGTTTCGTTACCGACCCCGGCTCCTGCCGAGACGATGGCGCACGACTACGGCATCGTCCAGTCCTCGTAAATCAGACCGGGAATCCGGGAGTAGTCCACCGTATTGCGAGTCAGAAGAATCATGCCGCGGGCGAGCGCGATCGACGCGATTCTCAGGTCCATCGTGCCGACACGCAGTCGGCCGGAAGCGTGACGACCACATTCGGCCGCTGCCGCCGCGTCGAACGGTACGACGTTCGCCAACGCATATAGCCGTCGCAAGTCTTCCAGCAGTTCGTAACCACGCACGACCTGATCGGCAGTTCCGGCCGTCTGAATGAACTGGTGGCAACCCAGCAGTTGCTCATGATAACTGACGATCGAAAACCCGATGTCCCTTTCCGGCACGGCTGCGAGCCGCGTCACCAAGTTCCGATGCAACGGGCCCTGTCTTCGGCCGAGGATCGAGATGTGATCCGCATCCAGCAGGTAAGTCACGCCTCAGGTTCCTGCTCGACGGCGATCCGTTCCGACTGCCGCAACTCTTCGCCGAAGCGGACGATTTCGTCGTACTCGGGCTTGTCGTCAAAGGCTCCGATGAACTGCTGCAGCCACCCGGCTCGCGGCTCAACCGGCGGCCAGCGCCGCTTCAACTCGGCGATGTCCGCTTCCACTGTCAGCAATCGGGATTCGAGTTCCTGAATGGTCATCGCTGGTCCTCTCGAGTCACAGACGACTTACGGCGGGGTGGCATGCTTGCCCTTACAGGCAAGCATGCGATTGGGGCGTGCGAGCGCAATGGCATGCTTCCCTGGAAGGGGAAGCATGCCACCCTGCCGATTCTGCGAGGCTCACCCGCATTTTGAATTCGCGAACGTCGACCTCAGCAGCTACAAGACAGCGGCCCACCCTGCGCCCCAGCCTCCCTGCCGCAGGAGGCCTGCCAGTCAGAAAACCGGTATCACAGTCACTTCCGCACTTGCCCAAAGCTCACCAAACTCTTAGGGACGATCTGCGGCAAGACGGTCTGGAATTCCGTGGTGTTCATATTTGCGAGTTTTAACGTCAGGGTGAACGTTGTACCGTTTACGCTGCCGTCGTCTTTCGTGTTCTGAAGCGACGCGCCCGTTGTCGGCAGACCCCAATAGAGGACGAGATCGTCCCTCGGCATAGCAAACGCTCCCCCATAATCTCCCGGCAATTGGACCTCTGTCGACTTCCGTTTGCCGAGATCAAACCAGTTCCAACTGTATTCCATGCGCTTGTCCCAACCGCCAACAAGTGCAGCCCGACCATCAGGGGAGACAATCGGAGTCCACCCCACATGCAGAAACGTGCTGTTTCCAGTCGCGCAATCGAGGATATGCACGGCGGGAATGTCTTCCCACGCTTGTCCAGCATATTGGCCGAAGCGATCGAGTCCGGGCGCTCCATCCGGTAGTTCCCGCCGCGGTACCAACTTCACATAGGCAAGTCGTTTTCCGTCGGGAAACCATGACATCGGTTGGTCGAGTGCGTTCGCACGGACAACCAAGTTCGGCCGCTTCTTCTCGACATCCCAGATTTCGATCTTTCCTACACTAAGCAATGCACGGGGCTGTTGTCTTGGCGCAAGTTCACTGAGAAAGGCCACCATATTGCCGGACGGCGCAATTGCGAGGTAGGTACCGATTTCACCGTGGCCTGCCGCCGAATTCGCCCACATCGCATCTCCGGGGCGCGAAAAAATCTCTGCATCCGAGGTTCCATCCAGTGTGATTGTCTTCAGCAAGTGTTTCTGATCCGACTCCTTCTCCACAAAAAAATAGTCTTCGATATACGCGATTCGCCCCAGTGAGTCAGGTCCGCTCAGTGCATGAATTGTCGGGGCGAAGTCACCTTCACTCCTTGGCCGTACCACGGATTTCCGCATTTCCGGAAGTGAAAGAGCAAAAATATCGCCTGCTGGGCTGCAGAACACGATCTGGCCCGTAATGCCTCGGACAAGGTCCTTCGCTTCCGGCCCGTCAACGGCCAACTTGAGTTGATCACCTGCGGGCTCTGCGCTCTCGCTCCAGATGTACCACGCGGGAGCCACATAAACCCAATAGCCGGGCACGAGATCTGCGTGTCCAGCGTACTCCGTCACCGCGTAATAACCGTAGTCGGCGAATTTGCCGTACTGCTTCTCATCTTCAGGGACCCTGATCATCCGCAGAAGATGGGAGTATTTTCCTTCAACCGTCGCTTTGGGTGGCGCCTCGACATTAAGTTCCTGGCTCATCCCAACGCAGGTCAACAGCAACAACTCTGCTGCGACACAACATCCGAGTCGTAATTTGACGTCCATTGCGGATCCCTTCATTATTTCGCTCGCATCAACGCACGGCTGGGTGGCTGGGGTCAAATTGCCGGAGTGTGCTTCAATTTGAATCGGACGTTGACGGCGGGGTGGCATGCTTGCCCTTCCCGGCAAGCATGTTTTCCGGGCATCACCCGCGATCAGTCCTTGGCAAGGAGGCCAAATCCAGCCGAATCGCGCCTGACCCCGGCTGAGCATACTCGCGGGCACTCGACCACAGCCAATCGATGGAGCGTTCGCAGAGGTGACGTTTCACGGGATTCGCGTGGATATAGTCAATTTCAGCAAAGATCGTGCGAGGTTCCGTCAAATTCCGGTCATACCCGCCGCCTCGTTGCCAGAAACGATGCGCGACGCAGCCGTTGGGCTGCCGATCTTCGAATTGTCGCAGCGATTGCGGTGCAAACTGTCGCACATACGCCAGTGCGAGACTGCTCACAGACAGCTTCAGCGTCTTGAGGATGCTGCTGATGGAGTACACGGGATTTCTCGGCCACAGCAACAAATGCACGTGCTCCGGCATGATGCACCACGCCCAGAGATCGAAGGCATGCCGATCTCGGGCGGCTTCCAGCGCTCTCAGAAACCACAGGCGGCTGCGATCCCTGCTCAAGAAGGGACGGCGCTGAAAGCAGCTAAACGTCAATGCGTGGGCGTGTCCGACCTCATTGTCCCTGCGGCAGCGCTTGAATTTGTCGGTCTGGTGCGGAGTCGTCACGGCGATGTCCTCAAAATCCATCACCACACCGTTCT
>JANRLN010000317.1:0-23266 GCA_033762515.1 Planctomycetaceae bacterium
ATGGAGATGAAGTGCGCCCGCTGCCATGACGCCCCTTACCACGATTTCGCTCAGAGAGACCTCTTCAGTCTGGCCTCGATGCTGAACCGTAAGCCGGTCTCGGTCCCCGCGACGAGCACGATTCCCGGCGATCCCGCGGCCCTGCAGAGCCTGCTGGTCAAGGTGACGCTCAAGCCGGGCGAACCCGTTCCCGCCGAATGGCCGTTTGCCGAACGCTTCGCGGGGCCGCTGGCACCCGAGATGCTGCTCAACCCGGAAGATCGCCGCGAACAACTGGCCGCGATCATGACCTCTCCTGGAAATGAGCGGTTCCATCAGGTCATCGTCAATCGGGTATGGCGCCGCTATCTGGGGCGCGGACTGGTCGAACCCGTCGACGACTGGGAGACATTCGCTCCGTCGCATCCCGAACTCCTCAAGTACCTTGGGCAACAGTTCGTTGCCGGGGGATCTGACCTGAAATCCCTGGCGCGGCTGATCCTGAGCTCTCAGATCTATCAACGACAGACCGACTCCCAGGCGGGGATCGACGAGCGCCGCGCCCGACTCCTGGCCGGTCCGCCGCCGCGACGCATGACGGCTGAGCAAGTCGTCGATTCCCTCTTCGCTCTTTCGGGAAAGCCGATCAACGTCGAACCGATGAACATCGATGTCGACGGGATGCGGAGCTTCGAGAGTTCGCTCAACCTGGGGCCTGTCCGCCGGGCCTGGCAGTTCACGTCGATGTCGAACGAACGCGACCGTCCGAGTTTGTCGTTGCCGGGAGCGCAGACGGTGGTGGACGTGCTGGAGACATTCGGCTGGCGCGCGACGCGGCCAGATCCCCTCACCATTCGCCCCCAGGAAACCACAGTCCTGCAGCCGGCCATCCTCGCGAACGGGGTGGTCGCCAAACGCGTCACGCAACTTTCCGACGACAGCCGTTTCACCGAGATCGCGCTGCGCGATCTGTCCATCGACGAGTTTCTGGATGCGTTGACTCAGACGATTCTGACACGACTGCCGACGAGCGAAGAGCGGGCCTGGTTCCGAGAAGTTCTCAGCGACGGCTACGCCGAACGGCGTGTTCCAGGATCGGTCCCGCTCGTCCGACCCAGGCGCGTGACCTCCATCGGCGTGGCGTGGACGAACCATCTCCATCCGGAAGCCAACGAGCGGAAAGAGGTGCTCAAACACGAACTCGACCGGGGGGACCCGCCCACGCAGCGGTTGACCTCCGCATGGCGCGAGCGGGCGGAAGATGTCGTCTGGGCGCTGCTGAATTCGCCAGAATTCGTCTTCGTGCCGTGAGGTGCTGCCGTCAGTCGGGCAGGTGAGGCGCCCGCGCAACCACGGGCGTCTCTCTGGATGGTGATGCAGAGTCGGATGACGGCTCGGCGGCAGCCTCATTGTCGCACCTGGAGACAGCCGCATCTGAAGACATCGCTCATGTCACGACTCCGATGGCTGGTCACGCCGGCGATAGATCACCGCGAATGGGTCGTGGAAGCGGACGACGCTGGCGGCGCCGAAGTAGGTGACGACGGCCACAGTGAACGGGATGCCGACGCGAACGACGCGGCCGGCCCATCCCGGCCAGTCGGCGAGCAACATGAGCGTCGCGTACCCGGTCACGCCCATGGCTGCAGCGCAAAGACTGGCGAGGACCACGGCGGTTCCGAAAGATCGCCGACCCCAGCCGCCGATCTTTTGGCGAAATAGCGCCCCCGCGGCGAGGCATTGCAGCATCGATACGATGGCGGTGGCGAGCGCCAGCCCGACTCCGCCCCAGACCCAAATCAGGCTCAAGCTCAGCACGACGTTTCCGAGAACCGACCAGATTCCGACGCGGAGCGGCGTCAGGCGGTCCCCGAGGGCGTAGAACCCGCGATGGATGATGAGCAGTCCGCAATAGGCCCAAACGCCGCTGCCGTAGGCGGCAATCATCCCGGCGGTATCGCGGACGTCTTGGCCGTCGAAGGCGCCGTACTCGAAGAACAACGATGCCAGCGGATGCGCGAGCAGCAGCAGACCGACGCTGGCGGGGATTCCAATGGCAGCGACGTAGCGGAGACCCAGCGAAAAATCGTCCCGCAGCCGATCCCACTGCCGGGTTTGTGCGTGCTCGGTGAGGAGCGGAAACAGGACGGTTCCGAGCGCGACGCCAAACACACCCAGCGGGAATTGATACAACCGTTGTCCAAAATAGAGGGCGGAGGCCGTGCCGACAGACAGCGGCAGCCAGGCGTCTTTGGCGCCTTCCGGAGATGTGAAGCCCCAGGCGAGCAGGCTGTCGATCAGTACGTTGATCTGCATCACCATCAATCCGCCGACCACAGGTAGTATCTGTGCGGCGATCTCGCGGACTCCTTGCCACGCCGCCCGCCAGTGCCGATCCAATGCGAATCCCTGCCGATGCAGCGCCGCCAGCGGGAATGCCACTTGCGCGAGGCCGCCGACCAGAATGGAACCGGACATGACGAAGAGCTGCCGCTCAGGATCGCGCCACATGAGCGCGCAGCCGAGACCGGCCAGCCAGATCAGGTTCAGCACGGTCGGCACCAGAGCGGGAACGAGGAAGCGACGCTCGGCATTCAGCAGGGCGCTCAACTGCGCCGCGAGACAGATGCACCCCAGATAAGGAGTCAGACAGATCAGGAGGCGGCGCAGCAACTCTGCCGACGGGGTCCACTCACAGCATGTCCCCGCGACAATCAGCGCCAGCTCGATGCCGCCGATCACGAGCATCAGCGCCGCGCACAGCGCGACGACAACGGCCGTCGCCAGGCGGGCGGCGGCTTCGCGCCCGGACCGTTCCCGTTCCGCAAGATATGCCGGAAGAAATGCGGTGGCGAGTGCCCCTTCCCCTAACAGGGCGCGAGCCATGTTGGGAATCCGAAAGGCGACCGTGAACGCGTCCAACAGGGGTCCGTTGCCAAACAGAGCCGCCATCGCCGCATCGCGCACCAGTCCCAGAATCCGGCTGAGGACCGTGCACAGACTGACCCAGCGGAAATTCGTCGTCACGTGTTCGGCGGAATCAGACACAGCAGCAGCCCGGTTCGACGGCTCTTTCAGCGTGGCAGCGGATGCTAACGTCGACAGAAACGAGCGGACAGCCCGAAGTTACGTGCGTTCTCCGGGTCGCCGGTGCGAAACTCCCCTTGACCGATTCGCCGCGCCTGACATACCGTCCCGATCTTCCATCCCTCCCGTCCATTGCAATACGTGATTGTCTTTCGGGAGCGGGGTCCTTGCCGGCGGAACCTTCTCAGGTTCCGAGCCTGGTCCCGCGCCTCAGGCGATTTGTCGTCGGTCTCCCGGTCTTTGGAGCAGATTCATGGCTACGAAACAACGGCGCATGACGACGACGCTCTTGGCCGGCGTACTGGTCTCGGCGACGATTGGCCGATTCTTCGCCGGTTCGACGCCGGAAGTTCCACTGGCACACGCGGAAGAAAGCTACGGCACCGAGGTCGATACGCCTCTGGTCGGGGACTACACCAATTTCGCCGGGTTGAGTCCCGTACTGCTGGAAGGTGTGGGACTCGTCGTCGGACTGAGCGGCACCGGGGGCGATCCGGCGCCGTCGATGTACCGCACCGCCCTCGTGGAAGACATGCGGAAGCGCGGCATCCGCAATCCGAACTCCATCCTGCAATCCCCGAACACCGCCCTGGTGATTGTGCGCGCCTATCTTCCCCCGTTGATGAACAAAGGGGACACGCTGGATGTGGAAGTGACGCTCCCCGATTCGGCCGAGGGGACCAGTCTCGCCGGCGGTTGGTTGATGGAAACGGAATTGCACGAGCTGGCGTTCGTCCCCGGTCAGGGAATGTTGAAGGGGCACCCATACGCCAAGGCGAAGGGACCGGTTCTGGTGGCCGGGATCGGACGGGAACTGAAGAAGGACGACGCCCTGCTCCGCCGTGGTCGCGTGGCCGGCGGCGCTCGGGTGCTCAAGGAGCGGGAACTGGCGATCTACCTGCGGAACGACTTCCGCAGCATCCGCAATTCCACCCGCATCGCCGATGCGATCGGTCGGCGGTTTCACCATTTTGACAAGTTCGGCATCAAGAAGCCGATGGCGGAAGCCAAGACCGACCAGAAGCTCGTGCTGTTGGTGCATCCGCGGTACAAGGACAACTATCCGCGGTATCTGCAGGTGATTCGCAGCGTCGCCTTTCGCGAGACGCCGGTCAGCCAGCGGGTTCGCATGCAGAAGCTGCATGATGAGCTGCTGACTCCCGAAACTGCGGACGGCGCAGCGCTGCAGCTGGAAGCCATCGGCAAAGATGCGATTCCCATTTTGCAGACCGGTTTGAAGTCCCCCGTGATGGAAATCCGCTTCCATGCGGCCATGGCGCTGGCGTACATGGAAGATGCCTCGTCGTTGCCGGTGCTCGCGGAAGCGGCGAAGTCGGAACCGGCATTCCGCGTGTTTGCATTCGCGGCGATGTCGACGGTGGATGACGCGCAGTCGCATCTGCTGCTGCGGGAACTCATGAGCAACGAGGTCGCCGAAACGCGTTATGGGGCGTTCCGTTCGCTGTGGACGCTGGATAAGAACGACCCCTTCATTCGCGGATTACCAATGGGGATGCCGTCTGCCGATGAACTCCCGGAAGGGTCCAAGGAGAGTCCGCAGCCGCAGTGGCACCTGCATGTGCTGCAGACGGAAGGCCCGCCGCTGGTCCACTGCACATTGCGAACGCGTCCGGAAGTGGTGCTGTTCGGCGCGGGACAGGAATTTGTGCCGCCGCTGATTCTCTCCGCGGGTCGCAGCGTCATGCTGACCTCGCAGCCGGGTTCTCAGACCATCTCGATCACCAAATTCGCCCCGGATCAGCCGGACGTGCGCAAGGAAGTGTCGCTGAAGATTGCGGATGTGCTGCTCGCCGTCGACGAACTGGGGGCGACCTATCCCGACGTCGTCAACATGCTGGCCCAGGCTTCCGATCAGCGGAACCTGCCCGTGAAGCTGGAGACCGACGCGTTGCCGGAATCGGGGCGGATTTATCTCCGTCCGGAGGCGCCGAGCGGACCGAAGAAACGGACCAAAGTCGGACGCGAACACATGGCTCCGAATTTGTTTCCGAAGTTCGACGATGGCGAGAACGCCCCACCCGCAGATGAGATGTCCGCCGGGATCGAGAAGAAGGGGGGCGATGGAATGGCCAGCGTGAAGTCGGATGCCGGTAAATCGTCGGAAGACGAGGAGAATTCCCGGTCGTTCTGGAAATTCTGGGAGCGTTCCAAGTCGGATCGCTAGGGAAACCCGGAGCCTTTCTGTTGCGGCGTCCGCCGATGGGTCGGTAGCGCTGCGACGGTCGGGCGGGTGAAGGTCGTTCGATGCTCAAGTCGTTGGAAATGTACGGCTTCAAGAGCTTCGCCGACCGCACGCGGTTCGACTTCGCAGCCGGCATCACCGGCGTCGTGGGGCCCAACGGCAGCGGCAAGAGCAACGTCGTCGACGCCCTGAAGTGGATCCTGGGGGATCAGTCGGCGAAGAGCCTCCGCGGCAAGGAGATGACGGATGTCATCTTCAACGGGTCGTCATCGCGCAAGCCTTGCAGCTATGCCGAGGCGTTTCTGACGATCGACAACACCCAGAAGATTCTGGCCGTCGCCGAGGCTGAAGTTGTGATTGGCAGGCGCTTGTACCGCAGCGGTGATGCGGAGTATCTGATCAATCGCCAGACGGCGCGGCTGAAGGACGTGCGCGACCTGCTCCTCGGGACAGGCGCCGGCAACGCCGCCTACAGCATTATTGAACAGGGGCGGGTCGACCAGATTCTGCAGGCCAATCCCTCGGCCCGCCGCAGCGTCTTCGAAGAGGCGGCCGGCGTGAGTCGCTTCAAGTCGCGGCGCGTCGAGGCCCAGCGCAAGTTGGAGCGCGTCGCGCAGAATCTGCAGCGGCTTTCGGACATCGTTGACGAAGTTGAAGCGCGTCTCAACACCACGCGGGGTCAGGCCGCCAAGGCGGTGAAGTACCGCGAAATCAGCGGCGAGCTGAAAGTCTGGTGGCTGGGACTGGCCGCCGACGACTACCGCCATGCGACGGCGGAGATGACGCAAATTGCAGAGCGATTGGCGGAGATTCACACGCGCCTGCGCGAGCTGACCGAGGCGCAAAAAGCCTGTGACAGCCAGGAGGCCCAGTTCGATCGCCAGTTGGCGCAGATCGAGCAGCAATCGCGCGTGGCCGAGCGACGCTTGTCGCAGCATCGCGAAGAGCTCGCCAGCCAGGAGGCGAGCGTCCGTTTTCAGTCGACTCGCTTGCAGGAACTGGAAACCGAACTGGCGAAGCAGCGGGAACAGCAGTGGCTCTTGATGCGGCGGGAGCAGGATGCGGTTCGACAGATCGCGACTGATCGCGGGCGGCTCGCGGAACTGGAAGCCGAAACGCACCGCTTACGGACGCGCGTCGACAGCGACGATGCACAGGTCCAGGCGGCTGCGGCGTTAGTCGCGCAGGCCCGGGAGACTCTCGAGTCGCGTCGACAGAGCAGGCAGCAGACAGAGAATCAGCTCGCGGCTCTCGAACAGGCGATCGCCGCTTATCAGGTCCAGCAGACCGCAATTCAGGAATCACAGCAGAAACTGGAACGCCGCTGGACCGAACTTCAACAAGAACTGGGGCTGGCCGAGGCACTCCGCGAAGAGCTCTTGCGCGAGTACGAGAAGCGACAACAGCATGTCGCCGAGTTGCAGGATCTGCATCGCACCCGCCAGTCGGCACAACAGGAGTTGACGGGACGCCAGGAAACGCTCCGCAGCAGGATCGCCGATTTGCGCGAGGCCCGCAGCGCGGCGCTGGCGCGACGCAGCTTGCTGGAGGATTTGGAGATCCGCCAGGAGGGACTCGGCCTGGGAGTCAAGGAACTGCTGCATCGTGCCCGCCACTCCCACGAACCGCCCTGGAATTCCATCGTCGGGAGCGTCTCTGATCTGCTCGATGTCGACCTCGAATACGCCGGCCTGATTGAAGTGGCGCTTGGCAGCCGTTCGCAGTTGATCGTGTTGCGTGAATTCCAGCCGCTGCTGGATTACCTCGCCAAGGGGGTTGTCGTTCTGACCGGGCGCGTCGGCTTCGTAGCGGTCCCGGAGCGGACGCAGACCCAGCCGGTACCCCCGCATCGTTCGCGAAATGCTCTCATCCATTTGCTGCCATCGGCGGTGACGAGCCTCGACCTGGCGGATCGAGATGGAGTCGTCATGCGGGCGGATCGGCTGGTCTCGTCGGAGCACGGCGTCCTGGGACTTGCCGCGGCCCTTCTCGCCGACACCTGGGTCGTGCAGGATCTCGACGCCGCCGTCTCGTTGAGTTTGGAATATGGTCCTGGTGTTCGCTTTGTGACGTTGCAGGGTGAACTGCTGGATTCCCATGGAGTGCTGCAGTTGGGAACCGTCCGCAGCGAGACCTCGCTGCTGTCACGCAAAAGTGAATTGCGGCGCATCCGGAATGACCTGCTGCGACTGGAACGGGATGTCGTCACCTGCGAAGCCGAGGCTGCCGCGCTGCAGCGTCAGGCGGAAGCCACCGATGAACAGCTGGCGCTGCAGAAACAGCAGTTGGATGCGTTTGGCGAAGAACTGAGCGACGCGATGGCCGCCTGGCGTTCGGCCGATCAAAACGCCGATCGCGCGCGGCGCGAAATCGAATCCCTGGCCGGACAGCGCCGCGCCGCCGAGGACGAAGTGGCACGACTCCAGCGGCTGCACGACGACGCCCGCGAGCGGTGGGAGATCGTCCGCGAAGAATTGATGATCGCCACTCGGGAACAGACCTCCGCGGAGTCGGAACTCACCACCGCCATGCAGGCGGCTCAGGCGTTGGAACAACGCAAGGCCGCCGAGCGGCTCGACCTGTTCAAGTTCGGCGAGCGACTGGAGTCGATTCGCGCGACGATCGTCCGCCTCGAGGAGGACGCCGGGCAACGTCGTTTGCAGTCGGAGGAGGCGCAGCGTCGCGTGGCGGCCTCGGAGTCCAAGCGGCAGCAGATCATCCTGCACCTGTTGAAGACGCGCAGCCAGCTGGCGGAAGGCTATGGAGATGCCGACCGCCTGCAGGCGGAAGTGACGAACTGGCAAATCCAGAAAGGAGATCTGCGACAACAACGCAGCGCCTACGTCGCCGAAGAGCAGCGGATCCGCAAGGAGCGGCGCGAACTGCAGGACCGGCAACATGCCGACGAAATCCGCAACCGGGAATTGCAGCAGGCGCTGGCGACCATGGCCGAACGCATCCAGGATGAGTACCAGCTGTCACTCGTCGATGTGGCGGCGTCGGAAGCATCGGCCTGGGAACGCTGGCGGCAGTCGCGCCCTGGAACTCAAGGCGCCAAAAATCACGAGGACGAAGCGGAACCCGCTCCGCCCGCCGAGCCGGCAGGGCTGGCGATTTATGACGAACGGGAGTTTCCCGAGGTCCGCCCGGAGATCGAAGCCCATGTCACCCGTCTGCGGCGGAAATTGAAGCTGCTGGGAAGCGTCAATACCGACAGCCTGAACGATCTGGAACAACTGGAGCAGCGGTTTTTGCACCTCAGCACGCAGCTGCAGGACCTCGTCGAAGCCAAGGCGACGCTGGAAGACATCATTCGACGGATGAATCTCGAAAGTCGTCGACTCTTCGCCGAGACGTTTCAAACGATCCGCAAGAATTTTCAGCATCTGTTCCGCAAGGTCTTCGGCGGCGGCGAGGGGGACATTGTTCTCGAAGATCCCGAAGACATTCTGGAGTGCGGCATCGAAATCACGGCCCGGCCTCCGGGCAAAGAGCTGCGCAGCCTGTCGCTCCTCAGCGGCGGCGAGAAGACGATGACCGCCATCGCGATGATCATGGCGATCTTCCAGGCGAAACCAAGTCCCTTCTGCATCTTGGACGAAGTGGACGCCGCCCTCGACGAGGCGAACGTCGACCGTTTCGCGAACGTCTTGCGGGAATTCCAGACGACGACCCAATTCATCATGATCACGCACCACAAGCGCTCGATGCTGGTGGCCGATGTGCTTTACGGCGTGACGATGGAGGAATCGGGAATCTCGAAACGCATGTCGGTCCGGTTCGACGACATCACTGAAGACGGAAACTTCCGGCGGAACGCGGCCGCCTGAGCATTGTGGAACCGGCCGTCGACTCTGACAGCGAAATCCGTTTCGCGCAGGATTGCTTGCGTTGCCGCAGGGAGTCCGTGACGATGCGCCGGGAATTCCCGGAGAGCGCATCCCCATGTCACGGCCGAAGTACACCGAACAGCAAGCCGCCGCGATCATCACCCGCGAGGTTTCGATCGCCCTTTCCGCCGGAGCGGGCTGCGGCAAGACGTTTGTCCTGACGCAACGCTTCCTGCAGCAGTTGGAGCCCGGTCCCGCTGCGGCCGACCTCGCGACCCTGGTCGCGATCACCTTCACCGATCGAGCCGCGCGTGAAATGCGCGATCGGGTCCGCGAGTCATGCCACGAGCGGCTGCGACATTGTGAGGCTGCGGACGTCGAGCATTGGCTCAGCGTCTTGCGGGGCCTCGACTCGGCGCGAATCAGCACGATTCATTCGTTCTGCACCAGCCTTTTGCGGGCCAACGCCGTCGAAGCGGGACTTGATCCCCGTTTTTCCGTCCTTGAGCCGCCCCTCGCCGATACGTTGCTCCAGACCGCTGCGGAAGCGGTGGTCCATCGTCTCCTGATTGAGGACGATGCCGATGCCGTGCCCTTCGTGTTGCGCTTTGGACTTGAGCACACGCGCGAGCTGATGGCGCAACTCGCCCGCCAACGATTTCGAGTCGATTGGAGTGCTTGGGAAGACACCACTCCGGAGAGCCTCGCCGCGGGATGGCTGCTCCGCTGGCAGACCGAGTTCGTGCCGAAACTGGTTGAGGAAGTGCGAACGGGGACGACCGCGCGAAACATCCTGGAACTGCTGCGCGAACATCAACCTGATCATGCCGAAATGCAGCGTCGCTGCGTCGAGGTGGCGGCAGGACTGGCTCCAAAGCTCCCGGGGGCCGACCCTGCGGAGGAACTGGCGGCTGTGCGCGAAGCCGCCAGAGTCCAGGGGGGGGGCGGAAAGTCGGTATGGGCGTCCGAGGCGGTTTTTGAGGCGGTCAAAGATCGCTTCAGCGATCTGCGCAGCGAAATTGATCGCGTGCTCAAGCAGTTGTCGTTCACCGCCGACGATGTGCAGCTTGCGGCCGAATTCGCGTGTCGCGGGGTCCGCGTTGCGCGGCAAGTCGCGGAAACTTACGAGTCCTTGAAGCAGCAGTCCAGCTCGCTCGACTTCGACGACCTGCTGCTGAAGGCCCGCAACCTGCTTCGCGATCACAGCGAAGTTCAGCGGCGGTTCGCTCAGGGAATCCGGCTGCTGATGGTCGACGAATTCCAGGACACCGATCCGGTGCAGGCGGAGATTGTGCGCTCCCTTTGCGGCGAGGCGCTCCGACACGGGAAACTCTTTCTGGTCGGCGACGTCAAGCAGTCGATTTACCGCTTCCGCCGGGCCGACCCGCAGGTGTTCGGCGCGTTACGCGATGAGTTGCCCGCCGCCGGACGTCTGTCGTTGACGAAGAATTTTCGCAGCCAGCCGGCGATTCTGCACTTTGTGAACGTTCTCTTCGCGACGGAATTCCAGGACTACGAACCCCTCGAATCCTTCCAGAATGTGCAGTTGTCTCCGCCGCCGGCCATTGAGTTTCTCTTCGCCACACGGGACCCCGACGCCGCTGTGGCGGGCGACGATCACCGACCAAGAGCGGAAGAACTCCGAGATCGGGAAGCCGATTGGATGGCGCGGCGGATTGTGGAACTGCTCGCCGACGAGACGCCGCGAGTCCGTTGTAGAAACAAGGTCACTGGTGCGACCGAACTGCGTCGTGTGCGGCCGGGCGACATCACCATTCTGTTTCGGGCGCTCACCAACGTGCAGGAATACGAGGGCGCCCTGCGCAAGTATGGGCTCGACTACTATCTCGTGGGGGGGAAGGCCTTCTTCGCCCAGCAGGAGGTTTTTGATCTCCTGAATCTCTGCCGCTGTCTCGACGACCCTGACGACGTGGTGGCCCTGGTGGGCGTCCTGCGTTCGCCGATGTTTGGTCTGAACGATGATGCGCTGCATGCCCTGCGACCGGAAGACGGCGACTGGTTTGGTCGACTGCAGCAGCCCGCACCCGAGTACCTCCCCGAATTCCAGCGGGATCGCATCTCATTCGCCGGACGCGTGCTGCACACGCTGCGCGACCGCAAGGACCATGTGTCGATCGCCGATCTGTTGACCGCCGCGGTGGACCTGACCGGATATGACGCGGCGCTCCTGGCCGAATTTCTTGGGAGTCGCAAAGTCGCCAACTTGCGCAAGCTGATCGATCAGGCTGCCGCGTTTGACCGCAGCGAACTCTTCACGCTGAGGGATTACATCGAGCGGTTGCAGACGTCGGTGCTGCGGGAAACGGACGAAGAGTTCGCGACCACCCTTCCCGAATCGGGCGAGGTCATTCGATTGATGTCGATCCATCAGTCGAAGGGGCTGGAGTTTCCGGTCGTCATCGTCGCCGACATCGATCGCAAAGGCCCTCCCAAAGGCGCGAGCGTCTACCTGCATCCCGAATGGGGGGCGCTGGTCAAGCTGCCGGAGGAATTCGGCGTCGAACGGGACCATCTGGCGCTGCGGATGCTGAAGATCGAGGAGACCGCGGCCGACGCCGATGAGACCATGCGCCTCTTCTACGTGGCGGTGACTCGGGCGGCCGATCATTTGATCCTCTCGGCGGGGATCGAAGCCGACGCCAAACGGAACTCGCCGTGGTTGCAACTGCTGGAACGCAAGTTCGACCTGCTGAGCGGACTTCCGAAAGGGGATCCGTTGTTGGGAACTGCGGTGGGCATCCGTTCGCGGATCGAAATTCCCGAGATCAAGGTGCATCGTGAACCACCGTTTGCCACCCCGGCGAAGTCCCATCGCGAAGCACAGCCGTTAGCCAAGTTTGACGCGACCCTGCGGAACGCGGTCTCGGAACCTCTGCCGGAGTCGATGCGTGTATTCAATGTTGATGGATACGCCCCCCGAACCTGGAGCGTATCGCATCTAGAAAGCATCGACGCAGAGCTGCAGCAGCTCGCTCCGCATCCGACGGCCGTTTCGTTGTCGGAAACAGTCCCGCGATCTCTGGCCGAGGAGATCGGCATCCTGGTTCACGCCGCGCTCGAGCGCCTCGACTACTCCGATTTGTCGAGTTGGTCGACAGTCTTTGAAGCCGCATGTCGCAGCGTCGCCAAAGTTCCTGATCCCGCGGCCGTGGAATCGGCGGCAGGACTGGTGGAGCGATTTGCCGCCTCGCCGCTGGCGACGACCCTGGCGTCGTCGCGGCAGATGTTTCGCGAAGTCGATTTTCTGCTCCCTTGGTCGTCACAATCGGCAGACGACGTTCGCGACATGGTCTCCGGACAGATCGACCTATGTTGTGAAGACGGCGAGGGCCTGTGGCGAATCTACGACTACAAGACGATTGATGATCGCAGCCGCCGCGCAGCCGCCGTCCATCTCGAACCGTATGCCTTTCAACTGGGGGTTTACGCATTGGCTCTTGAGGCGTGGCTGCAACGACCGATCGCTTCGGCGGCGCTGGTCCTGTTGCGGCCGGAAGTGCGCGAGGTCGTTCTGCCCTGGGATGACCTGGCGCGCGAGGAGACGCGAACGCGGTTGACGCGCGCTCTGCTTGCCGCGCGGGCGCCGGAAACCCAGGAACAGTCCCCCGCGGGCGTCGCGCGCTAGATCGGGGCTGTACGCAGGCGCCAGGGGACTTCCAACCCGTGTCGATCCATCAACAACGGATCGGAAAGGACCCGGCGCGGGGGACCATCGGCCTGGATTTGTCCGTGATCCAACAACAGGACGCGGTCGCAGTGGTCCAGCACCAGATCCAGATCGTGCGTGGCGATCACCTGCGTCGCGGGAAGTCCCGAGAGGATGCCGACGAGCTGCCGGCGAGCCCGCGGGTCGAGATTGCTGGATGGTTCGTCGAGGATCAGGACTTCCGGATCACACGCCAGGACTCCCGCAAGGCAGACACGTTTTCGTTCTCCGTAACTGAGTTGTCCGGGATTCTGCGGACCCAGGTCTCCCAGGCCGACGTCGACCAGACGTGCGCGGACGCGTCGCCGCGTCGTCTCCCAGTCGCAGCCGAGTTGTCTGGGACCAAAGGCGACATCGTCTTCCACACTGGAACCAAAGAGCTGGTCGTCGGGGTCTTGGAACACAAATCCGACCTGCCGCCGGATGCTCCGCAAATGATTCTGCACGACGGGCTGACCATGAATCCACACCCGGCAGCGATCAACCTCGCTGGTGGGCGGAGACGGCAGCAGCCCGTTCAGATGCATCAGGAGCGTTGACTTCCCTGCACCGCTGGGGCCAATCACCGCCACCCGACAACCAACTGACACCGAGGCATTGATGTCGATCAGCGTTCGAGGTCCCCCCGCGTAGGAGAACGAGAGGTTTCGCAACTCCACCGCTGGCGGCGCGGCGGCGTCGATCTCACCGGCAAGACGCTGATCCACTGAGTTACTCCCAACTGCGTGTGCCGCCGTCCCAGCCGCGGGCGAGCATCGCCCGATGGACCCTTTCCGAACGGTCGATCGCCCGCAGCAGCAGGAGGCCCAGCCGTTCAATCGCCAGGACCCAGCGCGCCCAGCGGCTCTGCGGTCCCCCGGCCCGCGCCAGTTGGGCACGTTGCAAACGCTCGTGCTCGTCCCACAGGACCACCAGATACCGCAACTGAAACCCAAGAACCGCCACGAGCGCCGGCGGACAATGCCAGCGACGCAGCTCGCGCAGGAGTTGGCTGGCGGTCAGAACCCGGGTCAGCCAGAGCCCGATGAGAAATGCGACATAGCATCGCAGCGTGAATGCCGCTGTCCAGACTCCCGCGCCGCTGTGAGTTCCATTCCACAAGGCGGCACTGGCGAACAAGACGATAAACGGCGTGATCTGCCCCAGACGCCGCCAGAGCAGGTTCGTCGGCGTGTCGGCCAGCGCGTGGGCCGTCAACGTCAGGACGCCGACCACACCAGTGGCCGGCCAGTACTCCGGGGGGATCAGACCGACGACGATCGCCAGGCACAGCGCCAGCCCGAGCTTCACTCCGGCCGGCCACCCGGCACACAGATTCGACGACGCGGAATTCACGGCCGACTCCGGCCCGCAGTCAGCCCGCATGCGAACCGTCCGATGCCGGTCGCACGGGCGAAGACCAGCGACCGGCGATCAACCACCCGATCCCCAGGACGACCAACGTTCCCAGAACTCCGGCCATTGAGACTGACGCCGCCTCCCATCCCATGGGCAATGGAACTGCGTAGTCGGAAAGGAGCAAAACGCTGTCGCGTCCCAATTCGTTGAAGGCGAGCGCCTCGCCCACCGCTTCGAGACCGTCGGGGAATTCGGAGGCCCAGGGAGACAGAATTGCTGCGATGGCGCACGCGACGGCGACTCCTGCCATCGCGAAGCGTCTCCACGCGGGGACCGCGTCCTCGACAGCCTCACGTTGCAAGAGCTCGGGGCGCCGGGACCAGACAAAGGCCAGGACCGCCCCCGTGATCGCAGCTTCGCCGATACCGATCAATGCATGGTAGAGCACCATCATCCAGGTGAGCCGCTGCAGATCGAAGGGGGCCTGGCCCACGGAGCATGCGAACTCTCCACAGAACAGGGCCGCCGCCGCCAGGACGGACACGTAGGAGGCAACAACTGCGGCGAACACGCTGCCGCTGCGATGATCGCCGCACCAATGGCGCAGCGTTCCGTAGACCGCTCCTCCGCCCCATCCGCCGACGACGGCCATGTTGAGAATGTTGGCCCCGAGGCTCATCAGCCCGCCATCGGCGAACAAGACCGCCTGGACAATCAAGACGACGGTCAGTGCGATGCAACCCGCCCACGGACCCAACAGCGCTGCCGCCAGCACTCCCCCGAGCAAATGCCCGGACACCGGCAGACCAAAGAGGGGGAAATTGACCATCTGTCCGGCGAAGATCAACGCCGAAATCATCCCGGTGAGGGGGATCGCGCGGTCGTCCAGGCGTGTGCGGAGTCGCCGAAGACTAAACCCCACTGCCGCTGCCGCGAGCGCTCCCGTCGCCAAGCAAACTTCCGGGCTCAAAATGCCATCACGAATGTGCATGCGTCAACCAAACCCAATCCAGCACAGCGTCCACAGCCTGCAGGTTTCCTGTTCCGCTCTGCAACTCTACAGGGGCGAAGGAACCAGCGGCAACTGAAGCGCCTGGGGCGACGTCAGCTTCGGTCAATTGGCGCTGAACGCCGGGGGGAAGCTGCGAACAGGTTGGGCTTCGGAGGCCTTGCGACCTTCGATTTGGTCCAGCACGGCAAATAAAGCGCGGCACCGGCTGCCGACGTCGAGATCGGCCAGAAACCTTTGGGCGAATTCCGGTGCAATTGGCAAGGCGGAAGCCAACAGATCGCAGACGACTCCCAAGGGAACATCGCTGGAAGCCACCGCCTGCCAGACCGGATGTTCGCGCACCGCGGGAAACGAACGCTCAAAGCGTTTCACCAATGTCTGTCCAGAGACTTGCTGTTGTTCCGCGGGCGGGGTCGTTTCTTCGAGAATCAGCAGTTCCCCGAGACGATACATGCGATCGGATGCCGGCTCGCGAATCACTCGTGCACGGGCGATCCCGCGGAGCACCAGGTGATAACGGCCGTCGGGAAGTCTTTCCTGGGCAATGATCTTCCCCAGGCCCACCACGTCATGAATCGGGGGGGGCGACCCTTTGCCCGACTTCAGAAGCGCCATCGCGATCAGTTGCTCTCCGTCGAGAGCATCGGCGGTCATCTGACGATAACGCGGCTCAAAAATGTGCAGCGGCAGCAGGGCGTGCGGGAACAGGACCACGTTCGGCAGGGGAAACAACGGGGCCATGCCGGAGAAGCCGTCCAAAACCGGATCGCGAGCGACAAACTCCGACATGGAATTCACTCGGCCCCCACGAGGTGCAGCTTCGGCACGAGTTCGTCCCGCAACGCCACCGTCGTCGGGTAACTCTCGGTATTTTGCAGCAGTTCGGCGAAGCAGGCCGCGAAATCGTCGAGGAAGCGCTGCAGCGCCAGTCCCATATACTCGTCGCCGTAGTTGGCCAGCAGCTTGGTCGACGTCAGGTAGAGCTTCTTGGCGCCGCCGTAGTTCTCGTTCCCGAAGTGAAACAATGCGATTGCGGCCTGGATCAGACCCTGGATGAATCTCTTTTCTTCACCCAGCGTTTCCGACCACAGTTCCTCCAGGATATCGTGACACTCGAAGAAGTCCTCCTGATTGAACAGGCGGATCCCTTCGAGGTACTGTTCCGGCAATTCCACCGCCATGAATGACTCGATTCGCGGACTGCGGCTGCAAGAGTGCGAAGGATTTCCGGGGAATCGTAGTCAAGAGGCGCTCCATTCGTCCAACGGAATGTCGAATTGGACGAAAACGTAAGTGGTTGACGGTTTGACGGTGATATGGGAACCCATGCTCAGGACTTGGTATGCCTCGCCGCAAGTCGGCCGTTGATGATCGCACCGCCCGGGCGCAGCGCGTCGTCCAGACTCTGGCCGTCGCCTATCCCGAGGCCTTGTGTGCGCTGCATCATGAGTCTCCGTTTCAACTTCTGGCGGCGACAATACTGTCGGCCCAGTGCACCGATGAGCGGGTCAATCTGGTCACGCCGCAGTTGTTCGCCCGTTATCCCACGGTGGAAAAACTCGCGGAAGCACCTTTAGAAGACGTGGAAGCCATCATTCGCTCCACCGGATTTTATCACGCCAAGGCGGTCAATTTGATCGGCATGGCCCAGGGAGTGGTGCAACGGCATGGCGGCGAACTTCCCACGACTCTGGAAGAACTGATCGAACTCCCTGGCGTCGGTCGCAAGACGGCCAACGTACTCCTGGGGACAGCCTTCGGGATCGCCAGCGGCGTCGTGGTCGACACGCATGTGAAACGCATCACGCAACTCCTCGGGCTCACGTCGGCCAAGACACCGGAGCAAATCGAGCGAGACCTGATGGAGTTGTTGCCCGCGAACGAATGGGTCAATTTTTCCCATCGGCTGATTCACCACGGTCGTCGGATCTGCATTGCCCGCCGGCCGAAGTGCGACGGTTGTCCGCTGCTGCAGGATTGCCTCCGCGTGGGCTTGCCTCCGCTGCAGTCTTCCCAGAGCGGTCCCCAGGATCGACGCGCGCGACCGTCGCGGTGAAGTCGGCACGATGTCGCAGGCGGCGGCTCAATTCCGAGGTCGGAATTCGGCCGTTTCCGCCGATCCGTGAGACCGGGATTTCGTCCCGGAGCCCGTGCCGACGTCAGTCGGCTTGGACCGCGTCCGGTTGTACGACCTGCAACGAATAGTTGTCGTCTGACCGTTGTCCCACGGCTGCCGCGTGCTCGGATCGTGATTTCTGTGCGGAAACGTCCGTGGCATCCCGAACTATCTATTGCGACGGATGACCGCATTCTCCGGCATCGGCGACCGCTCGCTGATCGAGCTGGAGTTCAATCTCGTGGAAAGACGGGCACGAAATGGATTTCGACTGGATTCCCCTGCGTTGGCGCAAGGCAATCGCCGGTGTTTGTGCGACCGCGGCCATGTCTTCCGCCCTGCCTGCTCAAGAAGTGGCGCCGGCTCTGAAGCAGCGCGTCAGTTCCATTGTCGAGGAAGTCGTCTCCGCCGAACTGGAGATCAAAGTCACGCGTCGACGCTCAAAGGTCGTCCGGCTCAAGCAGGACGTGTTCCGCGTCGCGGTTGCTGACCCGGCCGTTCTGGATTTCGTGGCCTTTGGCACTCGCGAAGTCGAGATCATCGGCAAGGAGACCGGCAGCACCACTGTGACGCTGTGGACGGGTGATGAACAGGCGCCTCAGCTCTTGAGTTTGCTGGTGACCGTCGTCAAGGACGAAGCCGTCGATCAGCAACGCCGCCTGGAATATGCCGAGCTGGAGAGCATGCTGAACGAGCTGTTCCCCAACAGCCGCGTACAACTGATTCCGATCGCTGACAAACTGATCGTCCGTGGGCAAGCACGCGACGAACAGGAAGCGACACAGATCATGTCGATCATCCGGGAGAACTCGGACCAGATCGGCGTCGGACAGGGGGCGGGAGCAAATCTCACGGCCGGGGGAACCGCCGCGCAGCCGTTCCCCGATGCGTCGCAGCTCCCAATCAGCAGCGTGATCAACATGCTGGCGATCCCCGGCGAAAAGCAGGTGCTGCTCAAGGTGCGCATCGCGGAACTGAAACGCTCGGCCTTCCGACAGCTCGGGGCCGACGTCGACTTCAACATCAATGAATTCTTCCTGGCGTCGGCATTGGGGAGCGGGGGCAACGCGATCTTCTCGGGTACGTTCAACGACGGCTCGTTCAACATCGTGCTGCGGGCGCTGATGAACAACGGCTCGGCGAAAATTCTGGCGGAACCGAACCTGGTGACCCTGAGCGGCGAACCGGCCACGTTCCTCTCGGGCGGCGAATTCGCGGTGCCGACGGTCGTGGGCGTCGGGGGAGCCCAAGCTGCGACGACGACGTTCAAAGGATTCGGAACCGCGATCGCGTTCACGCCGACCGTGCTCGACAAGGATCGCATTCGGTTGCAGGTGTCTCCTTCGTTCAGCACCTTGAATCGCGACAACGCGGTCAACGGAATCTTCGGCGTCGACACCCGCTCGGTGCAGACGACGGTCGATCTGCGGGAAGGCCAGGTGCTGGCGATTGCCGGATTGCTGCAGGAACAGCAGAACGGCCAGATTCGTCGCGTCCCCTACATTGGCAGCATCCCGATTCTGGGTCTGCTGGGGAGCGACAAATCGATCAGCCGCGATGAAACCGAACTCATCATCCTCGTCTCGCCGGAACTGGTGCATCCGCTGGAGCCGGAGAACGCGCCGCAAATCCTTCCCGGAATGGAAGTGACGGAACCGGACGACAAGCGGTTCTTCCTCTATGGCGACATTGAAGGTCATCCGAACTGCCATCATCGCAGCACCGTCTGGCCGTTGTACAAACGCCGCCTGAAGGAAGCCGGTTACAACGACCTGGAACAGGTCCGGCAGTCGCAACAGTACTACATGAATGGACCGTTCGGCTTCAGCGAGTAGTCGCGGGCAGCGAGGGCGTTCCATTCTTCATCGACTCGTCCATTGACCGTAAAACGGCGGATCCGGAAATGAACCGAGCAGACCTCATTCAATGCTGGACGGCGGCCTTGTTGACGGCGACCGTCGTCGGCTGTGCCAGCAAGGGCCCCAAGGCCCCCGTCGCCGATTTCCAGCCTACGCCCCTGGGCAGCGTCAGCGACCCCATCTGGCAGCAGCAGGAAGAGAACGCCGAAGCCTCCGACTTCGTGATTCACGAGCACGAGTGGGTCGGCAATTCGTCGAAGCTCAATCCCGCCGGGATGGAGCACGTGAAACAGATTGCTTCGCGAGCTGCGGCGACGCCCTTCCCGGTGATTGTCGAACGCAGCAGCATGAGCGTCGATCCGCAGACGCAGCATCTCCTGCCGGTCAATGGCCGCGAAGACCTTGATGCGGAACGCCGCAACTTGGTCGCCCACGCCTTAGTGCAGATGGGGGTTCAGGAAGCCGATACACGAGTCGTCGTGGCGCCGGCGCTCACTCCGGGCTTCCAGGAATTCGAAGGCGGACGGGCCTACAACCGCGGCTTCTCCGACAGCGGCGGCCTCGACGGCGGGTTCGGCGGCGGTGGCGGCGGCTCCTTCAGCGGTCTGGGCGGCGGCGGATTCTTCTAGCAGCCGTCGGTCATGACCTGCGCCGGTCATCTTGAGTAGCTGGGTTCGTCTCACAGGTAATTGTCATGGCTCAAGGTTATCCATCGGGCATCCGCGGCGCTGCCATCGTTCTCGGGCTGGCCATTGGCTGCGGCTGCAGCCAGATGCAAAAGTTGGCCGTCAATCCGTTCACTCAGCCGGCGAAAGACCGCGAGACGCGATTCAGCTTCGCGCAGGTCACGGAGCGCGACGGCAACCTGCACAAGGCTGAAAAGACCTATCGTGAACTGGTGCAGGAGAAGCCCAAAGATCCGCGGTTCTGTCATCGACTCGGCGTCGTGCTCGTCCGGCAGGGCAAGCTGGACGAAGGGATCGACATGCTGAACAAGGCGTGCACGCTCAAGGAAGACGATGTCGCCATGATGAATGACCTGGGCTACGCCCTCGTCTTGCAGGGAGAGTTCGAATTGGCAGAACGCGAGTTGCGCGAAGCCCTCGCGATCGACTCCAACAACGCCCGGACCATCAACAATCTGGCCCTCGCCGTCGGCTATGCCGGTCGGACCAACGAAGCGTATCAACTGTTCCGGCAGATCGAAGAGGAGTCCGAGGCCCGGGCAAACTTGGCGTATATTCATTCCCAGCGCGGTGATCTCGCCGCCGCCGTCAAGGAATACAACCGCTCACTCTCCAAGGATCCGACGAACCACACGGCGGCCGAGGCGCTCATGCAATTGGCGGAAATGCAGCATGGCATCGAAGCGCCGGCTGCCCCGCGAAAAGATGTGCAATTGGTCGCGGGAGAGTCCGCGGAGGTGGAGGCGGAGTCGGTAACGGGCCACGCCGTCCTGGACGCTTCGGAACCGTCCCTAGAAGTCGTCGAACTTCTCGGGGAGCTGGAATCTGCCGTCGAACCCCCCGCCTCGTCGGATTGGCAAACCATCGAATAATTCGGGCGCCGCCGGGCTGGGGACCATCGACTCTATCGCAGGTCGTCCCGCAATTCTTCCAGGTTCGTCACTGGTGTGAGACGTTCGGTGTAGGACGACGGATTCAAGACGCCGCCAGTCTCGTGGGCGTCGTGAAGAAAGTTCTTCAACTGCAGCACCGGCGGGCCGACCATCAGAATGAAGACCGGCGGCGCCAGGCAGAGGATGACCGGGAACAGGAGCTTGATGCTCGTCTTGTTGGCCCGTTCTTCGGCCCGCTGACGGTATTGGCGGCGCATCGTGTCGGCGAACTCCGTCACCGCCATCGCGACGTGTGTTCCCATCAGCTCCGTCTGGCTCACAAGCGACGACAGGGCATTCACCTCCGGGGCGTTCATCCGACGGGCGAACTCCTTGAGCGCCCGCTGCATCGTGTCGGCCTCTGCGTGGCGGCGGACGACTTCCAGTTCGACTGCGATCTCGCGGTGGAAGAACTCAATGTCGCGTGCCACGCGCGCCAGGGAGTCACGAAGCGACAGACCGCCGCTGAGACACATCCGAACAATGTCGAGCGCATCCGGCAACCCATGCTGGATCTTATGCAGCCGACGATTGGCCTGCAGATGCAGCATCCAGCGCGGTCCGACGTGACAGACCGTGGCTGCAGTCATCGTTGCCGCCAGAATGGTCTGCGGCAGCTTGGTCGACGGATCGGCGGCCACCGCCGCGGCAATCCCCACAACCATCAGCCCGATCACGATGAAGTTGCGCGCCGCAAGGTATTCGGTGCCGGCGTCCGCTCCGTAATAGCCGGCGCGTTTTAAGTCTTGTGTCAACGCGTCGGACTCCGCCTGCGAAGCGGGAATCACCTTCGCCCAATTGCGCCGCCAATGTCCGGGGCGGACCCGCGCGGACAGAGTGTGAATATCGGCGATGTTGCGCACGCGCTGACGTGCGCGAACCACGGCCATGCCAAAGACCAGCGCGCAGACGAAAGTCGCCAGGAAGGCCAGCAGCGTAACGGAGTCCAGCCAGGCGGGCATAGGGGCATTCTCGTGAGTGTACGTGGACGGCGAACTAGTGTTCTTCGCGGAGCAGCAGCGCCACCCAGACCAGACCGATCAATTCCAGAACGATCGCCACCAGCAGCATGGAGCGGCCCAGGGCGTCGTCAAACAGGGCATTGAGATGCTCTCGCTGAAACGCAAACAGGAATACAACGGCGAGAGGGGCGATGGAGGCGACGATCAACGTCGACATCCGACCGGCCGCCGTTGAAGCGCGCACCTGGCGCTGGGCATTGAGCCGATCGCGGATGACGACGGTCATGCGATCCAGGGTCTCCGAGAGATGGCCGCCGGATTGTCGCTGGACGATCAGAGTGGTCGCCAGAATCTGCATTTCCATCAGGCGGATGCGTCCCGCAAACGCCTTGAGCGTGGTGTCAAAACCGCGGCCCATCGACAGTTGCTGCTCGCAGCGCTGAAACTCCTTGCCGAGGACTCCGCCGGCCTCCGACGCAACCAGTGCCAGCGACTGTTCGATGCTGCGTCCCGCCCGCGTCGCCCGCGCGAGCAGGTCCACGACATGCGGCAACTGTTCGCGAATTGCACGCAGGCGTCGAGCCCGCTGGACGAAAAACCACAAGAGCGGCGCACCGAAACCCGCCAGGGCGGCAGCAATTCCTCCCAGGGGCTCATCAGTGTACAGCCACGCCGTCCCCCCGGAGATCAACGCGACGGCAACCATCAGCAGAAAGGCGTTGAATGGCGCGATGTCGCTGCCGGATTCCAGCACCAAGCGGTCGAATCCCTGGTCCAGTTGTCCAAAGACGTCGCTCGGCGCGGCTTGATCGAAGACGTCGCGGCGGCGCTTCAGGCGGAGCGATCCCGGGCGAGTCTCTGTCCCTCGACCGGCGATGACCCATTCGCGGATCACCATGCCCAGCGCCAGCGCCATGCTGCTGGCGGCGACGAAGGCGATTAGCGCGACGACTGTGGGGCTCACGATTCGGTTTCCTGGACTAGCGGCACGAGGCGAGCGGGAATTGACCGGTGAGAGTGCGGGCGACCCGCAGATCTACGTCCGAACTGGGATTCGACGACGGTCGAAGATCTCATCGGCCAGCCGGATCCCGCAGGCACGCAAGCGAGCCAGGCAGCGCGGCCGGTATCCGGTGAAGTAGAACTCACCCTGCGCGACACCCAGTTCATCCACGCCGGTCTGCTCGAAGCCGAAGACGTCTTCCAGCACATATCCCCCATTCTGGACGCTGACGATTTCGGAGACCTGTGTGATCCTTCGCACGCCTCCCTTCAATCTGGCCAAGTGCACGATCAGCGAGATGCCCGTCGCGATGTACTGACGAACGACAGCGATCGGCAGTTCAAAGCCGCTCATTGCAACCATCAGCTCCAGGCGGAACAAGGCGTCGTGCGCATCGTTGGCGTGAATCGTGGTCAGGGAGCCCTCGTGGCCGGTATTCATCGCCTGCAGCATGTCCAGGGCTTCCCCGCCGCGGACTTCGCCGATGATGATGCGATCGGGACGCATGCGCAGACTGTTGCGCAACAGCGAC
>JANRLN010000318.1:0-18010 GCA_033762515.1 Planctomycetaceae bacterium
ATGTCGAAATCGGCGCCAACGCCATCGCCGAAGCCGACTTGCTCGGACGCCCGATCGCCATCGTGCGTCTCGGCGGACGAACCCCTGATCCCAATTCGCCCGATGTGCAGTTCTGGGGACCATTGGCCCCGGTGCGGCTGACCGAGATGCCTCTGGCTCCACAGCCACAGACACCCGCCGAGACTTACGAACCCGGTGCGGCCCGCGCTCCGCGAATTCAACGTCCCACGATCTCCGTCTTTCCCGCGGCGGCCCCTGCGCCTGGCACGTCGTTGAGGTAGTCCATGTTGCAACGCATCCGCATGGGGCAGCGCGCCCGCCAGTGGTCGATGGTCGCCAGTCTCGGACTGGCCGCAAGCTGCAGCGCCTGTGCCAGTCTGCCTGGCTCGGTGGCGAAGTCGACTCCGGAGATGGCCCCCCCCTCGCCTCGGTCGATGGCAGCGCCAGTCCAGAGCGTCCAGCCCGCGGGGAGCGTTCGCATCGGTCGACCGCCGACCAACACGATTCAGCTCGTCGCCCACGAAGAGGCGGTCCCGACGTGCCCTCCCGACGCGATCCAGTCGTGTCCGCCGGAGCCGCGTTACCCGGTCGCCGGACCCAACCCCTACGGCGTGGGGATGCCGATGTGTGACGCGGCCTGCCAGCCTTCGCCGCATCACTACCCCGATGAATACATCTGCGACGGCGGCGACCGCGAGCTGCCCGTCCACTACGGCGAAGACGTCCGGCTCGGTCTCGACACGGAAGACACCGTCGCCGAATTTCGGAACCACAAAGGCGAGGAAGGGTTGATCAAGTCGAACCGGGTGTGCGTCTACGCCCCCCGCTTCGCCGCGGTTCGCTCGGTCAGCCTCCCCTACGAAGAGGGAACCTTCCGCGAAGTCGCCGGCGTTGATCACAGCGACACCGGGGGCGAAGTGCGCACCCGGTTGGCGCCGAACCTGGGGACCCGCAACGTCTCCGTCAGCGGCATGCGCATGCGGTCGCGGGCCAGCGGCCTCGAAAGCGAGCAACTCCCGACCGATGCCTCACAGCGTCAGCGTCCGCAGCAGAACGACAAGATCCTCAACACCTTCCAGGACTTCAATTTCTTCCACAACGGCACGTTCGAACAATCGGACGTCGCCCGGCTGAACCTGGGAATCGGTGCGGCGCTGATCTGGTCGCGTGAGGAATCGCCGATCATCCAGGGGAAGACCGAAACGGCGATCACCGGTCTGTCGGAGATCCATGCCACCGCTCTCACCATTATCGAAGAAGACGACCATCCCGGCTCGCTCCGCATCGTGAAGCTGGCCGATAAACAGACCGCCGAAGTCGGCGACGTGATCACCTTCACGATCCGCTATGACAACTTCGGACCCAAGCCGGTGGCCCAGGTCCGCATCATCGACAACCTGACGCCGCGGCTGGAGTACGTGGAAGACAGCGCCACGTGCGATGTCGCCGGCCGCTTGGTCGTGCAAGACAACGCCGAAGGGAGCCTGATCCTGATCTGGGAACTCGCGGAACCCGTGGCTCCCAAGACGGGGGGCGTGGTGACGTTCCAGGCACGGCTCCGCTAACGAACCAATGTTTGCGTGGGGGGAAACCACGGGCGGCCCAGTATCACGGGCTGGGCCGCCAAGAAAAACGCGGCTGAGAACACCTGTTCTCAGCCGCGTTTTTTCGTGGGGCGACTGGCAACTCTTCCGCCGTCCGTGGGTGTTTGAGGGGTGTTTTTGGAAGGCAGCGGAATCGAGAACTGCGGTCTGCCCGTTATCTCCGACTATAGCAGTTGACGAAAGTCGGGCGGACGCTGCCATCGACCTGCAGAAAGGAGAAATTTCTGGAGAAAATGACTTGACACATCCATTGGAAGTGTCGAAAATAAATCACACCTTCATTGATGATATATCGACATCCGACGGTTTGGATTCTCTCCGTTCCTGTGCTGCTGACTGGTTCACTAGAGGCACGCACGCAGACTCCAGGAGTCGCGTATGTCTGTCCAGTACTGTTGTTGACCAGATCTTTGCGCAGCAGCGCCGGCTCTGTTGAGCTGGCCGGATGGTCGCTCTCCAAGGTGGAGAGTGGGTCTCGTGACAATCCCGCGTGAGCGCGTGAGCCGCCCTGTGGCTGAGTTCCACCTCCCTGCGTGATTGGCGAAGTTCGCTGCCATCTAGGCGTCACTTTGGTGCGCCCCCGACAGCGTTCTTCCGCGAGCAGACCAACGTCATCAGGAATCCGTCTGCAGGAGAGTTTTCGTGTCACAGCCCCCCGCATCCAAGGCCGGATCGCGTCCGGCGTTTACGTTGATCGAACTGCTCGTCGTGATCGCAATCATCGCCATCTTGATCGCGCTGTTGTTGCCGGCTGTGCAGCAGGCCCGTGAAGCCGCGCGGCGGACCCAGTGCCGCAACAATCTCAAGCAGATCGGCCTGGCGCTCCACAACTACCACGACACCTACAACACCCTGCCGCCGGGAGTCGTCCACAAGAGCGGCAATCAGAACGTAGCGGCGCTGGCCTCGTACGGTTGGGGGACGTTCCTGCTGCCGCAGTTGGAACAGGCGACGATGTTCACCGCGATGCAGACGAACGGCGTCGATCTGGACGAACTGCTGCGGAATACCGCCAATCCTGCAGTACAAGCACTCCCCAAAACCACCTTCTCGTTCTACCGCTGCCCGTCGGACACCGCGCCGGATGTCAATACCAAGCGCGAGTGGGACGCCCCTTACAGCGCCTTCTTCGGCAACCAACCGGTGCATCTGGGAACGTCCAACTACGTGGCTGTCTCTGGTTCACGCTGGTCCACGCCCGAAGATTGGATCGTCAACCAGCGGGACCCGTTCGGTCTGTTCTGGGGTGACAGCAGAGTGCAGTTTCGCGACATCACCGACGGCCTCTCCAACACGTTCGCCATCGGTGAACGGGACTGGCAACTCGGCTGGGCCGCGAACTGGGTCGGTCAGCGCAACTATGTGGGCACCGGCATCTGGGGTGCGCGGCAGAACCTGGCGATTCTGGATGTGAAGATCAACGACCCGCTGTTGCAGCCAAACGGCAACCCGGCGGTCTCGCGGGCCTTCAGCAGCCGCCATACCGGTGGCGCACATTTCCTGTTCGGCGATGGTCGCGTCACCTTCATCAGTGAGAACATCGAATTCAATAACGTGCAACCGAATCAACCCACTCCCAACAACAACCTGGGACTGTTTCAACGCCTGGGCCGGCGCAATGACGGGCTGGTAATTGGTGACTTCTAATCGACTGCGCTGAAATCGAATGTCGACGAGTTCCTGTTTCCCCGGCGGGGAACTCCCGCCGGGGAACTCAGGGATGGCCAGAAACATGAATTTTGAAAGGCCTTTTCCGTGTTGCAGTTCGCCCGTCTCTACTGGTTCGCAGCAGTGACCGCCTTGGTGTGGGTCGCCTCCGGATGTTCCGACGGCCTCAACCTGGGCACGGTACATGGAAAGGTGACGCAGAACGGCACTGCAGTCCCGTTTGCTTACCTGCAATTTACACCGATTGATCCTCCGGGAACCTATGGAGCGGCCTACAGCGATGCCGACGGGAAATATGCGCTGCAGTTTTCACAGACTCGGCAAGGAGCACCCGTCGGACGCCATCGCGTGCTGGTGCGGACGTCGAAAGTGGATGAGATCCAGGTCGAAGACAAAAGCACGGGGAAGATGGTCACGCCTCCGCTCCCGGAAGGTTACAAGCCCAATCTGGAAGTCGAGTTCGAACGCGAGGTGAAGTCCGGCGATAATTCGATTGATTTGGAGTTGTCGCAGAAATAGGTTAACTGACTCAGGGATGAAATCCGTAGATTCGCTGTCGCGAGGGCCGTCGGAGACGGCGCGAACGTCCGGTTCAGTTCGATCGCAATGGTTCAGAAGTCCCGGGAGCATTGTGAATGAAGTCATTACGAAGTCAATTGGTCGCCGCCGTAGCGTTGCACGCGGCGCTGTCAGTCATTGGGGCCATCCATGCAGCGGATCGCCCGTCGCGGCCCAACATCGTGTTGATCGTCGCCGACGATCTGGGTTACGGCGACCTGGGGGTGCATGGCGGGAAAGACATCCCCACACCGCACATTGATGCGCTGGCGCGCAGCGGCGTGCGCTGCTCGTCGGGCTACGTCTCGGGTCCGTATTGCAGCCCCACGCGGGCCGGGCTGATGACCGGCCGCTATCAGCAGCGGTTTGGTCACGAGTTCAATCCCGGAAACAATCGGGGCGAGGACTTCGGTCTCAGCCTGGAAGAACTCACGCTGCCGGCGCGATTGAAGGCGGCTGGCTACAGCACCGGGATGGTCGGGAAATGGCACCTGGGATTCACCAGGCCCTACCTCCCCACGCAGCGCGGATTCGATGAGTTTTTCGGGTTTCTCGGCGGCGCCCACTCTTACTTTCCCGGAGCGGGCAATGCCGACGCAATCTATCGCGGGACCAAACCGGTGGAAGAACCGTCGTATCTGACCGATGCCTTCGCCCGCGAAGCGGTCGACTACATCGATCGCCACAAGGCCGAGCCGTTCTTTCTGTACCTGCCGTTCAACGCCGTCCACAATCCGCAGCATGCGCCGCAGGAACTGTTGGAAAAGTTCAGCAGCATCCAGGATGAACGCCGTCGGACCTACGCCGGGATGTTGTCGTCCCTGGATAGCGCCGTCGGGCAGGTGCTGGGCAAACTCGCCGCCGAGAAACTCGAAGAAAATACGCTGGTCGTGTTCATCAGCGACAACGGGGGGCCGCCGACCAACGGGTCGACGAATACGCCGCTGAATGGTCAGAAGGCAACAACCTGGGAAGGGGGAATTCGCGTTCCCTACTTCGTGAAATGGCCGGGCAAGGTTCCCGCGGGAACGGTCTACGAGCAACCGGTGATTCAGTTGGACATCCTGCCGACCGTGCTCGCCGCGGCGGGAGTTCCGGCGGACGGCAAGGCGCCGTTGGATGGCGTCAACCTGTTGCCCTACCTGGCTGGCGAGAACCAGGCTGCCCCGCACGCGGCGTTGTTCTGGAGGTTCGGTGAACAGACGGCGATCCGCGAAGGCGACTGGAAGCTGGTGAAGGTCCGTGGCGACACTCAACCACGGCTCTACAACCTCGCGGCGGACATCGGTGAAACGAAAGACCTGGCCGCGGCGGAACCCGAGCGGGTCAAGGCCTTGCAAGCCGTCTGGGACGATTGGAACGCCACTCTGGTCGCTCCCAAGTGGGTCCCGGGACCGCAGCAGCAGAATCGGAAGACCAAAAAGGCTGCCGCTCTCCAATAACCAGCGGACAGGCCGCGGCGCGACATTTCGTTTCACACACTTTGGCACCACGCGACTCAGTGCCGGCAGCAAGACGACGCTCGTATCCGACTCACCCCTGAGGGAACTTATTCGATGAACCTGTTGTCTCGTTGGACGCTGATGTTCGTCGCAGCGGTGACTGCCCTGGCAGCCCCTGCGACGACGTCTGCGGAATCACGGCCCCCCACTCCGGAAGATCTGGAATTCTTCGAGAAGAAGATCCGGCCGCTGCTGGTCAACAACTGCTACAACTGCCATTCCGCCGACAATAAGGCGGCGGGCGGGCTGCGCGTCGATGATCAGCGCGGGATTCTACAGGGTGGCGGCCGAGGTCATGCGGTCGTCCCCGGCGATCCCGCCGCCAGCCTGCTGCTGAAGGCGGTCAATCAGACAGATGCCAAACTCAAGATGCCGCCCGACTTCAAGCTCAGCGACGAACAGATCGCTGACTTGACGAAATGGATTCAGGACGGTGCGGCGTGGCCGGCCATTGAAGTGCCGGCAGACCTGCAGGCCAACAATGAAAGCTATGATCGCCTGCGAAAAGAACACTGGGCCTGGCAACCGCTGCAAACGGTGGGCGTGCCCGCCGTTCGCAACGGCGCCTGGCCGCGTGACGACATCGATCGTTTCCTGCTGGCCCGGCTGGAGCAGGAGTCGCTGGAACCCGTGGCCGACGCCGATCGCGAGACCTGGCTCCGCCGGGTGACGTTCGACCTGACCGGGTTGCCGCCGACGCCGGCCGAAATCCAACAGTTCCAGAGTGACCTGTCAGAACAGGCGTATGAGCAGGTTGTCGATCGCTTGCTGGGATCATCGGCGTTCGGAGAGCGCTGGGGTCGGCACTGGCTGGATGTGGCGCGGTTCGGGGAATCGACGGGTTCCGCGCGCAACCTGCCTTATCCGCAAGCATGGAAATATCGCGACTATGTGATTGAGGCGTTGAACAAAGACAAACCGTACGACGAATTCGTGCGCGAGCAGATCGCCGGCGATCTGCTGCCGGCGGGCAGCGAAGCCGAACGCAAAGAACACTTGATCGCCACAGGCTTCCTGGCGCTGGGGGTGAAGGACGTCAATCAGCGGTTCAAAGTCCGCTTCATCATGGACAACATTGATGAGCAGATCGACACCGTGACGCGGTCGATCCTGGGACTCACCGTGAGCTGCGCCCGCTGCCACGATCACAAGTTCGACCCGATTTCGACGCGCGAGTACTACGGCCTCGCCGGAATCTTCCACAGCACCGACTTGTGCGCCGGACTGCGCAACAAGATGGGGGGCGGCGGTCTGGCCTACTATGACACCGACCTGTTGCTGCTGTTGACCAAGCCGGAACAGATTGCCCCGGAACATGCCGCCAAGATCGCAGCCGCCAAAGCCGCTGCGGAGGCCGCGCAAGCAGCCTTCGAAGCCATTCGTGATTCGGCTGACGGCGACAAGCTCGCCCCGAACGGTCGCCCGATGCGGCAGGTGGCGCGGCAGAAATGGAACCGGTTGCAGGCCGAATATGTGGCCCTTTCCGATCCCGCGTCGTACAGCGAAGTGGCGCTTGGAGTGCGCGACGCCAAAACGATCGGCGATACCGAAATTCGTCTGCGGGGTGAAGCCGAACAACTGGGCCCCGTTGCGCCGCGCGGCTTCCTGGAAGTCGTGGCGATTCCCGAGACGTCGGCGATTCCCGCCGATCAAAGTGGCCGCCTGCAGTTGGCGGAGTGGCTGGCCAGTCCCCGCAATCCGTTGACGTCGCGCGTGATCGTCAACCGGATCTGGCAGCACCTCTTCGGAACGGGCCTGGTGGAGAGTGTCGACAATTTTGGCACCACCGGGGGCACGCCGTCGAACCCTGAACTGCTCGATCACCTCGCCTCGCGCTTCATCGCCGATGGATGGTCGATCAAACGGCACATCCGGGCGCTGGTGCTGACGCGAGCTTATCGCCTCAGTTCCGCCGCGAGCGAGTCCCATCTGGCGGCCGATCCCGCAAATCGCTGGATCTGGCGGCACAGTCCCCGCCGGCTGTCTGGCGAAGAACTGCGCGACGCCATGCTGGTCGCGGCCGGGGAACTGGCATCGACTCCTGCGACCGGATCGGTCGCCCAGGAGCTGCCCGTGATCGAGCTCCGCAACAACGGCCCGGAAGCTCAGCGGATCGTCGCGGCGGGGCGAGCCAGCCGATCCCGGAGCATCTATCTGCCGCTGTTGCGGACCATCGTCCCGGCGTCGCTGGAAGTCTTCGACTTCGCCGATCAGGGACTGGTGACCGGACGGCGTGAGACCACGACGGTGCCCACGCAGGCTCTGTATCTGTTGAACGACGCCTTTGTCCGCCGGAACTCGCTGGCGCTGGCCGAACGGCTGCTCGGCGACAGCGTGCTCGATGAACGCGCCAAAATCGACCGGGCCTATGAGTTGGCGCTCGGACGTCGGCCGACCGTCAGCGAGGTCGAGCGGGCAAGGTTCTATCTGGCCGATTATTCCGCTCAAGCTGCGGTCGCGCTGACAGAAGATTTCGCCGCCGCCGCGGCGCTGGAAGCGAAAGCCGTCGCCCTGGCGCTGGAACCGGCGTCGGCAGCGGCTCCGGCCAATGCGGCGGGCGCGACGAGTGCCGTGGCACGCGCCGCGCAGATGCAGGTGGCCAACGCGGACGAAGTCGATCAATCCGATGTTCCGGTCGAGGAAGCCCCGATCCTGCCGCGCGATGCCCAATCTGCGGCCTGGGCCAGCTTCGTTCAGGCGCTGTTCGGTTCGGGGGAATTCCGCTACGTGCGGTAACCGCGAACGTCGTTCGCAGACTTCAACAATCATTCCATTCATTCATCGCATAGCAGATCTTGAGGAGTTTTGAGTCATGAGTCAGACATTCGCATCCTGGGGCGTCAATCGGCGCGACGCTCTGAAATCGGCCGGGACCGGGTTCGGTTACTTGGCCCTGGCCGGAATGCTGGGCCTGCAGCAACGTGCCGCGAAGGGGGCGACCCCGTCCCCGGCAGCCGCCGGACCATTGTCCCCCAAACCGCAGCACTTCCCCGCCAAAGCCAAGCGGATCATCTTCCTGTTCATGGAAGGGGCGGCGTCGCACGTCGACACGTGGGACTACAAGCCCAAGCTGCAGGAGAGCGACGGCAAGCCTGCTCCCGGAGGGGGCAAGCTGGTCGCCTCGAAGTTCCAGTTCAGCCAGCATGGCGAAACGGGAACCTGGGTCTCGGAGCTCTATCCCCACGTGGCCAAACAGGTCGATAAGCTCTGCTTCATCCGCGGACTGCATACCGACACCCCGGCGCATCCTCAGGCCGTGATCCAGCTCCATACTGGTGCTCGGATCGCCTCGGTGACCCGGCCCTCCATGGGGGCCTGGCTGCTGTATGGCCTGGGCACCGAGAACCAGGATCTGCCGGGCTACATCACCATCAATCCGTCGCCCAACTTCGGCGGAGCGGTGAACTACGGCAGTGCGTTCCTGCCGGCCCACTTCCAGGGGACGCGGATCAACGACGCCGGCTTCCTGCCCAACCTGAAGGCCGAGACCGTCACGCCCCTGCAGCGCAAGCAGATCGATCTGGTGCAGGCGATGAACCAGGATCTGCTGGCCAACCCGGGGGCGCCGACGGAACTCGACGGCGTGATTCAGTCTTACGAATTGGCGTTTCGGATGCAGGGCAAGGTGCCGGAACTCCTGGACATCTCTCGGGAACCGCAAGAGGTTCAAGACGCCTACGGTGTGAAGCCCGGAGCCGCGGGGAGCTTTGCCCGGCAGTGCCTGATGGCCCGCCGCCTCAGCGAAGCGGGGGTGCGCTTCGTGCAAGTCCGTCAGCCCGGCTGGGATCATCACAACAACCTGCACAAGGGCTTGATCGCCAACTCGGCGGCGACTGACCAGCCCACGGCAGCCTTGTTGGCCGACCTGGAGCAGCGCGGCTTGCTGGAGGACACCCTGGTGTTGTTTGGCAGCGAGTTCGGCCGCCTGCCGTCGGCGCAGGGTCCCGATGGGCGCGACCACAACATCACGGGTTACCCGATGTGGCTGGCGGGCGCGGGGGTCAAGAAGGGCTTTTCCTACGGAGCCACCGACGAATTCGGCACGCATGCGGTCGAAGGCCGAATGCACACGATGGACCTGCACGCCACACTGTTGGCGCTGATGGGGCTGGATCACGAGTCGTTGACTTACAACTACGCCGGTCGCGACTTCCGTCTCACCGATGTGGGGGGCGTTGTCGCGAGGGACATTTTTGCCTAACGCCCACATTCCAAGCGGTGGGAGCGATGCCGTCCTCCCCGAGAGGCCGACGGAGCGGAGCCGATTTCTCGGGCAGGCGGCATCGCTCCCCATCTCTGGAGTCCGCACGAGTCATGATGACCACGAACGACACGCCGACTCAAACCGATATCGATCGCGAGTTTCAGGAACGCATCCGGCAGATTCTCGACGCGCTGACCGGCTTGCAGTACGGCAGCGTGACGATCGTGATTCACGACGGCCGCGTCGTCCAGATCGACCGCACGCAGCAACGGCGGGTGATCAAGCCGGCAAGACGTCGTTGATCACGACCCCGATGCCTGCCAGCCCCGCCTCGACTTCGAGGCCAGGGATTACAGCAGGGCCAGCGAGGCTGCCGACACGACTCCAACTTTGACGATCGTCCAAATGACGGTCAGGGTCTCCACGGCCTGTCGCGTCAATTGACGGGGGCCGAGGAGTGCCATCGCCACTAGGAGCGGAATTCCCAGAATCGCCAGGAGGCAGAGCACGGCAACGGTTGAGAAAGTGGTCATCTGAATCGTCTCCTTGCATCGGATTGCCTCTCGACCGCCCTCTCGACCATGAGAGTCTTCCCAACCTTGGGATGCGATGCGGTCACAAAATCTCATGCGTAGGATTTTACGCAGGGCTTTTTCAAAGCGTGGGAGAAAATCGCCGCGCCGCGAGCCCCTTTTTCGGAGATCGTTGCAACCCATTTTCAATTCAGCGTTTGCGAAACTCGCTGTGGCTTCGAGTGGCTTTCAATCCGATCTCGGCGACGACGATGGGCGCGGATTTGAAGGAGCATCTTTCAGGCGCAACGTCCGCCCAGCGACGGGCGGACCCTGGTCGCCAAACTTCCCTCTCCTGCGGCGACGAAGCCGGGAGGAAGCTCTCCACGGGATGGAAGTGGTCGAAAATCCAGTATCAATGGGAGGCGGGGAGGCAACGGAATCTCGTTCGGGGCCACGCGCCGATTCGTTGCTCACCCAGGGCGTTCACGTTGGTCGTGGCGCCTCGGAGTCGCGAAGGTCGCCGGAAGTGGACTGGAGGACGGTGCGGGTTCATGGCGTCGAAGATCGGAATTCTGGCGATTTCTGCTAAGGCGTTGCGGAGTGGGGACGGGACAGCTCTTGGGCGCTGGATGCGGCTGAAACCGACATCCGCCGTCCGAGGTTGAGCGCTCGCAGAACCGCGGGGACCGTGCGTCGGGTCGGACGCCTCAGCGGTTGACCGCCCGGCTCGTGCGGAAAAACGGGAAGAGGTCTTCAACGGCGGTGATGTTTTGCGAATCGGCGGTGGCCAGGATGAGGGCGGAATCGTCGCCGTCGCCGCCGTCGATCATCAGCTCGGCCGCGTCGCCGAAGACGAGGGCGAAGGTGTCGTTGCCGCCGCCGAGCTGGAAATTCAGGTGGTTGCCGAGGATGAACACAAACGTCGCTGCGTCGTTCTGGTTGGTGAGTGTGCAGTCGATGTTCAGGTTCCCGGTCAATGTGTCGAGTGGTGCGAGAAAAAACTCGAACGAGCCCCCGTTGACCGTGGTGTTGCCGAATCCAATCACCGCCGCTCCCAGCAACGGGAAGCCGGCGACGACGAATCGCGCGCCGGAGTTGTTGGGGTCGTCGACCGCAAGGGTCAACGTGCTCGACGGGAAGTCGAAACCGGCCTGCACATCGGCGGCGCGAGCGGCGCCGGCACACAGACAGGAGATCAAAACCGCTACGACCGCGAGACGGGGAAATCGACAACCCATGAACGCGTTCCTTTCAGAAGAGACGTTGGCAAGGGAGCGTTCCGCGGCCGGTCACGGGAGCGACACTGGTCGGCGCGGGGGGAACGGACTGCGAACGCAAGCCTGTGCTGTGCAACATAACGTGAAGAATCGTGATTTCCACCCAACCCAACTTCGCGTTCGCGACGGAACTCGGAGCATCGGCCCGACGAGCGCCGCGGTCGTCAGGCGGCACAACTGTGTCGGGGCGGTTCCCCGACGGGGGAGATCGGTCGAAATCATGGAAACTGCGCGAAAAGCGCAGCAACATGCGAGATCTGGGCTAGATTCAGCTTGTCCGCTCCGTTCGGTTGGTATTCACCTCCAGATCATCGGTTTCGTCAGAAAGTCCCCTGATGTTCCCAAAGGCAGATAGCGGGATCGATGCCCTGCATCGGCAACGAATTCTGATTATTGATGACGACCCGCAAATGCGGAGCCTGCTGGTGGCCCGGCTGCGTCGAGAGTTCCTCGTCGCTGTGGCGTCGGACGGCCGCGAGGGCTTGCAGAAGGCCTACGAGCGGGTCCCGGATCTGGCGATCATCGATATTCACATGCCGGGTTGGGACGGCCTGCAAACCACGCGCGAACTCCGGAAAGTCCACGAGTTTGAGCAACTGCGGATCCTGATTCTCACGGCGGACTCCAAGCGGGAGAGTGTGACCGCCGCGATTTCGGCCGGCGCCGACGACTTCCTCCTGAAGACCGAGCTCACCCCGGAATTGCTGCTCAAGAAGCTTCGGTCCATTCGGCGGCTGATCAATCCCGTCGCCACGGAACGGCTCGCCGCGCTGGAGCCCCAGCCCGCCGACAGCTCGCTGAAATCGCACCTCACCTTTGGAGGTCGGCCGACCGACGCGGCTCCCGCCCAGTCTCTGGTTCCCGCAGACGTGACGGGGGATCGGAGCAAACCGCCGGCGGTCGACATCGACTCCCAATTACAGTGCGTGATGGATGCCTGGGAATAGCTCGATCTCGGGATGTGCCGATCGGGGTTTTCCTCGATCAGGGGGGCCCGCTCGAAATTTTCCTTCCGCCCGTGGTTCGTGTGCTGTAGACTCGCTGTCTGCCTCATCGCTGAGACTGCTCGGCGATCCGTCGTACGCACTTGCGCGGGGGAATTCCATTGCCGACGACGCGATTTCAGCCGCCTCGATTTCCGACGCTGGTCGTGGGGATGCTGTTCGCCGGAGTCCTGTACGCCCCGGCTCAGGAACCGGCCGCGGACGCGACTCCCGCGGACGCTCATCTCGAGTTTCTGCTGCAGCGTCAGCGGCAATTCACGTTGGTGATGCAGGATGCGAATAAGAGTCGCGGGGAATTGCAGACCACCCCGGTGTTCCGTTGGAAGAATCCCGTCAGCGGGGCGGATGGGGCCGTGTTCCTCTGGACGCACCAGGGGCGACCAGTCCTGCTCGCCAAGACGCATCTGAACGACCAGCGGCGCTGCTACGTCGAGTCGATGACTCCCATGACGAGCCAGCGGTTTGAGTTGCGCGAAGGAAACTCCATCTGCTGGTCGCCCGCGAGTTCCGACGCCCAGCGGCACACGTTTCCCGACAACGATCCGCCGGCGGATTCCAAGGGGCTGCGGTTAACGCAGATGCGGAGCATCGCCCGCCAGTTCCGCATCACCAGTCTCTGGGGGGAACCCACCCGGACGGAATGGGAGCTGCGGCTGTTGACGACCCCCCTGCACCGCTACGACAGCCCCTCGGCGTCGGTGATCGACGGGGCCATCTTCGGCTACGCCCAGGGGACCAACCCGGAAGCGGTGGTGATCGTCGAGGCTCTCCGCACCGATCATGGTCCGATTTGGGAAGCCACCCCGGCCCGTTTGACCGGCTACGAGGTCAAAGCCTGGCTGAAGGACAAGATGGTGCTGGAGGTTCCCTACCAGCAACAGACGCGGAACAACGGTCCGTACTTTCATCGTCACCAGTTGCCGTCGCCCTATCCCATTCCCGCGGACCCGAGGGAATGAGCCAGAGGGCGACGGAGGGGCGTTATCGCCGATCCCGTCCCACGCGTCGCTATTTCTTCGGCGGCGCGGCCTGCTTTTCGAACTTCAGCGCGGCCGAATTCATGCAATACCGCAGACCGGTGGGCTTTGGTCCGTCGGCGAAGACATGTCCCAGATGCGCGTCGCAGCGGCTGCAGACGATTTCGGTCCGCCGTCCGAGCAGGCTGTTGTCGGCATGTTCGGCGACGCTCTCCTTGGTGATCGGCTGATAAAAGCTGGGCCAACCGGTGCCCGATTCGAATTTCGTCGCTGAGCTGAAGAGCTTCTGTCCGCAGCAGACGCAGCGATAAATCCCGTCCTCATGATTGTCCCAGAGCTTGCCCGTGAAGGCCCGTTCGGTTCCCTTCTGCCGAGTGACGTAATACTGCTCCCTGGTCAGCCGCTGCCTCCATTCCTCTTCGGTCTTGGCGACCGGCAGCAGCCCCGGGTCGGCTGGTTCGTCGGCTTTGGGCGACTTCGACGTTCCGGGTGCGGCATCGGTCGCCTTCGCCGTCGGCTCGGCACTGTCGGCATAAGTCCAGGCAACCAGCGCCAGCAGGGCCAAAGTCAGCGTGAAAGCGACAGTGGGAATGGGATTCATCATCGATCTCCTCGGGAGTGGGCTTCAATGCGCCCCATGCGGAGTTGGTCCGCAGACGCTCGATTCCAGTTCGCCGAAATTCTGGACGTAAGTTTCGATGCTGGCAACAGCAGTTTGGTGACCTCACGACTTCGCGACGAGCAGGACGCGCTGAGTGGTCTTCACCCGGCATCGGCCGGTTGCCACTCCACGATGGTCCCCGCCCCCGCCTTGACCCGGGCTGCCGCAGACCCATTCCGGACGGCGATCTCCAGCCGTCCGCTGCTGCCGAACAGGGCGAACAGCGACTCCTCGGGGCCGTCCGCGTAACACGCGACCAGAGGCAAATCGGACGCTGTGGGGAGGCTGATGCGACCGCCGCTGCGGTGGAGGTGTTCTCGCCGCAGATTCGTCACCAGATTGCCGAAATGGTCGACCCACAGGACCTCGCCCGTAGTGCGGTGTGGCTCACTGAAAGGCTGGGGAATCGGCGTCTGGATCAGCGGCGTCAGCAGCGCCGATCCCAGGGAAACCAGCGAGGCGCCGTTTGCGAGGTGGGCCGCAGTCGGGGCGAAAACGTCGCGTCCGTGGAAGGTGTTCGAGCGAGTTTCGCGATGAAAGCGGCGCTCGGTGAGTTCCACGGCCGCACCCAGAGGCCAGCGTGCCAGGACCGCGGTGAAGAGACCATTGTCGGGGCCGACGAAGATCCAGGGGCCGACCTCCGCCGCGATCGCCTTGCGCTGCGAGCCAACTCCGGGGTCGACCACGGCCACGTGAATCGTCCCCGGCGGGCAAGCCTCAACAGCGTCCTCCAGCATCAGCCCCCCGTGCACGATGTTTTGCGGGGCAATGTCGTGAGTGAGGTCGATCACCCGCACCGCGGGGGCGATCGCGGCGATCACTGCATGCATCTGGCCGACATAGGTGTCGGTCCGGCCGAAGTCGGTGAGAAGCGTGATCATGCGCTGCGACATGGAATCCCTCGGCGCCACCCGCATTCCGCCAGGTCAAGCGTGGACGCGGGGAGCAGTGACCGACGTCAAGATGTGGAATGACCGCAAAAAACGCAAAGGAGCGCAAAAAAGGTCAGAGCTTCGGCGCGTTTTGAACGTGAACCGGGAGTCCAGACTTTCATGGAGAATTCCCAACTCGCACGTCCACCGGCAGTTTTGCGATTCTGACTTTGCGATCTTTGCGGCCATTCCGCTTCCCACGGTGGGCTGAGGAATGACCGGAACTCCGATCGCAGGGTCGATTACTGCGGCGTGTCCGAACAGCGGATATCGGAAGTTCGTCGGCGGAGCTGAGCGCTCGACCTGGCGTCGCACACGGCAGCGGGGCCATGACCGAATTGGACCACATTCCCGTGGAGCCGCTCGACGGAGCCTCGACTCCCATTCACGAACGTTGATTGGTAGGATGCGAGGGCTCGATTCCCCAGACGCCCAGGCCGAGGCACGTATGAATTTCATCGACGCACATTGCCACATCTGGACCCCGGACACCGCCAAGTATCCCCTCGCGGCCGGCCATCGCCGGGCGAATATGGATCCGCCGAGCTTCACCGTCGAAGAGCTTTTCGGCGTCATGCAGCCGCTGGGGATCAACCGCGTCGTCCTGATTCAGATGTCGTTCTACGGTTACGACAATTCCTACATGGTCGACGTGATCGCCAAGCATCCGAAGAACTTTCGCGGGGTCGCCGTCATCGAGCAAGACACGGGGAATCCGACCGACGCGATGTTGAAATTGAAGACCCAGGGATGCACCGGGTTTCGCATCTATCCCAAAGACAAGGACTTCGCCAACTGGCTGTCCTCCGACACCATGAACACGATGTGGTCGGTGGCCGGACAACATCGATTGAACATGTGCTGCCTGATGGATCCCAACGGGCTCCCCGCGCTCGACCGCATGTGCCGCAAATATCCCGATACGCCGGTAGTGATCGATCACATCTGTCGCATCGGGGTGACGGGGGAGCTGCCCCCTGCCGACCTGAAGGCCTTGTGCGACATGGCCCGGCATCCCAAGGTGACCGTCAAGGTTTCGGCCTTCTACGCTCTGGGCAAGAAGACGCCCCCCTACACCGACCTGGGACCTGCGATCCAGCAGCTGCTGTCGGCCTACGGCCGCGAACGCCTGATGTGGGCCTCGGACGGTCCCTTCCAGATGCAGCCCCCGCATAGCTGCAAAGCTTCGATCGAGCTGATCCGCAACGGCCTCCCCTTCCTCAGCGACGAAGACAAGCTCTGGCTGCTGCAACGGACAGCGGAAAAGGTCTTCTTCGCGTAGGCGGGAGGGCGGAGGGCTGAGGGCTAAGAGCTGAGGGCTAAGGGCTAAGAGCTGAAGGCCAAGAGTTGAGAGTTGAGAGTTGAGAGTTGAGAGTTGAGAGTTGAGAGTTGAGAGTTGAGAGTTGAGAGTTGAGAGTTGAGAGTCGGACGGCGATGCCGGTGAGTCGTGTTCTGGCTCTTAGCACTTAGCTCTTGGCCCTCAGCTCTTGGCTCTGAACCCTCAGCCCTTGGCCCTCAACCGTCAGCTACTCGGCGAGAAATGCGGTGCGGATCGCTTGCATGCGGCCGCGATTGACGTCGAGGTCGGAATGACCGACCCGCGATGCGGAGCGGAAGTGGATGACCTGCTTGTCGGCGTCGATGAAGAATTCCACGTCGTCGACGTATCGGAATAAGAGGCTGGTCGCTTCGGCGTGGAGGTAGTCTCCACGATCCGTGATGATTGCGGTCCGCGGCTGACGACTCAGCACTGCGCGGAGACGGTCGGCGGCTTCGGCGGCGGAGCCAGTGAAGGGAATCGGCTGGGCTTGATGGCTCGCGGCTGCAGCCTGAGTGCAGACGCAATTGGGCGACGGCGGACAATCGGCGAGCCGACCGTCAACGACCCCCAGATTGCCCGGCCGTCGAGCCGATGCGCTCAAAATCGCGAACGCGACGACGGGGGCCAAAAGCACCACGAATCCTGAAGCCACCCAACGGCGCAGGGAGGACCGCGCCTGAGGAACCTGTGACGCCGCTGGTGGGCTCATTGGTTCACCCAGACGAGGTGGTCGTTGTTCAGAGTTTGCTCGCCGTTCCATCGATAGCCGCACAAGGGACCATCCTTGATCACGCCATAGTCGAGGCAGGCGACGTTGTCGCGCAAAATTGACGGAGGCGTCGCGCTGAGACAGTAGTGTCCGACGAACACCGGCCTGGACGTGGTGGGATAGGGGGCCACATCGCGCAATGCGGCGGGATCGAGCGGATCATCACAGTGAATCGCGTCGCTGAGGGCGTAAGTCCGATAGGTCATTCCCTCGGGAGACATGTACCAGCGGGTCCGCGTCCGTCGCCGCACTTTGCCGTCCTTGTCCTGAAACGAGACCCCCTCCGGCAGCGCGATCTCTTTCCCCTTCAGAATCACCTCGACCGGTCGAAAGAGTTCCCGCTCCTGACGATACGCGGCCTGGAGGAACCTGGCCGTCACGCCTCCATATTGTTCCAACCCGCGACGTACCTGTTCCAGGTGGACTTCATCCCAACAGGCATGCACCACCCGCAGCCCCTCGAGTTCGAGCCAGAGCGGCAGGGTTCGAAACCAGTCCAGCGCTTCCGACAGTTCCGCGGCGGACAATTGAGTCAGCGTCTGACGCACCTGACGGGTGTTGTCCGGGGTTCGCCGCCGGAGGTGCTCGCCCGGTCGCTCAGGGTCTTCGGTGTGAAAGGCGAGGAGATTCAGCTCGTGATTTCCCATGACCGCCAGCGCGGCGCCCGACTCGACCATGGGCCGGACGATCTGCAGCACCTCGCGGATGGCCGGCCCGCGATCGACGAAATCCCCCAGGAATATCGCCTTCCGCTCGGGATGGCGATATACGCCGTCCTTTCGCTGGTACCCGAGTTGGTCGAGCAACCGACGGAGTGGATCCGCGTAACCGTGGGTGTCGCCGATGAGGTCGTACATGGGATTCAGTGAGATTTCCAACTCAAGAGTCGCCGCCGAATCGGCAGCGTGACACGGCCGTCGCCGCAAGACAAGGAACGGCGTCGGGGTTTTTCTCGAAGCCGCCCCAGGATCGCGATTCGCTGCGTGCTGCAGTGCATCCGCCAGGGGACCGTACGACC